>NZ_JBPZHA010000013.1:0-139576 GCF_051857515.1 Hydrogenophaga sedimenti
AAAACGGGCGGTGCAAACGCAGAAACTGCGTTGAATTCGCTGATTCCGAGTCGCGCTGTTTCATGTCGTGGCAAGCCGCCCGCTATCGGCTGGCGCTAAACGTGTTTTGAACACCATCCCTAGGGCTCGCGTGGAGAATAGTTGTAACGCCCTGCGTGCGCCAGCCCTGAGCGCCTTGCGTGCCCGCTTGTGGTCGCGGGTGTGCCCGAATGACAACGCCGGCCCAGAAAAAAGGCCACCCGAAGGTGGCCTGGTTGTGTCGGTGCGGGTTACATGCCCGAATAGTTGGGTCCGCCGCCACCTTCGGGCGTGACCCAGACGATGTTCTGGGTCGGGTCCTTGATGTCGCAGGTCTTGCAGTGCACGCAGTTCTGCGCGTTGATCACCAGCTGGTCGGCCCCGTCCTTGTTCACGAACTCGTACACCCCGGCCGGGCAGTAGCGGCTCTCGGGGCCGGCGTACTTCGCCAGGTTGATCTTCACCGGCACCGTCGGGTCCTTGAGCGTCAGGTGCGCCGGCTGGTTCTCTTCGTGGTTGGTGTTGGACACGAACACGCTGGAGAGCCGGTCGAAGGTGATCACGCCATCGGGCTTGGGGTAGCTGATCTGCGGCATCTCGTTGGCGGGGCGCAGCTTGGTGTGGTCCCTGGTCGTGTTGTGCAGTGTCCAGGGCGGGGTCTTCACGCCCACCTTGGGCAGGAACCAGTGCTCGATGCCGGTCATCAGCTTGCCCACCAGCGCACCCTTCTTGAACCAGTTCTTGAAGTTGCGGTAGGTCCAGAGCTCCTCGTACAGCCAGCTCTGCGCGAAGGCCACCGGGAAGGCGTTGAGTTCGTCGCTCTGGCGGCCGGAGGCCACGGCGTCGAATGCCGCCTCGGCGCACAGCATGCCGCTCTTGATCGCCGCGTGGCTGCCCTTGATGCGGGCGGCGTTGAGGAAGCCGGCGTCGCAGCCGACCAGCGCACCGCCCGGGAACACCGTCTTGGGCAAGGCCTGCGGCGTGCCGTTGTTCAGGGCGCGGGCACCGTAGCTCAGGCGCCGGCCGCCTTCGATGTGGGCCTTGATGCTGGGGTGGGTCTTCCAGCGCTGCATCTCTTCGAACGGAGAGAGCCAGGGGTTCTGATAGTCCAGCCCGATCACATAACCGAGCGTGACCTTGTTGCCTTCGAGGTGGTAGAGAAAGCCGCCGCCGAAGGCGTCGTCGCCCAGCGGCCAGCCGGCCGTGTGCACCACCATGCCGGGTTTGGCCTTCTCGGCCGGCACTTCCCACAGTTCCTTGATGCCGATGGCAAAGGTCTGGGCGTCCTTGCCGTCGTCCAGCTTGTATTTGGCGATCAGCTGCTTGCCCAGGTGGCCGCGGGCGCCTTCGGCGAACACGGTGTACTTGGCGTGCAGTTCCATGCCGATCTGGAAGTTCTCGGTCGGCTCGCCGTCCTTGCCCACGCCCAGGTTGCCGGTGGCCACGCCCTTGACGGAGCCGTTGTCGTGGTAGAGCACCTCGGCGGCGGTGAAGCCGGGAAAGATCTCCACGCCCAGGGCCTCGGCCTGCTCGGCCAGCCACTTGCTCACCGCGCCCAGGCTGATCACGTAGCAGCCGTGGTTGTGGAAGTTGCGCGGCATCAGCCATTCGGGCGTGCGGGTGGCGCCGGTCTCGGTCAGCACCAGCAGGTCGTCGTGCGTGACGGGCTGGTTCAGCGGCGCGCCCATCTCTTTCCAGTTGGGGAACAGTTCGGTGATGGCGTGCGGGTCCATCACGGCGCCCGAGAGGATGTGGGCGCCGGGCTCGGAGCCTTTCTCCAGCACGCAGACGTTGACTTCCGAGCCTTTCTCGGCGGCCAGCTGCTTGAGGCGGATCGCGGTGGACAGGCCCGCCGGCCCGCCGCCCACCACGACCACGTCGTATTCCATCGCCTCGCGCGGGCCGTAGGTGCTCAGGATCTCTTCGGGGCTCATGTGTCGGGTCTTCCTCTGTGAGTGGCCGGGGCACCGATGCCCTGTGGCCTGTCGTGGTCGTGACGGATTCTAGTGGCCGATGGCGCACAATCCCCGCCACTGGGGCCGCCTTGGCGACCCGTGCACTGTCTTTCGAGGAGTATCTCTAGATGGCTTACAGCCTTGACCTTTCGGGCCGCGTGGCCCTGATCACCGGCGCTTCGGGCGGCCTGGGCGAGCAGTTTGCCAAGACCCTGTCCAAGGCCGGCGCGGCCGTGGTGCTGGCCAGCCGCCGCACCGACCGCCTGATGGCGCTGCGCGCGCACATCGAGGCCGAAGGGGGGGATGCCCATGTGGTCGCGCTGGACGTGACCGACCTGGCGTCGATCAAGGCGGCGATCGCGCACGCCGAGACCGAGGTCGGGCCGATCGACATCCTGGTCAACAACTCGGGGGTGAGCACCACGCAGCGCCTGCAGGACGTGGCCGAAGAGGACTACGACTTCGTGTTCAACACCAACACCAAGGGTGCGTTCTTCGTCGCGCAAGAGGTCGCCAAGCGCATGCTGGCCCGGGCCAAGGGCGCTGCGCCCGGCACCTACGTCGGTGGCCGCATCATCAACATCGCGTCGATGGCCGGCCTGAAGGTGCTGCCGCAGATCGGCGTGTACTGCATGAGCAAGGCCGCCGTGGTGCAGATGACCAAGGCCATGGCGGTCGAGTGGGGCAAGTTCGGCATCAACGTCAATGCGATCTGCCCCGGCTACATCGACACCGAGATCAACCACCAGCACTGGCAGACCGAGCAGGGCCAGAAGCTGATCAACATGTTGCCGCGCAAACGCGTCGGGCAGCCCGCGGATCTCGACGCGATCCTGGTCATGCTGGCCAGCAACGAGAGCCACTTTGTCAACGGAGCGGTGATCGCGGCGGATGACGGTTTCGGTGTCTGAACGCTCCCCGGCGGGTCTGCCGTCCGGCATGGCGGCGGGCATCGCCGCCGGCCTGGGTACGGGTGCGTTCTGGGGAACGACCTTTGTGGCGCCGCTGGTGGCGCCCGGCTTTTCATCGGCGGACTACACGGCCGGGCGCTTCATCGCCTGCGGCCTGTTTTCGCTCGTCTGGCTGTTGTGGCAGACGCTGCGCGCGCTCCCGGGTGCCCGGGTGGCGCTCTGGCCCGACGCGGCGCAGGCCCGTGCCGCCGTGTGGCTGAGCCTGCTGGGCTACACCGGCTATTACCTGCTGCTGGTCTACGGCATCGCCGACGCCGGCGCGCCGCTGCCGGCACTGGTGATCGGCACCTTGCCGCTGTGGATGATGCTGCTGGGCAAACCGGCGCACCTGCGCTGGGCCGCCCTGCTGCCGGGCCTGGTGCTGACCGCGGCCGGCATGGCGCTGATGATCCAGGTCACCTCGGCCGAGGTGGACGCCGGTGGCACGGGCCATTTCTGGCGCGGCATGCTGCTGGCCACCGGCGCCATGCTGAGCTGGTTGGCCTTCGGCATGCTGAATGCCCGCTGGATCCGTCGCCACCCGGACGTCAAGTCCATGGCATGGGCCAACTGGCTGGGCCTGGCGGCCGGTCTCGGCGGGCTCGTGATCTGGCTGGGCTGGGGCACGCCCTGGAACGAACTGCTGTCGCACCCGGGGCTTGGAATCTTCGTTTTTGTCTGCACCTTCACCGGGATCGGTTCGGCCTGGATCGCCTCGGTGCTGTGGAACGTCGCCAGCCGGCGGCTGAGCACCAGTCTGGCGGGGCAGCTGGTCGTGAGCGAAACCGTGTTTGCTCTGATCTATGCCTTCGCCTGGAACGGGGAGTGGCCGGCGACGGCCCAGTTGCTGGCCTGCGTGTTGTTTGTGGCCGGCATCCTGGCGTCGATCCGCGCACACAGATGAACCCCCACGCTCCACCGCTTCGCGGGTCGCTGCCCTCCAAGGGGCGCGTTTCGCCTTCGGGCGGCCCGGCGGCGAAACCTGAGGAATGCCCATGAAACTTGAACTGCCTGCCGAGAAACGCCTGGTGCACGAAATCGTGGTCCCCATCCGCTGGGGCGACATGGACGCCATGGGCCATGTCAACAACACGATCTACTTCCGCTACATGGAGATCGCGCGGCTGGACTGGTTCTTCGGCATGGGTCTGCCGGCCGATCCGCAGGGCGAGGGACCGGTGATCGTCAACGCCTTCTGCAACTTCATCCGGCAGTTCGAGTTTCCGGGCGATGTGCTGGTGCGCACCTACGTGGGGACGATGGGCAAGACCTCGTTCGACACCTTCCACGAGATGCTGCGCACCGACGACCCCAAGACGGTCTACGCCAACGGCGGTGCCACCATCGTCTGGGTCGATTTCCCGCAGCAGAAGTCGGTGCCGATGTCCGAGCAGGCCCGGGCGCTGATCGAAGGCGCCGGGCACCCGCCGCGGCTGGGACGCTGATTCAGCTCATTTCTGTTTCGGCACCCGCCCCATCAGATAGAACTCGGGGTTGGGCAGCATCCCGCTGAAACTGGCCATGCGGTTGGACAGGCCGAAGAAGGCGGTGATGGCGGCAATGTCCCACGCATCTTCGTCGTTGAAGCCGTGGGCGGCGAGGGCTTCGAAGTCGGCATCGTCGATCTCGTGCGAGGCCAGGCAGACCTTCATCGCGAAGTCGAGCATGGCGCGCTGGCGTGGCGGGATGTCGGCCTTGCGGTGGTTCACGGCCACCTGATCGGCCACCAGCGGTTTCTTCTCGTAGATGCGCAGGATCGCGCCGTGCGCCACCACGCAGTACAGGCAGTGGTTGGCCGCGCTGGTGGTGGTGACGATCATTTCGCGCTCGCCCTTGCTCAGGCCCGAGGTGCGGCCCACCGTTTCGGGGGTCATCAGGGCGTCGTGGTAGGCGAAGAACGCACGCCACTCGGCCGGTCGGCGCGCCAGCGCCAGGAAAACGTTGGGCACGAAGCCTGCTTTCTCCTGGACCTCCAGAATCTTGGCCTTGAGGTCGTCGGGCAGGGTGTTCAGGTCGGGCAGGGGGTAGCGTTCGCTCATCGGTGTCTCCGGTCGGGTTCTGGGCATCGGCCAGCTTATCCTCGCCTCTGGATCCGACTCTGACACCTGGGGAACAAATCATGCAAGACGAGCAATACCACCAAGGCCTGAAGACCCGCCGCGAAGTCATGGGCGACGACTTCGTCGACCGTGCCCTGGCCGGCACCACGGCTTTCACCCAGCCGATCCAGGACCACATCTCCCGCGCCGCCTGGGGCGATGTCTGGCAGCGCGAAGGCCTGGACCGCAAGACCCGCAGCCTGATCACGGTCGCCATGCTGACCGCGCTGGGCAAGCAGCACGAGCTCAAGGGCCATGTGGGCGGTGCCCTGAACAACGGCGCCACGGCCGAGGAAATCCAGGAAGTGCTGCTGCACGCGGCCATCTACTGCGGCATTCCCACGGCCGTCGAGGGCTTCCGGACGGCTGCCGAGGTCGTCTCGCCGACCAGCCCCTGAAGTTGTTCATCGAGTCAAAACTGGTTTGATAAAAATTACCTTATTCAAAATTTTGAACATTGTTTAATCAATTGGAGCATCACATGCACAAATCTGCCCGTTCAATCCAGCGCCGTTCGTTCTCTGCACTCATGCTGGCCGCCGTCGGCTGCATGGCATTCAGTGCACAGGCACAGACGTCAACCACCAAAATGCTGGTCGGTTTTCCGCCGGGCGGCGGCACCGATGCCATTGCCCGCATCCTGGCCGAGCGGCTGCAGGCCGACCTGGGCAACCCGGTGGTGGTGGACAACAAGCCCGGTGCCGGCGGCCAGCTGGCGGCGCAGGCCCTCAAGGCGGCGGCGCCCGACGGCCACACCCTGTTCCTCAGCCACGACCACACCATCACCATCCTGCCGATGGTGGTAAAGAGCCCGGGTTACGACTCGGCCAAGGACTTCGTGCCGGTGGCGGGCTTCGCCACCTTCGTGAATGCCATCGCGGTGTCGGGTGGCACGCCGGTGCAGGGCTACAAGGCCTATCTGGACTGGGTGCGCCAGCAGGGCGCGGGCAAGGGTTCGGTCGGCATTCCGGCGCCGGCCTCGGTGCCTCAATTCCTGGTGCAGGAGATCGCCAGGAAGAACGGACTGGACCTGGTGGCCGCACCGTACCGGGGCAGCGCGCCCATGATGGCCGACATGCTGGGCAACCAGATCGCCGCCGGCGTGGCCTCGATCCCCGACTTCATCGAAAACCACAAGGCCGGCAAGCTGCGCGTGGTCGCCGTCATGGGCACCCAGCGCCAGGCGGCGATGCCCGAAGTGCCGACCTTCGCCGAACTCGGCCTCGCCGGTTTTGAAGAGGTGCCGTACTACGGCGTGTTCGCCCCGGCCGGCACGCCCAAGGCGATGCTGGACAAGCTGGGCGCCGCGATCCAGAAGGCGATTGCCGTGCCCGAGGTGAAAGACAAGCTGACCGCCATGGGTCTGAGCGTGGGCTACATGACCGGCGAGCAGCTGGCCGCCCGCGAACGTGCCTATTCGAAGGTCTGGGCCAAGATCATCAAGGACTCGGGCTACCAACCCCAGTGAAACGCTGACTTGAATGGAATGGCACCCAACTTTCCGGAGCGAGGTGCTCTGTTCCAGAACGCGGCGGGGGTTAGCCGAGCAATCGGTGCACCAGATCGGGCGTGCTGTGCGCCTGGTACTTGCGCATCAGCCGCGCCCGGTGGATCTCCACCGTGCGGTGGCTGATGCCCAGCCGCTTGCCGATCTCCTTGCTGGTCAGGCCGTCCATCAGACAGGCGGCCACCTCGCGTTCGCGCGGCGTCAGCGCGGCGCCCACCGTCCGGCGCGCGCTCAGGTCCTCGAAACTCCAGATGCCTGCGGCATGCGGGTCGGACGGGTCCAGCCCGCGCCCGGTCACGTGGCACCAGAAGGTCTCGCCCTTGAAACGTCCGTCCAGCCGCTGCATGATGCGTTCGTCCGCGTAGGTGCCGCCGCGTCCCAGGATGGGCACGATGCGCGCGCCGGTGCGCTCGTACTCGTCGGCGCTGGGGTAGAGGATGCGGAAACTCTGGCCCACCAATTGCTCGCGCGCAGCGCCGAACATTTCGCACAGTGCCTGGTTGCAGTCCACCATGGTGCGCTGGCGCGAGATGGCCAGACCCACGGGTGCCAGGTCGAAGGCGAGACGGTAGCCGATGTCCTCGGGGGCGGCGTTCGGCGGAGTGCTGTTCGGGTTAGCCATTAGGTCGAACTACGTATGCAGATACGTAGTATCGTCCAGCCACTCGATTTTCTCGATCCCTGTTTGTTCAACCACTGGAGTCTTTTCACGTGAACAAGATCTATCCCAGCGCGGCCGAAGCCCTCCAGGGCGTGGTGGCCGACGGCCAGCTGATCGCGGTCGGCGGCTTCGGCCTCTGCGGCATCCCTGAGGCCCTGATCGACGCCCTGCGCGATTCGGGCGTCAAGAACCTGACCGCCATCTCCAACAACGCCGGCGTGGACGACTTCGGTCTGGGCAAGCTGCTGCAGACGCGCCAGATCAAGAAGATGATCTCGTCCTACGTGGGCGAGAACAAGGAGTTCGAGCGCCAGTACCTGGCCGGTGAACTCGAACTCGAATTCACGCCCCAGGGCACGCTGGCCGAGAAGCTGCGCGCCGGCGGCGCCGGCATCCCGGCCTTCTTCACCAAGACCGGCGTCGGCACCCTGGTGGCCGAAGGCAAGGAGCTGCGCGAGTTCGGCGGCGAGACCTACGTGATGGAGCACGCGCTGTTCCCCGAGGTGGCGCTGGTCAAGGCCGACGTGGCCGACAAGTCGGGCAACCTGCGCTTCAACCTGACGGCGCGCAACTTCAACCCGGCCGCCGCCATGGCCGGCAAGATCTGCATCGTCGAGGTCGAGCGCATCGTCCCCACTGGCGAGATCGCGCCCGACGACGTGCACCTGCCCGGCATCTACGTGCACCGCATCGTGCACAACCCCACCCCGGAAAAGCGCATCGAGAAGCGCACCACCCGCGACCGCAAGTAAGGAGCACGACATGCCTTGGACCCAAGACCAGATGGCCGCGCGTGCGGCGAAAGAACTGCAGGACGGTTTCTATGTGAACCTCGGCATCGGCATCCCGACGCTGGTGGCCAACCACGTGCCCGACCACGTCGAGGTGTGGCTGCAGAGCGAGAACGGCATGCTGGGCATCGGCCCCTTCCCCTACGAAGACGAGGTGGATGCCGACCTGATCAACGCCGGCAAACAGACCGTGACCACCATGAAGGGCTCGGCCATCTTCGGCAGCCACGAGAGCTTCGCGATGATCCGCGGCGGCAAGATCAACCTGTCCATCCTGGGCGCCATGCAGGTGACGGCCGAGGGTGACCTGGCCAACTGGATGATCCCCGGCAAGATGGTCAAGGGCATGGGCGGCGCCATGGACCTGGTGGCCGGCGTCAAGCGCGTGATCGTGCTGATGGAGCACGTGGCCAAGAAGAAGGACGGCACCGAAGACCTGAAGATCCTGCCCCAGTGCACCCTGCCGCTGACCGGCAAGGGCGTGGTCGACCGCATCATCACCGACCTGGGCGTGATGGACGTGACGCCCGAAGGCCTGAAGCTGGTGGAGCTGGCCGACGGCGTGACGCGCGAGTTCATCCAGAGCAAGACGGGCGTGCCGCTGGTGTGATGGGGTGGCCCTGGGTCACAGGTCTTTGGTAGTCGTTCCGACGAGCGGTGTGTATCAAAGTGTTTACTTTTTCACGAAGCAACACGTATACTAAAGTTGTTGATTGTGCTTGAGTTAACACCAAAAGGAGTATCACGTGCGTGTTCTGAACAACCAAGAAATGGGTGATGTGGCTGGCGGCTGGTTCTGGTGCTGGTGGGGCTACCGCTCCAGCTGCACGACCACGACCACGACCTGTGAGCCGAAGCCGACTTGCACCACCACGACCACCACTTGTGAGCCGAAGCCGACCTGCACCACCACGACGACCTGTGAGCCAAAGCCGACCTGCGGCACCACGACGCCGCCCCCGGCGCAGGTTCCCTGATCCGGCATCCGGACGACAGGTCAAACAGAAAAAGCACCCTCGGGTGCTTTTTTTGTTTTCGGGTCTCAGGGGTCCAGGCGTTCAGAGACCCGCGCGCCCGGCCGCGAGACCCAGCTGGGTGCGGGCGGAGAGCTGGTCGACCAGGGAGGCCACCCGCTGGCGCCGTGCGTCCGCCAGGGCCGACTGGGCATTCAGCAGCTCCAGCACCGAGCCCACGCCCGCCTTGTACCGGCCCTGCGCCACGCGGTAGGTGCCGCTGGCCGAGACCAGCAGCCGTTCGCTGGCGAGCAGGCTCTGGCGGCTGGTCAGCAGCGCCTGGTGGGCCTGCCAGAGCTGGCTGTCCACATCGCGGCGCGTGCTCTCCAGTTCGGCTTCTTTCGCGCTCTTCTGCGCCATCACCTGGGCCTGCTGTGCCGACGACTCCCGGCCGTTGAACAGCGGAATCGACGCGATCACCGCGGCGTTGGCGGTCGGGATGTTGCCGTTGCCGGCCGCCCCCCAGTTGCGCGAGCTGCCGCCACTGGCACTGACGGTGACCGAGCCACGGGCCTGCGCCTGCAGGGTTTCCAGCCGCGCCTGCAACGCATCCACCTGGGCCTGTGCGGCCCGCAGTTTCGGGTGCTGGCTGCGCGCTTCGCGGCGCAGCTGGGACAGGTCCGGCAGCTCCTTGCCGGGGCGTGTCCAGGCCGTCCATTCGGCCAGCCGCAATGGTTGCTCCACATCACCGCCGAGCGCCAGCGCGATCTTTCCGCGCGAACTCTCCCAGCCGCTCTGGGCTCGCACCCGCTCCAGCGTGGCCTGGGCCAGCGCGGTCTGGGCCTGCAGGCGGTCGATCTGGCTGCCGACCTGCGCTTCGTGGCGGGCCTGCGCAGCGGCGGCCGTCTGGGTGGCGGTGGCTTCGGCCTCGATGGCGGCGTCCAGGGCTGCGGAGGCAACCACCGCTTCGCCATACAGGCGCGTCACTTCCCGCACCGATTCGAGCAGGGCGTTGCCTTGTGTCGCCATCGCGGCGGCCAGTCCGAAGCGGGCCTCCCGCAGGCCGGCACTGCGCTGGCCGAAGTCGAACAGTGCCCAGGACAGACCGACCGACGCTCCGAGGGTTCGGCCAGAGCTGCCCGTGGAGTTGAAATTGCGCGCGCTGCTGTATTCGAGGTTGGCGCTCCAGCTGGGCCAGAACGCGACCTCGCCAAGTTCGACATTGGCCGACTGGGCCGCCACGTCGGCGATCGCCTGCCTCAGGCTCGGGCTCTTGCACAGCGTCAGCGCCAGCGCGTCGCCGAGCGTCAGCCGCTCCCAGGGCGGATTCTGCGTGGCGCCGCAGGCATCGCCGCCGGGCTGCCAGCGCTCGGCCTGTGCGGCCCAGTGGGCGGCGGGCTCGGGCGCTTCCGGCACCACCACCGGCGGTTGCGCCAGCATCGGCGTGAGGCGCAGCGGCTTTTCGCCCGGCTGCGCCTGCGCGGTCGCGGCCAGCGCCGCGAGCGAGAGGGCCAGGGCGGTGCGGGTCAGGGAAAGGGCGGGGCGCGTCATGCGGTACTCACCCATGCCGGGCCTGCTGCGAGCGCTCGGCCACCCGGGCGAAATAGCCCTCGGGCGTGCCGTCGAAGGCGACCCGGCCGCCCTGCATCTCGACCACCCGCTGCGCCGAGCGCAGGGTTTCGGGGCGGTGGGCGATCACGATGCGCGTGACCGGCAAGGCACCGATGGCCTGGTTCACCTGGGCTTCGGATTCGAGGTCGAGGTGGCTGGTGGCTTCGTCGAGGATCAGCAGGCGCGGGCGCTTGTAGAGTGCACGGGCCAGCAGCAGGCGCTGCTTCTGGCCGCCCGAGAGCACGGTGCCCATGTCACCGATCAGGGTCTGGTATCCCATGGGCATGGCTTCGATGTCGCCGTGCAGCGCGGCCATGCTGGCGCATTCGACCATCCACGGGAAATCGGGCTGGGCGTCGAAGAAGCCGATGTTGTCGGCGATCGAACCGGCGAACAGGCTGTCGTCCTGCATCACGGTGGCCACGCCCTGGCGCCAGCGTTCGATGCCGATCTGCGACAGCGGCACGCCGTCGGCCCGGATCTGGCCTTCCAGCGGTGCATAGGTGCCCAGCAGCAGGTTGATCAGCGTGGTCTTGCCGCAGCCGGAGCGGCCGGTGATCGCGACCACCTCGCCCGGGCGGATGTCCAGCGACAGGCCGTCGAGCACCCAGGGCGCCAGGTCGGCGTAGCGGTAGCGCAGCGCGTCGAGCTTCAATGCGGGGCCTTGTCCCTGGTCCGCCGCCGCGGTCAGGTCGCGCGCGCTCAGCCTCTGGGCTTGTGGCATCGCGGGCGTGAGCACCAGATCGGCCAGCCGCTCGGCGTGCAGGCGCAGCATCTTCAGGTCGATGGCCTTGTCGATCAGTGCCGTGACGCGGGTGTCGAACTGGCCGCGGTAGGCGAGGAAGGCCATCAGCATGCCGACCGTGAGTTCGGTCGCCAGGATCTGGCGCGCGCCCAGCCAGACGATCAGCACCATGAAGCCGCCGCTGAGCAGGCCGCGCAGCAGCCGGTAGAAGATCTGCAGCTTCTGCACCTTCAGGTGTGCGTTGGTCGCGTTGACCATCAGCGTCTGCCAGGCGCCCTGGCGCTGGTTCTGCCGGCCGAACAGCTGGATCGCGCGCATGCCGCGGATGGTTTCGAGGAAGTGCGTCGACTGCGAGGCGTCGCGCACCAGCGTCTCCTCCGAGGCCGCGTAGAGCGGGCGGTACCAGAGCAGCCGCATGGCCAGGTACAGCGCGACCGCGATCAGCGACACCAGCGCCAGCGTCGGGCTGTAGACGAACATCAGCACCAGGGTCAGGATCACCAGCAGGCCGTCGAACAGCGCCTCGACAAACGCGGCCGTGAGCGTGCGCTGGATTTCGTCGACCGATCCGGCGCGCGAGACCACGTCGCCCAGGTGCCGGTTCTGGAAGTACGACAGCGGCAGCCGCGTCATGTGCGCGAACACATTGGCCTTCCACTGCAGGCCCACCGAGGTGTTGATCACCATCAGCAGCCAGGAGCGCAGCAGCCCCACCGCCTGCTGGATCAGCATCAGCAGGCCGAAGCCCAGCGCCAGCGTGGTCAGCAGCTGGGTGTCGCGCGCGACCACGACATGGTCGAGCACCCACTGCATGAACAGCGGCGAGACCAGACCGAACACCTCCAGCGCCAGCGACAGCAGCAGCACCTGCGTGAGCGAGGGCCAGAAACCCGAGACCTGGCCGATCAGCTGGGTCAGCCGCACGCGGGTTTTTTCTTCCTTGGGCGCAAAGCCCGGGTTGGGCCAGACCTCCAGCGCCACGCCGGTGAAATGGCGCGAGGTTTCCTCCAGGCTCAGACGGCGTTCGCCGAAGGCCGGGTCGTGCACCACCACATGACCGGCGGCCACCGACTTGAGCACCACGAAGTGGTTGAGGTCCCAGTGCAGGATGGCGGGCAGGCGCAGTTGCGGCAACTCGTCCAGTTCGAGCCGCAGGCCGCGGGTGCCCAGTTGCTCGCGCTGGGCGATGTCGGTCAACGTGGCGAGGGTGACGCCGGTCAGCGACACCGTGTGGCGGGCGCGCAGGGCGGCCAGGTCGGTCGCCGAGCCGTGGTGGTTGAGCACCATCGCCAGGCAGGCCAGGCCGCATTCGGCGGCCTCGGTCTGCAGGATCACGGGCAGGGTGCGGCCCAGGCCGAAAGACAGGCGGTCGGTCCAGCCCGCGGGGTTGGTGGAGGGGCTGGTGCTCATGGTGCGGTGCGGCGGGTCACGCTGAACAGGGGTTCGAGCATCCACTCATAGAGTTTGCGGCGTTCCTGCAGGATGTCGGCGTCCAGCTGCATGCCGGCCTGCAGCGGGCGCAGCTCGCCGTTGGCAGCGATGGTGCTGGCCTTGAGCCTGACCTGGATCGCGAACACCGGCTCGCCCGCGGCCAGACCGGTGGCGGGCAGGCCGGCGAGTTCGCTCGGGTTCACGGCCGAGGTCGAGACGGTGTCCACGGTGCCTTCCTGTTGACCGAACTTCTGGTACGGGAAGGCCTGATAGCGCAACAGCACTTGATCACCGGGGCGCACGAAGCCGATGCTGCTGCTGGGCGCATAGAGCCGCGCCTGCAGTTCGCCCGTGGTGGGCACCAGCGTGAGCAGGGCCTGGTTCACGTCCACGGTCTGGCCGACCTCGGACACCACCAGGGTGGCGCGGCCGGATTCGGGGGCGGTGATCACGACGCGGCGACGGGCCTCGACCTCGGTCAGCTGCTGGTCGGTGGCCGACACGTCGCGTTCGAGCTGGGCCACCTGATTGGCGTTGCGCAGGCGGGTGGCGGTGATGTCCTGCTGCACCTGCCCGAGTTCGCGCTGCACGCCCAGCGCGTCGCGCTCCAGCCCGCGCAGGCGCGAGCGCTGTTCGGTCAGGTCGATGTCTTTCTGCACCAGCTCTTCGCGCGCGATGTAGTCCTGGTCGGCCAGGCTCTGGTAGCGCTTGCGGGTGTCTTCGGCGATGGACAGCCGGGTCTTCTGCTGTTCGATCTGGGCGGCGATCGCCGCGGACTCGCCGCGCAGCGTGTCGGCGCGGCGCTGCAGGTTGGCGAGTTCGTCGTCCTGCACCTTGCGCGAGCGTTCGATTTCCTGTTCGAGCGAGCCTTTGCGGGCGCCGACCTGGCGCGCGATGTCGGCCTGCAGCTCGCGCGCGCCGTCGCCCTGGCGGTCGCTGGTGAGCACATAGAGGATGTCGCCCTTCTTCACCACCTGGCCGTCGGCGACCCGCTTTTCGAGCACCACGCCGGCCTGCGGCGTGTGCACCCGGATCAGGCCGCCGGCCGGCATCAGCTGCCCGGTGACCGTGACGCGGCGGGTGTGGCTGCCAAAGGCGAGGAAGAGGATCACGGCCAGCGCCAGCGCCGCGGCAACCAGGCTCAGCCAGAGCATCGAAATGCGGGGGGTCAGGACGATCTGGCCCAGCAACTGGGTGCGCTGCGCGGCCAGGGCCTCGTCCCTGAACAGCCGCTGGGAAGGCGGGGAAGGGGGGGTCATCGCGGGGTGGGGTCCGGTCGTGTGTCGGTCACACACTGATACAAAAGTTCGACACAGTGTATCGGCAATCCCCGGCCGGCCAGCCAGACAAAAGGGCCCCGAAGGGCCCTTGGCAATCTGGAGCGGGTGAAGGGAATCGAACCCTCGTATGAAGCTTGGGAAGCTGCCGTTCTGCCATTGAACTACACCCGCAGAGCGCCGTAGTTTACTTGAGCACGTCGCCCACGCAGACGTACTTGACTTCGACGTAGTCGTCCATGCCGTAGTGCGAGCCTTCGCGGCCCAGGCCGGACTGCTTGACGCCGCCGAAGGGGACGTGCTCGGTCGCCAGGATGCCGACGTTCACGCCGACCATGCCGTACTCCAGCGCTTCGCTCACGCGGGTGATGCGGCCGATGTCGCGGCTGTAGAAGTAGCTGGCCAGGCCGAACTCGGTGTTGTTCGCGGCGTCGATGGCTTCCTGCTCGGTCTTGAACTTGAACACCGGCGCGAAGGGGCCGAAGGTCTCTTCGCGGGCGCACAGCATGTCGGCCGTGGCGTCGGCCACCACGGTGGGTTCGAAGAACTGGCCTTCCAGGCGCTTGCCGCCGACCAGCACGCGGCCACCCTTGGCCTGCGCGTCGGCCACGTGGCGCTCGACCTTCTGCAGCGCGGCTTCCTCGATCAGCGGGCCCTGGTTCACACCGTCGTCGAAGCCGTTGCCGACCTTGGCGGTCTTGACCTTGGCGGCGAACTTCTCGACGAAGGCGTCGTACACGCCTTCCTGCACATACAGGCGGTTGGAGCAGACGCAGGTCTGGCCGGCGTTGCGGTACTTGCTGGCGAAGGCGCCTTCGACGGCGGAGTCGAGGTCGGCGTCGTCGAACACGATGAAGGGCGCGTTGCCGCCGAGTTCCAGCGACATCTTCTTGATCGTCGGCGCGCTCTGCGCCATCAGGATGCGGCCGACTTCGGTCGAGCCGGTGAAGCTGATGTGGCGCACCACGTCCGACGCGCAGATCGCCTTGCCCACGGCGATCGAGTTCTGGTCGTCGGCGGTGACGATGTTGAGCACACCGGCCGGGATGCCGGCGCGGATGGCCAGCTCGGCGGCGGCCAGGGCGGTCAGCGGGGTCAGCTCGGCGGGCTTGATGACCACCGGGCAGCCGGCGGCCAGCGCGGGCGCGACCTTGCGCGTGATCATGGCCAGCGGGAAGTTCCAGGGCGTGATGGCCGCGCAGACGCCGATCGGCTGCTTGAGGATCATCAGGCGGCGGTTGTTGTCGAACTGCGGCAGGGTCTCGCCGTTGACGCGCTTGGCTTCTTCGGCAAACCACTCGACGAAGCTGGCGCCGTAGGCGACTTCGCCCTTGGCTTCGGCCAGCGGCTTGCCCTGTTCGGCGGTCATCAGGCGGCCCAGGTCGTCCTGGTTGGCCATCAGCAGGTCGAACCACTTGCGCAGGATGATGCTGCGCTCCTTGGCGGTCTTGTTCTTCCAGGGGCCCCAGGCGGCGTTGGCCGCGGCGATGGCCTTCTCGGCGTCGGCCGGGCCGAGGTTGGCGACGTCGGCGAGCTTCAGGCCGGTGGCCGGGTCGAGCACGTCAAAGCGGCTGGCGCCCTGGACCCATTCGCCGTTGATCAGGCCGTCGGTCTTGAGCAGGGTCGGGTCCTTGAGCAGGGCCAGGGGGGAAGTCTTCATGTCCATGCGGGTCTCCTTGGATGCGATGGGAGGATTTTATTTAACTTGTTAAACAATTGCGACCGGGAGGTATTGAAACACCACCGGCCGGGCGGGAAATCGAACGGGTTCTACTTGAGCAGATCGGCCAGCTTCTTCTCGATCGGCGCACCGTTGGCCACCCAGTACGACGGGCTGAAGGCCAGCGAGCGGCGCAGGTTGCCAGGGGCCGAGGGCAGGTCGCTGGGCGCCATCGACAGGTCGATCAGGTGCTTGTCGTCGGGCACGCGCTTGCGGCCGGTGTCGTAGGCGAGGATCGCGTTGTAGTTGGTCGGCCCGTAGGTGATCTCGCGCGAGAAGGCCAGCTGTGCCTGGTCCGAGGTCGCGAAGTTCACGAAGGCACGCGCCTGGTCGGCGCGTGGCGAGCCCTTGACGATGGCCCAGTAGTCGAGGTCGTAGATGGCGTCGTTCCAGGCGATGGTCAGGCCACCGGCGCCGTCGGTCACGGCGGCCGAGATGCGGCCGTTGTAGGCGGTGCTCATCACCCACTCGCCGCTGGCCAGCGCCTTGGGCGGCTGCGAGCCGGACTCCCACCAGACGATGTGGGGCTTGAGCTGCTGCAGCTTGTTGAGCGCGCGCTGCAGGCCGGCCTCGGTGGCCAGCGTGGCGTAGACATCGCGGCGGTGCACGCCGTCGGCCATCAGCGCGAATTCGAGGTTGTAGCGGGCGCCCTTGCGCATGCCGCGCTTGCCGGGGAATTTCTTGACGTCCCAGAAATCGGCCCAGCTGGTGGGCGCGGTCTTCAGCTTCTCGCTGTTGTAGGCCATCACGGTCGACCACACAAAGGCGCCGACGCCGCAGGCCTGCACGCTGCCGGGCATGAGCATCGACGCGTTCTTGACCTGGGCCTTGTCGAAGGGCTCGAACAGACCTTCCTTGCAGCCCACGGTCAGCTCCGACGACTCCACCTCGACCACGTCCCAGGTGGGCTTCTTCGCCTGCACCATCTTGCGCACCGCGCCGAGGTCACCGTCGTACTCCACGCCCTGGGCGGCCGTGTTCGACTCGCGGGCGAAGGGCTTGAGGAACGCGACTTCCTGGGCCTTGCCGTTGGCACCACCGAAATTGGCGACCACCAGCGGCGCCGTCTGGGCCGAGGCCACCACGGGCAGTGCGATGCTCAACAGGAAGAGGCGGGCGAATGGCATGTTGGTGATTCGCGCCGGGGCGCGCGTTGGGGGCTTGGGGCCTGGGGAAAGAGACCGTGTCGGAGAGGCGGTGCGCAAGTGTGACAGTGCGGCCTCAACGCATCTCGATCTCAACGAACACCACTTCGTGCCCGGTGGGATTGATGACGTTGTGCTCCACGCCCACATTGCGGGTGTACGACTGGCCCGGCGTCAGCGGGGCCGTGCGGTTGCCGTCGGGCGTTTCCAGCAGCAGCTCGCCGCCGGTCATGGGCACGACCACGTAGTCGTGTGCGTGGCGGTGCCAGCCGGTCTCGGCGCCCGGGGCAAAACGCCATTCGGTGACGATCACGCGGTCGTTGGAGATCTGGACCGTGGGGACGGCTTGCGGGCGGCTCATGGGGGATTCCTCGGGTTCAGCGGTAGGCCACGCCGGGCAACACGCACAGCATTTCAAACAGCAGGTTGGCGCCCAGCAGCGCGGTGTTGCCGCTGGTGTCGTAGGCGGGCGAGACCTCGACCAGGTCGCAGCCGACCAGGTTCAGGCCGCGACAACCGCGCACGATTTCCAGCGCCTGCGGCACGTTCAGGCCGCCGATCTCGGGTGTGCCGGTGCCACCGGCGTAGGCCGGGTCGATGCCGTCGATGTCGAAGCTGAGGTATGTGGGTGTGTCCGGACCGATCTTCGCGCGGATGTCGGCCATCAGCGGCGCGAGCGACTGCCACCAGACCTCGTGCGCCGGCACGATGGTGAAGCCCTGCTGGCGCGGCCAGTCGAAGTCTTCGGCCGAATAGCCGCTGCCGCGCAGGCCGATCTGCCAGACCTTGTCGCCGATCAGCAGGCCTTCTTCCACCGCGCGGCGGAACGGCGTGCCGTGGGCGATGCGCTCGCCGAACATGTCGGGGTTGACGTCGGCGTGGGCGTCCACATGGATCAGCGCCACCGGGCCGTGTTTGGCCTTCATGGCGCGCAGGATGGGCAGGGCGATGGTGTGGTCACCGCCCAGCGTGAGCGGAATGCAGCCGGCGTCGATGATGGGCTTGTAGTGCTGCTCGATGATGTCGACCGACTTCAGCAGGTGGTAGGTGTTGATCGGCACGTCGCCCAGGTCGGCCACCTGCAGCGCGTCAAACGGCGCGGCACCGGTCGCCATGTTGTAGGGGCGGATCAGGCAGGACTCGGCGCGGATCTGGCGCGGGCCGAAGCGCGCCCCCGGGCGGTGGCTGGTGCCGATGTCCAGCGGCACGCCGATGAAGCCGGCGTTCAGGCCCACGGCCGAGGTGGCCACCGGCAGCCGCATCATGCTGGCGATGCCGCCAAAGCGCGGCATCTCATTGCCGCCCAGCGGCTGGTGGAACGCGGTGGGTTCACTCATGGGTTCAGGCACGGGGGCGTGTCAGCTGGAAGTCCAGATGCGCCTTCACGCTGGGCCATTCGTGCGCCACGATGCTGTAGACACAGGTGTCGCGCAGCGCGCCTTTGGCGCCGGGGTGCGGGTTGATCTGGTGGCTGCGCAGCACGCCGTCGAGTTTGGCGCCCAGGCGTTCGATGCCTTTTCGGCTTTGCTGGTTGAACCAGTGGGTGCGGAACTCGACCGCGATGCAGTCCAGTACCTCGAAAGCGTGGGCCAGCAGCAGGCGCTTGCATTGTGTGTTGATCGGGCTGCGCTGCACCGCGCTGCGGTACCAGGTGGAGCCGATCTCGACGCGGCGGTTGCCGGCGTCGATGTTCATGTAGGTCGTCATGCCCACGGCCTTGCCGCTGGGGTCCAGCACGGCGAAGGGCAACATGCTGCCGGTCTTCTGCAAGCCCAGGCGGCGCTGGATCTCGGCGGCCATGCCCTCGGGCGTGGGGATGGCGGTGTACCAGAGCTTCCAGAGCTCACCGTCACGCACCGCCTCGACCAGATCGTCGTGGTGCTCGGAGCGCAGGGGCACCAGCTTGGCGTGCTGGCCGGTGAGTGTGGTGTCGGTGGTGAAGGGCATGTGGGAGTCGTCGTCTGAATCGTGTTTACTTGCGGCGACCGCGCAGCCACTCCAGCGTCAGCATCAGCGCGGTGGTGAACAGGATCAGCAGCGTGGCGACGGCGGCAATGGTGGGCGAGATGTTTTCGCGGATGCCAGTGAACATCTGGCGCGGCAGCGTCACCTGCTCGGGGCCGGCGAGGAACAGGGTCACGACCACTTCGTCGAACGAGGTGGCGAAGGCGAACAGCGCGCCCGAGATCACGCCCGGTGCGATGACCGGCAGCGTCACGCGGAAGAAGGTCTCCAGCGGGCTGGCGCCCAGGCTCAGGCTGGCCTTGACCAGGTTCTGGTTGAAGCTCTGCAACGTGGCCAGCACGGTGGTCACGACGAACGGCGCACCCAGCGCGGCGTGCACCAGGATCAGGCCCAGGTAGGAGTCGTTCAGGCCCCAGCGCGCGAAGTACAGGTAGGTCGAGACACCGACCACCACGATGGGCACCACCATCGGCGCGATCAGCAGGCCGGTGATGAAGCTCTTGCCCATGAACTTGGTGTGGGCCAGGCCCATGGCCGCCAGCGTGCCCAGGGTCGTGGCCAGCAGCGTGGCCAGCGGCGCGACGATGAAGCTGTTGCGGGTGGCGCGCGACCAGTCGCTGGAGGCGAACATCTCGCGGTACCACTTCAGCGACCAGCCCTCGATGGGGTAGGCGAGGAAGGACGAGTCGCTGAACGACAGCGGAATGATCACCACCACCGGCAGCAGCAGAAAGGCCAGCACGGCCACGCCGCCGCCGCGCAGGGCGAACCAGCCGAGCTTGTCGAGCAGCGTGTAGTAAGCGGGAAAGTCGGGCAGTTTGAACATCTTCATTTCCTGATCAGCCGAGACTCAGTTCAGACTTCGAGACCTTGCGGTAGATCGCGTACAGCACCAGGGTCGCTGTCAGCAGCACGCCGCCGAGCGCACAGGCCATGCCCCAGTTGACTTCGACGTTGGTGTACTGCGCGACGTAGTAGCTCAGCATCTGGTCGCCCGCGCCGCCCAGCAGGGCCGGCGTCACGTAGTAGCCGATCGAGGTGATGAAGACCAGCAGGCCACCGGCGGCGACGCCCGGGTAGGTCTGCGGCAGGTAGACGCGCACGAAGGCTGCGAACGGTGCGCTGCCCAGCGAGATGGCGGCGCGCAGGTAGTTCGGCGGCACCGACTTCATGACGCTGTACAGCGGCAGGATGGCGAACGGCAGCAGGATGTGCACCATCGCGATGATCACGCCTACGCGGTTGAACAGCAGCGGGATCGGCGTGTCGGTGATGCCCAGCCAGATGAAGAAGCGGTTGATCAGGCCGTTGTTCTGCAGCAGCACGATCCAGGCGGCGATGCGCACCAGCACCGAGGTCCAGAACGGCAGCAGCACCAGGATCAGCAGCATGTTGGCCTTGCGCTCGGACAGCGTCGAAAGCCAGTAGGCCAGCGGGTAGGCCAGCAGCAGGCAGAAGAACGTGACGACCGCGCTCATCTGGAAGGTGCGGCCCAGGATGTCGCTGAATGCGGCTTCGTCGGCGGGAACCTTGATGATCTCGCCCTGTGGTGTGCGCCGCAGGTCGACCGCGGCCAGCAGGTAGTCGGGGGTCCAGCGCGAACTGTTTTTCGCGATGGCCTGCCAGTAGGGCAGCTCTTCCCAGCGCGCATCGGTCTCGATGAGCTTGGTGCGGGCCTGCTCGGACGTCAGGTCCTTGGACATCTCTTCCGATTGCAGGGCACGGTAGGTGCCCATGATCAGCGAGCGCCCGCCGGGCACTTCGCTGTTGAGGCGCCGCGCCAGCACGCCGGCCTGCGCGGTCTCCTTGATGCCCGAAATGTCGGTCATCACCGCCGCAAACGCGGCGGAGGGGGGCGGGCTGTTGCGGTCCCAGCCGGCCAGCGCCTGCCCGGTGTGGGGCAGGACGTCGGCGACTTCGGGGTTCTCAACCGCCCGCACCAGCAATGACGCCAGCGGAACCAGGAAAAACACGACCAGGAAGGCCAGCAACGGCAGCGTGAGCGCCACCGCGCGCTGTTTGCGCCGACGTTCGGCGCGACGCAGCTGCGTGGCCAGGTCCAGGGTTCCGCCGGCCATCATCATTGCGCTGCCCAGGCCGAGAAGCGCTTCTCCAGGGCTTCACCCTGGTCGGCCCAGAAGCCGATGCCGAACTGCAGTGCGTCCTTGCTGTTGGCGGCGGACGTCGGCAGCAGACCCAGCACCTTGGCGTCCAGCTTGGACAGTGCCTTGTTGTTGGTCGGGCCGTAGCTGATGTTCTTGGCGTATTCGGCCTGCGCTTCGGGCGTGCTGGCGGCGGCGATGAACTTCACCGCGGCGTCCTTGTTGGGCGTGCCCTTCGGGATCACCCAGTAGTCCAGGTCATAGATGCCACCGGTCCAGGTGATCTTGAGGTTCTTGCCTTCGCGCTGGGCGGCGTCGATGCGGCCGTTGTAGGCGGTGGTCATGGTCACGTCACCGGCGACCAGGAACTGGGGCGGCTGCGCGCCGGCTTCCCACCACTGGATGTTCGGCTTGAGTTCGGTCATCTTCTTGAACGCGCGCTCGGCGCCTTCCTTGGTGGCCAGCACCTTGTAGACGTCGGCCGGCTTGACGCCGTCGGCCATCAGGGCGAACTCGAGGTTGTAGCGGGCGCCCTTGCGCATGCCGCGCTTGCCCGGGAATTTCTTGGTGTCCCAGAAGTCGGCCCAGGTCACCGGAGCGTCCTTGAGCTTGTCGCCGTTGTAGGCCATCACGGTGGACCACACGAAGGTGCCCACGCCGCATTCGTGCACGGCAGCCTTCTGGAAGTCGGCCTTGTTGCCGACCTTGGCCCAGTCCAGCTTCTCGAACAGACCTTCGTCGCAGCCGCGGTTGATGTCCGGGCTTTCCACTTCGACCACGTCCCAGGTGACCTTCTTGGTCTCGACCATGGCCTTGATCTTGGCCTGCTCGCCGTTGTACTCGACAGCGGTGATCTTGCCGCCGGCCTTCTCGAAGGGCTCGAAGTAAGCCTTCTTCTGCGCAGCACCGTTGGCGCCGCCGAAGTTGACCACGGTCAGGTTCTGGGCCATGGCGGGCAAGGCCACGAGGGCAGCCACGGCAATCAGCACGGGTTTCAGTTTCATCTGGAGGGTCTCCATGGGTTGAGGAACAGGGGTGGGGAAAACGGAACTCAGCGGTACACGCGCAGGTGCTTGGCCGGCAGGTGCAGGTGCACCGTCTGGCCGGCCTGCATGTGGCCCAGGTGCTGCAACGGCACCTTGACGCTCATCTCGGGTTGTTCGGGCACCAGGCAGCGCAGGCGCAGGTGGTCGCCGAAATAGATCACGTCGGTGATGGTGGCGGCCACGCGGTTGCCGCCGGCGTGGTTTTCGTCGACCACAGCGATGCGCTCGGGGCGCACGCTGCACTGCACGGCATCGCCGACCTGGGCGTGGTTGACGTTGACGCCATGCAGGTGCGTGCCGTCGGCGAGCTGCACTTCGCAGGTCTCGCCGTCGTTGTGGATCACGCGCGCATCGAGCACCGAGTTGTCGCCGACGAAGCCGGCGACGAAGCGGTTGGCGGGGGTTTCATACAGGCGGTCGACCTGGTCGATCTGCTGGATCACGCCTTCGTTGAACACCGCCACGCGGTCGGACATGGTCAGCGCTTCCGACTGGTCGTGCGTCACGTAGACGAAGGTCACGCCCAGGCTGCGGTGCAGCGCCTTCAGCTCGATCTGCATGTGCTCGCGCAGCTGCTTGTCCAGCGCACCCAGGGGCTCGTCCATCAGCACCAGCTGCGGGTCGAACACCAGCGCACGCGCCAGGGCGACGCGCTGCTGCTGGCCACCCGACATCTGCGAGGGATAACGCTGGCCCATGTGACCCATCTGCACCATGTCGAGCGCACGCTTGACCTTGGTGTCGATGTCGTTGCGGTCGAGCTTGCGCACCGTCAGCGGGTAGGCGATGTTGTCGGCCACCGTCATGTGCGGGAACAGTGCGTAGTTCTGGAACACCATGCCGAAGTTGCGCTTGTGCGGCGGCGTGCGCGTGATCGGCACACCATTGAGCGCGATCTCGCCCGAGGTCGGTGACTCGAAGCCCGCGAGCATCATCAGCGTGGTGGTCTTGCCCGATCCCGAGGGGCCCAGCAGCGAGAGGAACTCCCCCTTCTGGATCTCGAGGTTGAGGTCGCGCACCACCAGGGTGTGGCCGTCGTAGGTTTTCTGCACACCGGTGAAGGTGACGAGTGCGGAGCTGGAGGTCATGAACGCAGGTCTGTCTGAAGAGTTGTCGTTGTGGGGCGAATCATGTGGACGTATGCAACCAACGTGCCTGGTGTGCGTCCAGCACCGGCGGTGGCAGATCGGCCACCGGGCGCTGGCCGTCGAACAGCATGGGGTTGGCGACCATCGGCGGCGTTTGCGCGTCCCGCGGTTGTAGCGTCAAACCGCGCGCCGCGACATGCGGATGATCCATGACTTGAGCAATGTCAAGGATCGGCGCGCAGGGCACGCCCGCCTGATCGAGCTGCTGCACCCATTCGGCCGTGTCTTTCTGCATCGTCCAGCCGGTGATCAGCGGCACCAGCGTGGCGCGGTGCTCGACGCGAGAGGGATTGGTCGAGAAGCGCGCATCGCGCGAGACCGCGGGCTGTCCGGCGGCGTCGCAGAACTTCGCGAACTGGCCGTCGTTGCCCACCGCCAGCACCATGTGACCGTCGCGCGTGGGGAACACCTGGTAGGGCACGATGTTCGGGTGCGCATTGCCCATGCGCGTGGGCGTCTTGTGGCCGATCAGCTGGTTGCTGGCCTGGTTGGCGAGCATCGCGACCTGCACGTCGAACAGCGCCGCATCGATCACACGCCCCTTGCCGGTGCGCGCGCGCTCATGCAGTGCGGCGAGGATGGCGGTGGTTGCGTAGACACCGGTCATCAGGTCGGTCACGGCGACGCCGACCTTCTGCGGTTCTTCGCCCTTGTTGCCGGTGATGCTCATCAGGCCGCCTTCGGCCTGGATCGCGAAGTCGTAGCCGGCCTTGTGGGCCAGCGGACCGTTCTGGCCGTAGCCGGTGATCGAGCAATAGATCAGGCGCGGGTTGATGGCCTGCAGGCTGGCGGCGTCGAGACCGTACTTGGCCAGCTGGCCGACCTTGTAGTTCTCGATCAGGATGTCGGCCTCGCGCGCCAGTTCGCGCACGGCCTGGATGCCTTCGGTGGTGGCGATGTCGATGGCCACCGAACGCTTGCCGCGGTTGGCGCAGACAAAATAGGCGGCGACCTTCTGATCGCCTTCGCCCCACCACGGTGGACCCCAGGCGCGGGTGTCGTCACCGGCGCCCGGGCGCTCGACCTTGAGCACCTCGGCGCCGTAGTCGGCCAGCATCTGACCGGCCCAGGGGCCGGCCAGCACGCGCGACAGATCGAGCACACGCACGCCCGCGAGCGGGCGGGGGGGCTGGGGGCTCATTGAGCCGCAGCGGCCAGGGACGCGGCCATGATGTCCAGACCTTCGTCGAGCAGGGCGTCGCTGGCCACCAGCGGCACCAGCACACGGATCACGTTGGCGTACACACCGCAGCTCAGCAGGATCAGGCCACGCTTTTGCGCCTCGGACACCATGCGCTTGGTCAGGTCGGCGTCGGGCTGGTGCGGGTCGCCGTTCTTGCACAGCTCGATCGCCACCATGGCGCCCAGGCCGCGCACATCGGCGATGCAGTTGTTCTGCGCCTGCAGGGCCTTGAAGCGGCTGGTCAGACGCTCACCCACGGCGCGGCTGCGTTCGAGCAGGTTTTCCTTCTCGAAGGTGTCGATCACCGCCAGCGCGGACGCGCAGGCCAGCGGGTTGCCGGCGTAGGTGCCGCCCAGGCCGCCCACGGCTGCGGCGTCCATGATTTCGGCCTTGCCGATCACGGCCGACAGCGGCATGCCGCCCGCCAGCGACTTGGCCATGGTGATCACGTCGGGCGCCACGCCCCACTGTTCGCAGGCCAGCCAGGTGCCGGTGCGGCCGGCGCCGGTCTGCACTTCGTCGGCGATCAGCAGGATGCCGTGCTGGTCGCACAGGGCGCGCAGGCGCTGGGCGAAGGCGGGCGAGGCGGCGTAGAAGCCGCCTTCACCTTGCACGGGTTCCAGGATGATGGCGGCCACGCGCGCGGCTTCCACGTCGTACTTGAACAGTGCGTCGATCGAGGCGATGGCGTCGTCTTCGCTCACGCCGTGCAGCGGGTTCGGGAACTTGGCGTGGAACACCTCGGCCGGGAAGGGGCCGAAGCCGGCCTTGTAGGGCGCGACCTTGCCGGTCAGCGCCATGCCCATCATGGTGCGGCCGTGGAAGCCGCCGCCAAAGGCGATGACGGCCGAGCGCTTGGTGTAGGCGCGGGCGACCTTGACCGCGTTTTCCACCGCTTCGGCGCCGGTGGTCAGGAAGAAGCTCTTCTTGGCGAAGTTGCCGGGCGCCATGGCGTTGAGCTTCTCGGCCAGTTCCACGTAGGACTCATAGGCCAGCACCTGGAAGCAGGTGTGGGTGAAGCGCTCGAGCTGGTCGGCCACGGCCTTGACCAGCGCCGGGTGGCGGTGACCGGTGTTGAGCACCGCGATGCCACCGGCGAAGTCGATGTAGCGGCGGCCTTCCACGTCCCAGACTTCGGCGCCTTCGGCGCGGTCGGCAAAGATCTCGAAGCCCTGGCCCAGCCCGTTGGGCAGGGCGGCGCGGCGACGGGCCATCAGGGCGGCGTTGGTGAAATGAGGTTCGCGTTGCATGCAGTGGCTCCGATCATGAAGAAGTTTCAGGCTGGCGCGGACTGTAGGGCCCGGGAGCGGGGGCTAACATATACAGACACCGGTCGCACAGCGAAGCACTGTGCAGCCCGTCGGACCAGTACACATTTACCCTAATCCCTGCCGATGTTCACCCTCAACCCCAAGAGCACCACCCCGCTGGTGGTGCAGATCGTCGAGGGATTCCGCGAGCTGATCCAGAGCGGCAACCTGCGCCCCGGCGCCAAGGCGCCGTCGATCCGCCAGTTCGCCCATGCCCACGGCGTGAGCGTCTACACCGTGGTCGACGCCTACGACCGCCTGGTGGCGCTGGGCTATTTCGTCTCGCGCCCGCATTCGGGCTTCTTCGTGCGCAAGCGCGAGGGCGTCGCGGCCCAGGCGCCCGGGGCGGCGCCGTCGGAAACCGCCAACTACAACTTCGACTCCATGTGGTACCTGCGCCGGGTGTTCGAGGCGCGGGCGCTGCGCATGAAGCCGGGCTGCGGCTGGCTGCCGGGCGACTGGCTGTTCGAGGAAGGCCTGCGGCGCAGCCTGCGCACGCTGGCGGGCGAGAACGTCGATCTGGGCGGCTATGGCGAACCCAAGGGTTTTGCGCCGCTGCGCCAGCTGGTGCGGGACCTGCTGGCCGAGCAGGAAATCGCCGTCAGCGCCGACCAGGTGCTGCTGACCCAGGGCTCCAGCCAGGCGATGGACCTGGTGGCGCGGCGTCTGGTGCGGCCGGGCGACGCGGTGCTGGTCGATGACCCGGGCTACCCCAACATGCTGTTCTCGCTGCGTTTCCTGGGCGCGAAACTGGTTGGCGTGCCACGCACGCCCGACGGCTACGACCTGGCGGCGCTCGAAGCCCTGGTGCAGCAGCACAAGCCCAAGGTGTTCTTCACCCAGCCGCGGCTGCAGAGCCCGACCGGCTCGGTCGCCAACCTGGCGCACCTGCACCGCGTCGTGCTGCTGGCCGAGCAGCACCAGTTCACCGTGGTCGAGAACGACATCTACGCCGATCTCGACCCCGAGCCGCGCCCTTCGCTGGCCAGCCTGGATCAGCTACAGCGCGTGGTCTACATCAGCAGTTTTTCCAAGACCATCTCGCCCAACATCCGCGTCGGCTTCATGGCGGCGCCGCCCGACCTGCTGGAGGATTTCGCCCAGCTCAAGATGATCTCGGGCCTGACCTCCTCGGAGTTCAGCGAGCGGCTGGCCTATGGTGCCCTGGTCGACGGGCGCTGGCGCAAGCACCTGCGCGGCCTGCGCGAGCGGCTGGCGCAATCGCACCAGCGCGTGGCGCAGGCACTGGAGAACCTGGGTTTCGAACTGTTCTGCGAGCCCAAGGCAGGCATGTTCCTCTGGGCGCGACACCCGGACATTCCCAACGCCACCGAGCTGGCCTACCAGGCGGCGGAGCAGGACATCCTGCTCGGTCCCGGCCACCTGTTCGACCCCGAGCTGCAGCCCAGCCCCTGGTTCCGCTTCAACGTGGCCTTCACCGAAGAGCCGCAGGTGCTGGCGTTTTTGAAGACGCAGAGCAAGGGCTGAGAGCGCCAGGGGCACCGAGGAACCGGCTTTGCCGGGCCTCTGGTGCCGTCCCCCTCCCGCCGAAGGCGAGAGAGGGGGAAGCCGCGAAGCGGCGCAGGGGGTGCATCCTTAATGCTTGACCATGATGTGCCGCGCGCAGCTGTAGTCCTCCAGCGCGTAGACCGACATGTCCTTGCCGTAGCCTGAGTGCTTCATGCCGCCGTGCGGCATTTCCGACACCAGCATGAAGTGGGTGTTGACCCAGGTGCAGCCGTACTGCAGGCGCGAGGCGATGTTCATGGCGGTGCCCACGTTGCTCGACCAGACCGAGCTGGACAGGCCGTACTCGGAGTCGTTGGCCCAGGCCACGGCCTGTTCCGCGTCTTTCACGCGGGTGATGGACACCACCGGGCCGAACACCTCGCTGCGCACGATCTCGTCTTCCTGCAGCGCGCCGGCGATGACCGTGGGCTTGTAGAAGAAGCCCTTGTTGCCCGCCGTGCCGCCGCCGGCCGTGACCTCGGTGTGGGCCAGCTGCGCCGCGCGGTCCACGAAGCTGGCGACGCGGTCGCGCTGGCGGGCCGAGATCAGCGGGCCCATCTCGACGCCGGGCTCCTGCTGGCTGCCCACCTTGATGGACGAGACGGCGCTGCTCAGGTCGGCCACCAGCTTCTCGTAGATGCCTTCCGTGGCGTAGACGCGGCAGGCGGCGGTGCAGTCCTGGCCGGCGTTGTAGTAGCCGAAGGTGCGCAGGCCCTCGACCACGCTGCCGAGGTCGGCGTCGTCGAGCACGATCACCGGCGCCTTGCCGCCGAGTTCGAGGTGGGTGCGTTTGATGCCACGCGCTGCAGCTTCCATGATCTTGCTGCCGGTGGAGACGTCGCCGGTGAGCGAGGCCACGCGGATGCGCGGGTCGCGGATCAGCGGCGCGCCCACGGTGTCGCCGCGGCCGCAGACGATGTTGACCACGCCCGGCGGCAGGATGCCGGCCAGCAGCTCGCCGAAGCGCAGCGTGGTCAGCGGCGTGTTTTCCGAGGGCTTGAGCACCACGGTGTTGCCCATGGCGATGGCCGGGCCGAGCTTCCAGGCGGCCATCATGAGCGGGTAGTTCCAGGGCGCGATCGAAGCCACCACGCCCAGCGGATCGCGCCGGATCATGCTGGTGTGGCCCGCCAGGTATTCGCCCGCCAGCGGGCCCGACAGGTTGCGGATCGCGCCGCCGAAGAAGCGGTAGACGTCGGCGATGGCGGGGATCTCGTCATTGCGCGCGGCCGCCAGCGGCTTGCCGCAGTTCAGCGATTCGAGCATGGCGAGCTCGTCGCCATGGGCTTCGATGGCGTCGGCGATCCGGAACAGGAAGGCGCTGCGGTCGCGCGGCGTGAGCGCGGCCCAGGCGGGGAAGGCGGCGCTGGCCGCGTCCACCGCCAGGCGCAGCTGGTCGGCGCTGGCCTCGCGCACCTCGCACAGCTGTTCGCCCGTGCAGGGGTTGAGGATGGGCTCGGCGCGGCCTTCGCCGGCGACGCTGTGGCCATTGATCAGGAGCTGGGTGGTGAAGCGGGTGGCGGCCATGTCGGGCTCCAGAGGTGGGGTTGAAACAGAGCAGACGGGAGGATGTGTTCAGCGGGCGTTCGGGCTGGCGTCGCCGTCGCGGGTGAGGCGCCAGGCCAGCAGGATCAGCGGCATGGTGATGACCATGATGGCCAGCGCCACCACGTTGGTGATGGCCGCTTCGCGCGGCCGCCCCAGCTGGCCCATGAGCCAGATCGGCAGGGTCTTGTCGGTGCCGGCGGTGAAGGTGGTCACGATCAGCTCGTCCACCGACAGCGCGAAGGCGAGGATGCCGCCGGCCAGCAGGGCGGTGCCGAGCTGCGGCAGGATGATGTGGCGCAGCGTGGTCAGGGTGTCGGCGCCCAGGTCCATCGACGCCTCCCACAGGCGGTCGGGCAGGCGCCGCAGACGGGCCACCACGTTGTTGTGCACGATGACGACGCAGAAGGTGGCGTGGCCGACCACGATGGTCCAGAAGCCCGGATTGACCTCCATGAGCTTGAAGGCCGTGAGCAGGGCGATGCCGGTCACGATGCCGGGCAGGGCGATCGGCAGGATCAGCATGGTGGTGAACGCGTCCTTGCCGAAGAAGCGGTCGCGGTTCAGCGCCGCCGCGGTGAGCGTGCCCAGCACCATCGCGATGACCGTGGCCATCGCCGCCACCGCGAGCGAGAGATAGATCGCCGCGTGGATGTCGGTGCGTTCGAGCGCGCGGGCGAACCAGCGCAGGGTCAACCCTTCCATGGGGAAGCTGTAGTTGCTGTCGGCGCTGTTGAAGGCGTAGAGCGCGATGAACAGCAAGGGCAGGTGCAGGAAGGCCAGGCCCGCGTAGGCGGCGAGGCGCAGCGCGGTGGGCTTAGAGCGCATTGAAGGCTCCCAGTCGGCGCGCCATGGCGAGGTAGAGGGTGATCAGCACGATGGGCACGCAGGTGAAGGCCGCCGCCATCGGAATGTTGCCGATGGTCCCCTGCATGGTGTAAACCATGTTGCCGATGTACAGGCCCGAGGGGCCGACCAGCTGGGGAATGATGTAGTCGCCCAGCGTGAGCGAAAAGGTGAAGATGGAACCCGCCACCACACCCGGGAAGGCGAGCGGCCACAGCACGCTGCGGAAGGTCTGGAACGGGCGGGCGCCGAGGTCGCCCGAGGCCAGCAGCAGGTTGGCCGGCACACGTTCGATGGCGGCCTGGATGGGCAGCACCATGAAGGGCAGCCAGATGTAGGTGAACACCACGAAGCGCCCGAGGTTGGAGGTGGCCAGGGTGTCGCCGCCGATCACCGGGATCGCCCGCACCGCCTGCAGAACGCCTTGCAGGCCGAGCGCATTGATCACCCAGTAGATGACGCCGCCCTGCGCCAGCAGCACGGTCCAGGCGTAGGCCTTGACGATGTAGCTGGCCCACATGGGCAACATCACGCCGACGTAGAAAAAGCCCTTCTCGGCCGGGCCGGCGTGGTGAGCCATGTACCAGGCCATGGGGAAGCCGATGAGCACGGTGGCCAGCGTCACGGCGACGGCCATGCCCAGCGTGCGCAGCACGATGTCCAGATTGGCCGGGTCCAGCAGGTTGGCGAAGTTGTCGGTGGTGAGCTCGGGCACCACCGCCATGCTCATGTCGTCGAACACGAAGACGCTCTGGCTCAGCAGCGCCAGCAGCGAGCCCAGGTACACCGCGCCGAACCAGAGCAGCGGTGGCGTGAGCAACAGCAGCAGCGTGAGCGTGCGCCGCCGGTAGAAGAAGTTGGAGAGGCTGCGCATGGCGGTGGCCTCAGGCGTCCAGCATCACCATGTGCGCCGGCGACCAGCTGAGCGCGACCCGCTGGCCCGCCTGCGTCTGCGCGGCCAGCGCCGAGGCGGCCTCGCCTTCTGCGTGCAGGGCGGTGATCACCTGCCCACCCACCTGCACCTCCAGCCGCTGGCTGGCGCCCAGGAACTGGATCGCCAGCACCTCGCCCTCGACCTGCAGCCGGCCCTCGACAGGGGGGCTGCCCGCCGGGTGCATGGCGATGTGTTCCTGCCGCACGGCAAACGCCTGCGGCCGGCCGGTGAGGGTTTGCGCCAGCGCGGTGTCGATCACGTTGGCGCTGCCGACGAAGTCCGCCACGAAGCGCGTGCGCGGCCGGTGGTAGAGCTCACGCGGGCTGGCGATCTGTTCGATCCTGCCGCGGTTGAACACGGCGATGCGGTCCGACATGGAGAGCGCTTCGCCCTGGTCGTGCGTCACGTAGACGAAGGTGATGCCCAGCTTGCGGTGCAGCACCTTGAGCTCGACCTGCATCTGCTCGCGCAGCTTCAGGTCGAGTGCGCCCAGCGGTTCGTCCAGCAGCAGGATGCGCGGCCGGTTGACCAGGGCCCGCGCGAGCGCCACGCGCTGGCGCTGGCCGCCGGAGAGCTGGGCCGGTGTGCGTTCGGCGTGGTCGGGCAGGGCGACCATGGCCAGGGCCTCGCGGGCCTGGGCGTGGCGCTCGGCCCGGGGCACCTTGCGCACCATCAGGCCGTAGGCCACGTTGTCCAGCACGTTCATGTGCGGGAACAGCGCGTAGTCCTGGAACACGGTGTTCACGTCGCGCTCGTAGGGTGGTGTGCCCGAGGCTTCGCGGCCCATCAGGGTCAGGCTGCCGCTGCTCGGCTGTTCAAAGCCGGCCATCAGCCGCAGCGAGGTGGTCTTGCCGGAGCCCGACGGCCCAAGCATGGAAAAGAACTCGCCTTCCTGCACGGTAAAGCTGACACCATCCAGCGCCTTCACGTCGCCGTAGTGCCTGGAAACGTCGGTGAAACAGATGGCGTCGGTCATGCAGAAATCTTCAATCAGGGATGCGTTTCAGTTCAGTGGTCCATGGCGTCGGAGCACGGTGCGCGACGGCTCCTCCAGCCCAGGGCACCGCCGGGCCGGCTTCGCCGGACGGCCAGTGCCGCCCCCCTCCCGCCGCAGGCGAGAGAGGGGGGTGACGCGAAGCGGAGCGGGGGGTGACTCCTTCTACCTTCCGCCCATGATCGCGATGTAGTCCATCGCCCACTTGGCATAAGGCACGCAGGTGCCCTGGGTGGTGCACTTGGCCTGCGGGGTCTTCCAGAACTTGATCTTGGCCAGGTCGTCAAAGCCGTTGACCTTGCAGAAGTCGCTGCCGCCAGGCGCCTTGGCCTTGCAGGCGGCCGGCGTCACCGGCACGGTACCGAACCATTCGGCCAGCGGGGCCTGCAGCTTGTCGCTCAGCTGGTGCTCCATCCACTGGTAGGCGCAGTTCACGTTCTTGGCGTTCACGTGCAGCATGGTGGTGTCGGCCCAGCCGGTGGCACCTTCCTTGGGCACCACGGAGGCAATCGGCTTCTTCTCGCCCTTGAGCGAATTCACCATGAAGCCCCAGGAGCCCGAGGCGACCACGCCCTCGCTCTTGAAGTCGTTCATCTGCACCGTGGCGTCGTGCCAGTAGCGGTGGGTCAGCTTCTTCTGGGCGCGCAGCAGCTCCAGCACGGCGTCGTACTGCTTTTGATTGAGCTCGTAGGGATCCTTGATGCCCAGCTCGGGCTTCTTGGACATCAGGTACAGCGCGGCATCGGCGATGTAGATGGCGCCGTCGTAGGCCTGCACGCGGCCCTTGTTGGACTTTCCGTCGGGCAGCTTCTGTTCTTCGAACACCACCGACCAGGAGTCGGGCGCCTTCTTGAAGACGTCGGTGTTGTACATCAGCACGTTGGGGCCCGACTGGTAGGGCACACCGTAGTGCTTGCCGTCCACGGTGTGCCAGGCGGCCTTCTGCAGGCGCGGGTCGATGTTCTTGTAGCTGGGCACCAGGCCCACGTTCACTTCCTGCACCAGCTTGGAGGCGATCAGGCGTCCGCTGGCGTCGCCCGAGGCGGTCACGATGTCGTGGCCACCCGCTTTCATCAGCGACACCATCTCGTCGGAGGTGGCGGCGGTCTTGACGTTGACCTTGCAGCCGGTGGCCTTTTCGAAGCCGGTGGTCCAGTCGTAGGCCTTGTCGGTTTCGCCGCGTTCGATGTAGCCGGCCCAGGCAATGATGTTGAGCTGTCCCTCACCCTTGCCAACGGCCTTGGGCGGAGCGGCGAGGCTGGCGGTGGTGGCGGCCGCCAGCAAACCGAAAAGTAGTGTGTGGGTTCGGGACATGGTGAACTCCTGACAGGGGGTTGGGGCGCGCCGGTGCGTGCCTGAAAGTCATCTTAGGGACGGACCCGGTGCCGAACCATCCCGGGCAGACAATACAATCCATCGGAAAAACAGAAACCTCCGGTTTTTTGGCACTGTTTTAGTGGATTACCCTGTGCCACAAAGCGGTGCGTTTCAGGGTTTTCCCTTTATCTGGCCCAAAAGAGTGCCTGAAATGGCGAAATGACGCGATGAGCACCTCGTTCAAGAGCATTCGGTATTTCATCGCGGTGGCCGAATCCGGGTCGATTTCCGCCGCCATCCACGAGCTGGGGGTCTCGCAGTCGGTGGTCTCGGCGGCCATTGCCCAGATCGAGGCCGACCTGGGGACCTTGCTGTTCGAGCGCCGCGCCCGCGGCATGTCGCTGACCCACGCCGGTCACCAGTTCCTGCGCCACGCCCACCAGATCGACGTGGCCATGCGCAACGCCCGCGACGCGCTGGCTTCCCGGCCGCACACCGTCACCGGCAGCCTCAACATCGGCGTGACCAGCCTCATGGTGGGCTACTACCTGCCGTTCCTGCTGGACCGCTTTCGCCGCGTGTTTCCGCGCATCCAGGTGCAGATCACCGAGGACCGGCGCGACTACCTGGAGCACCTGCTGATCAGCGGCGAACTCGACGTGGCGCTGATCGTGGTGTCCCAACTGCAGAACCGGCAGGCGCTGGAAACCGAAACCATCCTGCGTTCGGGCTGGCGCGCCTGGTTCCCGGTCAACCACCGGCTGGCCGGCGAAGAAAAGATCGAATCCACCGAACTGGCCCAGCAATCGCTGATCCTGCTGCAGGTGGACGAGCTGGGCGATGCCACCACGGCGCTGTGGAACGCCGGCGGTGTGGACCCCACGGTGCTGATCCGGACCTCGTCGGTGGAGGCGGTGCGCAGCCTGGTCGCGACCGGTGCGGGTTGTTCGGTGCTGCCGGACATGCTGTACCGGCCCTGGTCCCTGGAAGGCGACCGCATCGAAGCCCGCCCGCTGGCCTTTGCGCTGCCCCATCTGGAGGTGGGGCTGGCCTGGCGGCGGGGCGCCACGCTGCCGGAATCGCTGAGCAACTTCCTGACCGCGGTGCGTCCGACGCTGGAAGGGCATGCCGCGGGTGGCGTCGGCCTGGTCCGCTAGCGGCCGGCCAGCGGGACTGGCCGGCCTGCGCGACCCCGGCTGCGGCGATAATGCAAGGCTGTACTGAACCAGCCCGAAGCGCCACCGACATGACCCGCCCAGCCTCCGTCGCCGACATCCGCAAGACCTTCCTGGACTTCTTCGCCTCCAAGGGCCACACCGTGGTGGCGTCCAGCCCGCTGGTGCCGGGCAACGACCCCACGCTCATGTTCACCAACTCGGGCATGGTCCAGTTCAAGGACGTGTTCCTGGGCACCGACAAGCGCCCCTATGTGCGCGCGGCCTCGGTGCAGGCCTGCCTGCGCGCCGGCGGCAAGCACAACGACCTGGAAAACGTGGGCTACACCGCGCGCCACCACACCTTCTTCGAGATGCTGGGCAACTGGTCCTTCGGCGACTACTTCAAGAAGGAAAGCCTGAACTGGGCGTGGGAACTGCTGACCCAGGTGTACAAGCTGCCCGCCGACAGGCTGTACGCCACGGTCTACCAGGAAGACGACGAGGCCCACGCCATCTGGGAAGACATTTTCGTGAAGGCCGGCTGGACGCCCGAGCGCGTCAAGCAAGAGGGGCGCATCATCCGCATCGGCGACAACAAGGGTGGCCGCTACAAGAGCGACAACTTCTGGATGATGGCCGACACTGGCCCGTGTGGCCCCTGCTCGGAAATCTTCTACGACCACGGCGACCACATCGCCGGCGGCCCCCCGGGCAGCCCGGACGAAGACGGCGACCGCTTCATCGAGATCTGGAACAACGTGTTCATGCAGTTCAACATGGACGAGACCGGCGCCGTGACGCCGCTGCCCGCGCCCTGCGTGGACACCGGCATGGGTCTGGAGCGCCTGGCCGCCATCCTGCAGCACGTGCACAGCAACTACGAGATCGACATCTTCGACGTGCTGATCAAGGCCGCCGGCCGCGAGACCGGCACCGCCGACCTCGCCAACCCCTCGCTCAAGGTGATCGCCGACCACATCCGCGCCACCTCGTTCCTGATCAGCGACGGTGTGATCCCCAGCAACGAAGGCCGCGGCTACGTGCAGCGCCGCATCATCCGCCGCGCCATCCGCCACGGCTACAAGCTGGGTCAGAAGACGCCGTTCTTCCACAAGCTGGTGCCCGATCTGGTGAAGATGATGGGCGAGGCCTACCCGAACATGGCCTCGCAGGCCCAGCGCATCACCGAGGTGCTCAAGGCCGAAGAAGAGCGCTTCTACGAGACCCTGGCCAACGGCATGGAAATCCTCGACGCCGCCCTGGCCGACGGCGCCAAGGTGCTGCCAGGCGACGTGGCCTTCAAGCTGCACGACACCTACGGTTTCCCTCTCGACCTGTCGGGCGACGTCTGCCGCGAGCGCGGCCTGACGGTGGACGAAGCCGGCTTCCACGCCGCCATGGAGGCGCAGAAGGCCAAGGGCCGCGCGGCCGGCAAGTTCAAGATGGACAAGGCGCTGGAGTACACCGGCGCCGGCAACACCTTCGTCGGCTACGAGCAGCTCGAAGCCCCGGCCAAGGTGGTCGCGCTGTACCTGGACGGCACGGCCGTGGCCGAACTCAAGGCCGGCCAGCAGGGCGTCGTGGTGCTGGACACCACGCCGTTCTACGCCGAGAGCGGCGGCCAGGTGGGTGACGAAGGCGTCATCACCAGCGGCGTGGCCACTTTCGCCGTGGGCGACACGCAGAAGATCAAGTCCGACGTGTTCGGCCACCACGGTGCGGTGGAGCAGGGCACGCTGGCCGTGGGCGACAGCGTCAAAGCTTCCGTGAACCTGGACGTGCGCGCCGCCACCGTGCGCAACCACAGCGCCACCCACCTGATGCACAAGGCCCTGCGTGAAGTGCTGGGCACGCATGTGCAGCAGAAGGGCTCGCTGGTCAACGCCGAGCGCACCCGTTTCGACTTCGCGCACAACGCGCCCGTGACCGATGCGCAGATCCGCCAGATTGAAGCCAAGGTCAATGCCGAGGTGCTGGCCAACGCCGCGGCGCAGGCACAGGTGATGGACATCGAGTCTGCCCAGAAGACCGGCGCCATGATGCTGTTCGGCGAGAAGTACGGCGAGACCGTGCGCGTGCTGAGCATCGGTTCCAGCAAGGAACTGTGCGGCGGGACGCACGTCAAGGCGACCGGCGACATCGGCCTGTTCAAGGTGGTGGGCGAAAGCGGTGTGGCCGCGGGGGTGCGCCGCATCGAGGCCGTGACCGGTGCCAACGCACTGCATTACCTGCAGTCGCTGGAAGACACGGTCAACCAGGCCGCCGGCGCCCTCAAGGCCCCGACCGCCGAGCTGACGGCCCGCATCGGCCAGACGCTGGAACAGGTCAAGGCCCTGGAGAAGGAAGTCGCGGCGCTCAAGGGCAAGCTGGCCTCCAGCCAGGGCGATGAGCTGATGGCCCAGGCCGTGGACATCAAGGGCATCAAGGTGCTGGCCGCCGTGCTCAACGGCGCCGACGCCAAGACCCTGCGCGACACCATGGACAAGCTCAAGGACAAGCTCAAGACCGCTGCCATCGTGCTGGCCGCCGTGGACGGCGGCAAGGTGCAGATCGCGGCGGGCGTGACGGCCGACAGCATGGCCAAGGTCAAGGCCGGCGAGCTGGTGAACTTCGTCGCCCAGCAGGTCGGCGGCAAGGGCGGTGGCAAGCCCGACATGGCCATGGCCGGTGGCACCGACGCTGCCAGTCTGCCCAAGGCCCTGGCCTCAGTGCAGGGCTGGGTCGCCGAACGCCTGTGACTGCATCCCCGGCCCGCCGGCTGACGCGCCGCCAGTGGCTGGCCACGTCGCTGGGCGCCGGGCTGGTGCTGCCAGCGTGGTCCGCCGACGCGCCGGCGCCGAAGTCCGAAGGTTTCCAGATCAGCGACTGGCCGCGCCAGCGGCCGGTGCCCGCGCTGGATGCGCTGAGCCTGCAGAGCGACCCGGTGCGCCTGTCCGATTTCCGGGGCAAGGTGCTGGTGCTCAACTTCTGGGCCACCTGGTGCCCGCCTTGCCGGGCCGAACTGCCGACGCTGCAGGCTCTGCCCGAGTGGTTCGGCGAGGACAAGGTGGCGGTGCTGGCGCTGAACTTCCAGGAAGCTGGCCGGACCGTGCGGCGCTTTCTGGAAACGAGCGGGCTCAAGCTGCCGGTCGCCCTGGACGCCAACGGCGACGTCACCCGCGCCTGGGGCGTCCGCGCCTTTCCTACCACCGTGCTGATCGACCGCCAGGGCAAGCCTCGGCAGATCGTGCAGGGTGAGGTCGACTGGGCCAGCGCAACGGCGCTGGGCTGGGTCGAAAGAGTCCTCGCCTTGCGCTGAGCGCCGGCGCGGGATAATCCACCGTTATTCCCCGGCTTTGCACTGCACCCTGTGTGTGTGGTTCGGCCTGTCTTCCCATTCCGGAGTTCTCTGAATGACCACCGATCGCCGCAGCTTCCTGCGCCGCGCCGCCACGTCCGTGGCCGCCACTGGCGCCGTTTCTTCCTCCCTGTTCCACACCGCGCGTGCCCTGGCGCAGTCGGCACCTGCGGCAGCGCCCGCGACCGCTCCCACGGTCTTCAACCCGCAACCCGGCGAATGGCGGACGTTCGACGTCACGACCCGGGTCGACATCGCCGATGCCAAGGGCCTGACCCAGGCCTGGTTGCCGGTGCCGTCCGTCGACAGTACCTGGCAGAAAAGCCTGACCCACGACTTCACCAGCAATGGCAAGGGCAGCTTCGTCGAAGACGGCCGTTACGGCGCGCGCATGCTGCACGTGGTGTTCAACGAGGGTGAGAAGGCGCCGTTCGTCGAACTGACCAGTCGGGTGCAGACCCGCAGCCGCGCGGTCGACTGGGCCGCCAAGGGTGCCGCGGAAGACGCCGCCACGCTGAAGTTCTGGACCGAACCGACCAAGCTGCTGCCGACCGACGGCATCGTGCGCGAGACCGCGCAGAAGGCCATCAAGGGCGCGCGCAGCGACCGCGAAAAGGCGCAGGCCATCTACGACTGGGTCGTGACCAACACCTACCGCGAGCCCAAGACGCGCGGCTGCGGCCCCGGCGACATCAAGGCCATGCTGGAAACCGGCAACCTCGGCGGCAAGTGCGCCGACCTCAATGCGCTGTTCGTCGGCCTGTGCCGCTCGGTCGGCCTGCCGGCGCGCGACGTGTACGGCGTGCGTCTGGCCCCATCGGCTTTCGGCTACAAGCAGCTGGGCGCCGGCTCGGCCAGCCTCAAGGGTGCGCAGCACTGCCGTGCCGAGGTGCATCTGGCGGGTCTGGGCTGGGTCGCGATGGATCCGGCCGACGTGACCAAGGTAATGCGCCACGAAGCGCCCGAGTGGATCAAGAGCGCGCAGCACCCGCTGGTGGCGCCGGTCAACCAGGCGCTGTTCGGCAGCTGGGAAGGCAACTGGATGGCCTGGAACATGGCACACGACCTCAAGCTGCCCGGCGCCAAGGGGCCAGAGCTGGGCTTCTTCATGTACCCCGCCGCCGAGACCGGTGGCGAGCGCCTGGATTCCTACGAGCCTGACGCCTTCAAGTACCAGATCTCCGCGCGCGAGATCAAGGCCTGATCAGGGCCAGGCGAGGTCCAGCCGGCTGTCGAACCGGCGGGCTTCGCCGGTCACCGGGTCGGTGAAGGCGATCGCACGCGCCAGCAGGCGCAGCGGGTCGGCGAAGTCTTCGGCCTCGCCCGGCCCGCGCCGCACCACCGGATAGAACTGGTCGCCCGCGATCGGCAGGCCCAGCCCGTTCAGGTGCACCCGCAGCTGGTGGCGCTTGCCGGTCACCGGTGTCAGCCGGTAGCGCGCCCAGGCGCCACGCTGCTCGACCGGCTCGATGGTGGTGTCGCTGTTCGGTTCACCGACCGTCTCCACCATGCGGTAGAACGCCGCCGGGTCTTCCTCGATGCGGCTGCGGCGCCGTTGTGGCCAGGGGAGGGCGTCGCTGGTCGGCGCGATCGCCTCATAGACCTTGTCCACCGCGCGTTCGCGGAACAGCGCCTGGTAGGCGCCGCGGTCCCGTGGCCGCACGCTGAACACCACCAGGCCCGCCGTCTCGCGGTCGATGCGGTGGATCGGGCTGAGCGTGTCGATGCCGGTCGACTGCTTGAGGCGCACCAGCAGAGTCTGCTGCACGAAGCGCCCAGTCGGCGTCACCGGCAGGAAGTGCGGCTTGTCGGCCACCAGCAGGTGTTCGTCCTGGTGCAGCACGGTGGCCTCGAAGGGAATCACCGGCTCGGCATCCAGTGCGCGCCAGTAGTACAGCCGCGCGCCGCCCTGGTAGGTGTCGCTGCCATGCACCGGTTGACCGCTTTCATCGAGCACATCGCCCGCCGCCAGACGCAACGCCCATCCCTCGCGTCCGACCGCAGGCAGGCGCTCATCCAGGAAGTCGAGCAATGTCGGCCAGCGCCGGTCACCGGCCGGCAGCAGCGGCAGCGCCACGCAGCTGGGCGAGACGCCGTTCCGGGCAGGGATCAGGGGGTTTTTCGGCGGGCGGGCCATGGTGCAGGCGCGGGGAAGGGGGCGGTCGGGGTGGCGGGAAATGCGGGTATTCTCGGCGCCTCTGACCAGTACTCTGCCGCCATGCACCGATCTGCCGCCAATGTCCACCCGAAAACCACGCGCCGCTGGCGCCTGTGGAGCGCTGCCTTGCTGTGCGTGCCGCTGCTGGGCGGATGCGCGGTGGTGGCGGTGGCCGATGTCGCGGCTTCGGCCGTGGTCGGCGTGGCCGGGCTGGCAGTGGATGCGGCCGTGGGCACGGTGCGCATCGGCGGCAAGATCGTCGGTGCTGGCGCCGATGCGGTGCTTGGCAGCGACGAGAAGAAGAAAGACGAGTGACCCGTTCGGTGAGACGGTGCCGCTCAGGCGGGATCGACCTGCATCCAGCCGATGCCTAGTGCCAGGTGCCGCAGGTCGGCGCTCATGCCGAGTTCACTGGGGCAATAGGTCTGCGGCACTTCGATGGTGACGGTCATGCCATCCGTGTCGCTTTCCGGCCAATCCTCCGGGTCGACGTGGCCCTGCCACTCTAGGCCGCCCGGACAGGTCACCACCTGCGTGGGGTCAATGCGGTGGCCGTTGACCGACAGCGTGCTGCGCAACAGCAGGTTGGGCTGGACCTCGTACAGCACCTTGATCCGCAGATGGACACGCCGGTCCAGATGGATGGGCAGCAGGCGGGACGCCTGCGAGCTCAGGCCCATCCAGCGGAAATGGCAACCGTCGCTGTGGATTTCCAGGCTGTGCCATTCGTCGGCACGGGCCTCATCGTCTGCCAGAAAGCGCAAGGGCCGGTCCGGTACCAGCACGTAGCGCAGTGAGTTGGGTTCGGCGGGTGGGCGCATGGAGGGAGTGGGGCTCAGACGCGGCGAAACACGAGGTCCCAGACCCCGTGACCCAGCTTGAGGCCACGGTTCTCGAACTTGGTGAGCGGTCGGTAGTCGGGTTGGGGCACATAGCCGTTGCCCTCGGGCGGCGCCGTGTTGGCCAGCATGGGTTCGGCCGAGAGCACGGCGAGCATCTGCTCGGCATAGGGCTGCCAGTCGGTCGCCAGATGCAGGTAGCCACCGGGCTTGAGGTGGCGCACCAGCCGGTTCACGAACGGCGCCTGGATCAGCCGGCGCTTGTGGTGGCGGCTCTTGTGCCAGGGATCGGGGAAGAAGATGTGCACGCCGTCCAGGCTCTGCTCGGGCAGCATGTGGTCCAGCACCTCGACCGCGTCGTGGCGGAAGATGCGGATGTTCTCGATCCCCTGTTCGCCGCAGAGCTTGAGCAGGGCACCGACGCCCGGTTCATGGACCTCGCAGCACAGGAAGTTGTCGCCCGGGCGGACCTGCGCGATGTGGGCGGTGGCGCCGCCCATGCCGAAACCGATTTCCAAGATCAGCGGCGCGCTGCGACCGAACACGGCGGTGGTGTCCAGCGTCTCGCCGGCGTCGTAGTTGAGCAGGAAACGGAGGCCGAACTGCTCGTAGGCGCGTTGTTGGCCGGGGCCGGTGCGTCCGGCGCGCAGCACATAGCTCTTGACCACCCGCATGAAGGGCTTGGGCGCGTCGGCCGGGCTGGAGTCGGAATGCGGGGTGGGGGAAGTGGCGTCGGACATGGCGAAAGCAGGGCTCAGGACCGGAAGCGCCCGAGGCCCGTGATTGTAGGAGGGAGGGGGTACTGAAAAAGACTGCTTCGACAGCGATCGCGCGATGGACGGCCGCGCGGATCGGTTGAACGATGGTGGCAAACGGCTCCGCGGTGGGTAGGATGCCTTGCAGTTTCGTTGGGAATCCATGACAAACCAAAAAGTCTCCGCTGGTGGCCTGAGCCGCCGCGCGTTCGCCTGCGGCCTGTCCAGTGTCGCGGCGCTCGCCGTGCCTTCGCTTCGGGCCCAGTCGTCCAGCCGCATCGTGCTGGGCCAGTCCGCCGCCTTCACCGGGGCCGCCGCCCAACTGGGCATCCAGTTCAACGCGGGGGCCAAGCTGTTCTTCGACCAGTACAACGCCCAGGGCGCGGGAAAACGCATCGAGATCGAGACGCTGGACGACGGCTACGAGCCCGACCGCTGCGCCGAAAACACACAGAAGCTGCTGGACCGCGACGTGTTCGCGCTGTTCGGCTACATCGGCACACCCACCAGCCTGGCGGCCCTGCCGCTGGCCACCAAGGCCGAAGTGCCCTTCATCGCCCCGTTCACCGGCGCGATGTCCCTGCGTCAGCCGTTCAACCGCATGGCCTTCCACCTGCGGGCCTCCTACAACGATGAGACCGAACTGATCGTCAAGAACCTGCACAACCTCGGTCTGACGCGGGTCGCGGTGTTCTACCAGAACGACGCCTACGGCAAGGCCGGGCTGGACGGCACCCTGCTGGCCCTGGCCAGTCGCGGCCTCAAGCCCGTGGCGCTGGCCACGGTCGAGCGCAATTCGGTCGACGTGGCCGCCGCGGTCGCCACCATCGGCTCCGCCAATCCGCAGGCGGTGGTGCAGATCAGTGCGTACAAGTCGTGCGCGGCCTACATCCGCGCTGCGCGCAAAGCGGGCTTCGGCGGCAGTTTCTACAACGTGTCGTTCGTCGGCACCCAGGCGCTGGCCGACGAGCTGGGCAAGGATGGCGCGGGTGTCGTAGTGTCGCAGGTGGTTCCCAGCCCCTACAACTCGGCCAAGGCCCTGACCCGGGAGTTCCGGGACGCCATCGCCCAGGGAGGCAACAAGGTGCAGGTCAACTTCTCCAGCATGGAGGGCTACCTGGCTGCCCGGCTGTTGGCTGAGGGTCTGAAGCGCTCTGGCAGCCGCGCGGGCCGCGATGGCCTGATCGCCGGGCTGGAGTCGATCGGGGAGATGTCGATGGGCGGGTTCTCGGTCACTCTGAGCGCGAAGGACCATGTGGCCTCGCAATTCGTCGAGCTGTCGATGCTCAGCGGAGACGGCAAGGTCCGGACCTGAACATTCCTCAGAGGCGCTCTGCCAAGCGCCAGGGCCAGGCCCTGGTCCAGCTTGCCAGCGCGTCCGGGAGGTTTCCAGCGGCCTTTGGCAGGCCCAGCGCCTGGGCAGCAGCCTGGAGCGCCGCCAGCGGATCGGAGAGATCCAGCGCTTGTGCGCCGTTCTGCTTGCTCAGTTTCTCGCCGTTGTCGCCCAGCACCAGAGGCGTGTGCAGGTAGAGCGGTGCCGGCAGCTCGAGGGCAAGCTGCAGGCGGATCTGGCGCGGCGTGTTGTCGGCCAGATCTTCGCCGCGCACGACGTGGGTGATGCCCTGCGCGGCGTCGTCCACCACCACGGCCAGCTGGTAGGCCCAGAGCCCGTCGGCACGGCGCAGCACGAAATCCCCGACCTCGGTTTCCACGTTCTGCTGCTGCGGCCCGAGGCGCCGGTCGGTCCATTGCTGTACACCGGGTGCCACACGCAGGCGCCACGCACGCGGCGCGCGCCCGGCCAGGCCGCCGCGCTCAGGCCGGCAGGTGCCCGGGTAGACCGCGGCGTGGTGGCGCTCTCGGGCGAGGCCTGAGGCCTGCAGGGCGGCTTCGATGTCCTTGCGGGAGCAGCCGCAGGGGTAAGCCAGTCCGCAGGCGATCAGCCGGTCCAGCGCTGCCTGGTAGAAATCGCTGCGTGTCGATTGCCACGACACGGGTTCATCGGACACCAGACCACAGGCGGCCAGTTGCTGCAGGATGAAGCGGTCGGCGCCGGGCACGCAGCGCGGCGTGTCCACGTCTTCGATGCGCACCAGCCATCGACCGTCCTGCGCACGGGCATCGAGCCAGCTGGCCAGCGCAGCGACCAGCGAACCGGCGTGCAGCGGGCCGGTGGGCGAGGGTGCGAAGCGGCCGCGGTAGCCGGAAGCCACGAAAACGTCAGATCACGGCCAGTGCCAGATCCAGACCCGACACGAAAGCGTCCTCGACGCGATGGCCCAGGCACCAGTCGCCGCACAGGCCGATGCCCAGCGCCGGATCGAACAGGTGGGACTGACCCAGCGGCACCTGGGTCTGCGCAAAGCGCCAGCGGTGCACCACGGCGTGGGGCGCCGTGACGCGGATCCCGGTGATCTCGGCGAAACCCTTGAGCAGCTTGGCCTTGACCCGCTCGGCATCGTCTTCGAGATGCTTGTACGACCAGGCCGGGCTGGCCTGCACGGTCCAGCGCTCGATGCGTTCGCGTCCGGGCTTGCTGTTCTCGCGCGCCAGCCAGCTGATGCGGTGGTGGGTGCTGCGGGCGGCGTTCCACTGCGGGCCCAGGGTCGACATCCCCGGCTGCATCGCATTGGGGTAGGCCACCATCAGGGTCCAGCAAGGCGCCACCTGTACCGCGGTCAGCGCCTTGCGCATCTGCGGCGCCAGGCCCGAGGCCAGCAGCAGGTCGTGTGCCTGCAGGTGCGGAATCGCCAGCAGCACCCGGTCAAAGCCGCCCAGCACCTGCTGGCCGCCGCTGGCGTCTTCGACGCGCAGCTGCCATTGCTCGGGATGCAGCGCATCGCGCTCAATGTGGTGCACACGGGTTTCGGTGAGGGTTCGCGCCGGCAAGTTGCCGTGCTGCTCAGGGTGCGCCAGCGGCTGCGCCCAGTGGTGCACCAGGCCGCTCATGCCCGGCACCGCGACAAAGTGCGGCTCGGTCGGAGGGGGCGCGCTGGCCAGCACATGTCCGAATTCGTCGAGCACACGCACCGTGCTCACACTCCAGGGGCGCACGACCGCCTGCGCGGTGAGCAAGGCCCGCGCGAAGCGGCTGTCGCGCACGGTGAAGTACTGCGCGCCGTGGTCGAAGCCGCCGAACTCGGTGCGGCGCGTCGACATGCGGCCGCCAAAACCGCGGCTCTTCTCGAACACCGTGACGCGGTGCCCGGCCTGCAGCAGGGTGCGCGCGCAGGCCACACCCGCCAGACCCGCGCCCACGACCGCAAAGTGCAGGGGCGCGGCGGGTGCCTTGCCGGCTGCGGGCGCAGGCGCGGCGGCGGTGGTTCGTTTGCGGGGAGCCTTCTTGTTGTTCATGGTGTGGCGCGTTGGGTTGGGATGGATGCACTGTAGCAGTCGGGATGCGATTTCCGGCTTGCGCCGGCTCAACCCACGTGATGGTTTTCCAGCAGTGCGTCGCGGGTCGTCTGGTGCTGCAACTGGTCGAGCCACCAGCGCATGGCCTGCCCGGTGTCGGCGCCGCTGCGGGCCCGCCGCCAGGCGTAGCCGACGCGGAACACGTGGTTGGGCCGCTGAACCGACTTGACCACCAGATGGCCGGCGGAAATGTAGGGCTGCGCCAGCGGCAGCGGCAGAAAACCGCAGCCCAGGCCGCGCAGCTGCGCTTCGAGCTTGTGCAACATGGTCGGCACGGTCAGCACGTCCTGCCCCGGCAGGATGTTGAACGACTGGCCGGCGCCGCGCTGCGTGCTGTCGGCCACCGCCACCGCGCGGTGCGGCCGGATTTCGTCGTCGCTGATGCTGTGTTCGATCGCCGCGAGCGGGTGGTGCGGCGCCACCGCGAACACGAAGCGCAACTGGCCCAGCGGCGCGATCTGGATGTCGGGCAGACTCATCTCGGCCGACACGCCCAGGGCCAGGTCGGCCAGGCCACCCTGCAGCGCCTCCATCGTGCCCGAGAGCGTTTCGGCGCGGATCTTCAGCCGCGTCGGCGCACCGGTGGCGTAAAAGGCTTCGCAGAGCTCGAACAGTGTGCCGCGCGCCATCACCGCATCGGTCGCGATCGTCAGCTGAGGTTCCCAGCCGGTGGCCACGCGCTTGACGCGCTGCGCCACGGCGTCCAGTTCGTCCAGCAGGTACTGGCCCGCGCGCAGCAACTCGGCGCCAGCAGGGGTGAGCTGGGCGCGGCGTGCGCTGCGGTCGAACAGCAGCACGTCCAGCGCGTCTTCGATCTGGCGGACACGGTAGGTCAGGGCGCTGGGCACCATGCCCAGTTCGCGCGCCGCCGCCGCCATGCTGCCCAGGCGGGCCACGGCCTCCAGCAGCCCCAGGTTTTCCGGGGAAAGCGCCGAGCGGGGGGTGGAAGAGGCCATGGTGTCACCGTTTGGGAAGGGGTTATGGCGGTATTTTCATTCAAATGGATTGAATGAAGCCATCAATCCGGTGCGGCCCGCTGCCGGGCAGGGCTGCCCACAATGATGTCCATGCCAGCCAAGAGTTGGCCCAACACAGGAGACCTCACCATGCTGCAGATCCGACGCTCCCAGGACCGTGGTTATGCCGACCACGGCTGGCTCAAGAGCCACCACTCGTTCTCGTTCGCGGGCTATTTCGATCCGGCATGGATGGGCTGGGGCAACCTGCGCGTGATCAACGAAGACCGGATTGCCCCGGGCACCGGTTTCGGCACCCACGGTCACCGCGACATGGAAATCATCAGCTACGTGCTGCAGGGCAACCTGGCGCACAAGGACAGCATGGGCAACGTCCAGGGCATCCCGCCGGGCGAGGTGCAGCGCATGAGCGCCGGCACCGGTGTGCGGCACAGCGAGTTCAACCATGCGCCGGACAGCGTGACGCACTTCCTGCAGATCTGGATCGAGCCGTCCCGGCAGGGCATCGAGCCCGGCTATGAGCAGAAGGCGTTCGATGCGGCGGAGAAGACCGGGCGCCTGCGCCTGGTGGCCTCCCCCGACGGTGCGCAAGGGTCAGTCACCATCCACGCCGATGCCACGCTGCACGCCGGACTGTTCGATGGCGAGCAGCGCGCCGAGCTGGCGATCGACCCTGCGCGCAAGGCTTATGTGCACCTGGTTCGCGGCGCGCTCGACGTCAACGGCCAGCGCCTGAATGGCGGCGACGCCGCGCTGCTGGCCGACGAGAGCCTCATTGCACTGGAGCACGGCCAGGACGCCGAGGTGCTGGTGTTCGATCTGGCAGCCTGACGGCGCCGGCTTCCTCTCTCCTTCTTTTTCTCTTCACAACCCCGCGCGCTCTGCGCTTTCACTCAGGAGTCCGAAAAATGGCAAAAGTAGTTGTGGTCTATCACTCGGGTTACGGTCACACCCAGCGCATCGCCCAGGTGGTTGCGCAAGGCGCTGGCGCCGACCTGCTGCCCATCGATGCGGATGGCAACCTGTCGGAAGCCGACTGGGCTGCCCTGGGCGCGGCCGACGCGATCATCTTCGGCACGCCGACCTACATGGGCGGCCCGAGCTGGCAGTTCAAGAAGTTCGCCGACGCCTCGTCCAAGGCCTGGTTCACCCGCGCCTGGCAGGACAAGTTCTTCGCCGGTTTCTCGTGCAGCGCCAGCCTCAACGGCGACAAGGGCCAGACCCTGGCCTACCTGAACACGCTGGCCTCGCAGCACGGCGGCCTGTGGATCAGCCTGGGCTTCCCGCCCGCCAACGCGCTGGCCTCCACCCGCAACGACGTGAACAACCTCGGCGGCTCGGTGGGTCTGCTGGTGCAGGCGCCTTCGGACGCCGGTGCCGACAAGATCCCGCAAGGCGACATCGACACGGCACAGAAGTTCGGCGAGCGCGTGGCCTCCCTGGCGGCGAAATTCAAGGGCTGAACGGGATTCTCCGGGCCGGATGTTTAACATCCGGTCCATGAAGATCTTCTCGATCCTCCCCTGGGCAGACTGGCTGGCGCTGGTCTGCTTTTTTTCGCTCTGGATCGGCTACGCCTGGTTCGCCAAGGTGCTGGGGCAGCGCCGCTCCTCGCTGCTGGTGACCACCAACCGCTACCGCAGCTACTGGATGAAGCAGGCCGCGATGCGCGATCCGCGCATGCTCGACGGCCTGATCACGCAGACGCTGTCCAACACGCCGGCGTTCTTTTCGTCGACCTCGATCCTGATCATCGGTGGTCTCTTTGCGCTGCTGGGCACGACCGACAAGGCGACCGAGCTGATGAGCGAGATCCCGTTCGCGCAGGCCACGCCCCTGATCGTCTTCGAGTTCAAGATCCTGGTGCTGGTGAGCATCTTCGTGTACTCGTTCTTCCGCTTCTCGTGGTGCATGCGGCAGTACACATTCGTGGCACTGGTGATCGGCGCGATGCCACCACCCGACGAGTTCCGCTCGGGCAAGTTCGACCCGGTGCAGTACGCCGACCGCGCGGCCGCCATGGTCGGCGCCGCGGCCGAAACCTTCAACGACGGGCTGCGCGCCTACTACTTCTCGTTTGCCGCGCTGGCCTGGTTCATCTCGCCGCTGGTGATGGTGGCCGGCACGGTGGTGGTGGTCGCCATCCTCTACGGCCGCGAATTCCACTCCGACGTGCTGCGCGTCCTGCGGGATTGAGCCCCCGCGCTCCGCCGCTGCGCGGGTCGCTGCCCTCCGAGGGGCGGGTCCGGCTTGGGGCGGCCCGGCGCCGGACCGATTGAGCCCCCGCGCTCAGTCGGTGCGGCGGATGTGCCAGAGGGAGGCCGCGGCGAACACCAGGCCGAGCACCGCGCCGCTGAGCACATCCAGCGCCACATGCTGGCGCGTGGCCATGGTCGACCAGGCGATGCCCACGCACAGGGCCGCGGACAGCCACAGCGTCACGCGCGGCGACTGCATCTGGCGCAGGACCCGGTGCAGCCAGCAGGCACTGAACACCGCCGAGGCCACGTGCAGCGACGGGAAGGCGTTGCCCGCCGCGTCCACGCCCTTGATCAGCGACAGGCCCGGGTGTTGTGCCCAGTCGATGGCGAAGGTGGGGGTCTGGGTCGGCCACCACCAGAAGATGCCCAGACCCACCAGGCACATGGCACCCACCCAGACGCCGAACCAGATCAGTGCCCGCAGGTTGCCCATCAGCCCGGGCGCCAGCGACACATAGACCCAGAGCGACAGGTAGATCGGAAAGGCCGCCGGCGTGAACGCCACCCAGTGGTCCAGCCAGATCTCGGGCATGACCGTCGGCGTGCCGCGCGGGTTCTCCAGCAGGGCGAAGTAGGCCCGGAAGAACACGAACATGAACAGGCTGGTGCCCACCGTCTTGAGCAGCGTCCGGTACAGGATGCGCTGCCAGACCCGGCTCCTCCAGTTCGCGGCCGGGGCGCCCGCGCCGGGAGGGGTCCGCAGCCCGGGAGCGAGGCTACCCTGCCCGGTGGACGGATTGCTCGGCGCAGGGCTCATGGTGCGGGTCGGGAACCGGGTTCCCCGAGGTGCGGGTTGTACAATCAAAAGCTTTCAAAAAGTGACGTTCGGCGGTCTGCGCCGGGCTTCGTGCAGGCCTTGGGTCCATCGGGAGGCTCCGTTTTTTCGGTGCCAGGGTCCGGCAAGCTGCCAGCCATGAAATGTATGCCATGCAATCGACCGAACTGATCCGCCAATTTCTCCAGGAGCGCCTCGGTGCCGATCCGGCACAGGTGGTGCATGAGGCCGTGCTGGCCGATCTGGGGGTCGACTCCCTGATGCTGGCCGAGCTGATGTTCGAGGCCGAAGACCGGCTGGGCATCTCGATCGGCTCCAACGTCACCGTGCCCAAGACCGTGGGCGACATGGTCGCGCTGATCGATTCGCTGCAGGCCGCCAAAGCCGCGCGCTCATGAGCAGCCGCCGGGTCGCCATCACGGGCCTCGGCATCGTGAGCCCGTACGGAGGCGGTGTTGACGCCTTCTTCGGTCATCTGCTGGCCGGCCGTTCGGCGGTGCGCTTTCTGCAGACCGAAGACAAGCCGCGTCCGCTGGCGATGCCCTTCGTCAACTGCCACGAATTCGATGCCAATGCCGCGCTGGGCAAGCCCCTGGCCGGCATGATGGAGCGTTTCGCCCACCTGGGCGTGTCGGCCGCGTTCGACGCCTGGCTGGACGCCGGGCTGGAACGACAGGCCGCCGACCCCGCGCTGCGCAACGACTGGGCCTGCATCTGGGGCACCGCGCTGGGCGGCATCCTGGCGTTCGAGAAGGGTTACCGCGACATGTGGCAGAACGGCCGGGAGCGCCTGTCGCCGCTGTCGGTGATCTTCGGCATGAACAACGCGGTCAATGCCCATCTGTCGATCCAGCTGGGTCTGGGCGGCATCAGCATGAGCCACACCGTGGCCTGTGCTTCTTCCACGGTCGCGATCGGCGAAGCCTTCCGCCGTGTGCGCGACGGCGAGGCCACGGTGGCGATCACCGGCGGCTCCGACGCCACGCAGGCCTATGGCGTGGCCAAGGCCTGGGAAGCGATGAGGCTGGTCGCGCCCGGCAACACCGAGACCGCCTACATGGCCTGCCGCCCGTTTTCCGCCGACCGCGCGGGTCTGGTGCTGGGCGAGGGCGGAGCGGCCATGGTGCTGGAAGACTGGGACCACGCGGTGGCGCGCGGCGCCCGCATCCACGCCGAGATCGTCGGTTATGGCGCCAGCTGCGACCGCAGCCACCTGGTGCGGCCCGAGGCCGATGGCCAGGCCCGCGCTCTGCGCGCGGCGCTGGCCGATGCGCGCATGGACACGGCCGAGGTCGGTTATGTGAATGCCCATGGCACCGCGACGGTCGAAGGCGACCCGGTCGAAGTGTCGGCCCTGCGTCAGGTGTTCGGCGACCAGGCCGCCGGCCTGGCCGTGAGCGCGACCAAGTCCATGCACGGCCACCTGCTGGGTGCTGCCGGCGCGATCGAGGCGCTGGCCACCGTGCTGGCCCTGCGCGAACAGGCGATTCCGCCGACCGCGCACCTGCAGGGCCGGCTCGACCCGGCCTGCGCGGGTGTCGACCATGTGTTCGAAGGCCGTGACGGCGTGCCGCTCAAGGCCGCCGTGTCCAATTCGTTCGCCTTCGGGGGCAGCAACGCCGTGCTGGCGTTCCGTGCTGCACCCACCCACTGATTCCGAGAGACCGACCATGTCCCAAGCACCGCAAACTTCCCTCGATACCCTGATGGGCGAGGTCGCCGCGCTGATCGTCGAAGCCCTGAACCTCGACGTCAAACCCGAAGAGATTCGGGCCGACGATCCGCTGTACGGCGAAGGCCTGGGCCTGGACTCGATCGACATGCTGGAGATCTCTCTCGTGATCTCCAAGCACTATGGCTTCCAGCTGAAGTCGGACAACGAAAACAACGTCAAGATCTTCGCCTCCCTGCGTTCGCTGTCGGAGCACATCGCCAGCCAGCGCACCAAATGAAGCTGATCAGCGGCCACGGACTCGACGACGTCCTGGCCTGGCGCCCCACCGGCCCGGTGCGGGTGCGCGAATTCCTCGCCGATGCCCATGCGCTGGCCGCGACGCTGCCGGCCGGTGGCGACGTGCTCAACCTGTGTGAGGACCGCTACCACTTTGCGGTGCTGTTCGCGGCCTGCCTGCTGACCGGCAAGGTCAGCCTGCAGCCCTCGTCGCAATCGGCCGAGACGCTGCAGCGCCTGGCGATCGACCACCCGGGCTGTTTTGCCGTGGTCGACAGCGCGCTGGATGTGGCTGGCCTGCCCAGCCACGCGTTCCCCGACCTGTCCACGCTGGCCCGCCCGTCGGTCGATGCGGTGCCGGAGATCGACGAGCAGCGCGTGGTCGCGATCCTGTTCACTTCCGGCTCGACCGGCCTGCCGCAGGCGCAGGCCAAGACCTGGGGCCGGCTGGTGCAGAACGGCCGCGCGGAAGCCGCGGGGCTGGGGCTGGACCGCCAGCCGCATGTGCTGGTCGGCACGGTGCCGGTGCAGCACAGCTACGGCTTCGAATCGACTTTCCTGCTCGCACTGCATGGCGGCTGCAGCTTCTGGAGCGGCAAGCCCTTCTATCCGCAGGATGTGGTCGAAGCGCTGGCCGCGGTGCCGCGCCCGCGCATGCTGGTGACGACGCCGTACCACCTGTCGGCGCTGCTGGGCTCCGGGCTGGACTGGCCGGCGCTGGACATCTGCCTGTCGGCGACGGCGCCGCTGGGCGCCGAGCTGGCCGCGCGTGTCGAACAGCACGGCGGCGCGCCGGTGCACGAGATCTACGGCTCGACCGAGTCGGGCCAGCTGGCCTGCCGGCGCACCACCGACGGCCCGGCCTGGCAACTGCTGCCGGGCGTGGTCCTGAGCCAGGAGAACGACACGACCTACGCCAGCGAAGGCCATGTCGAAGGCCGCGTGGCGCTGTCGGACATCATCGAACTGCAGGACGGCGGCCGCTTCCTGCTGCACGGGCGCCACGCCGATCTGGTGAACATTGCCGGCAAGCGCAGCTCGCTGGCTTACCTCAACCACCAGCTCTGCGCCATCGACGGCGTGCGCGATGGCGCATTCTTCCTGCCCGATGGTGCCGACGACGACAGCGACGGCATCACGCGGCTGACGGCCTTCGTGGTGGCGCCGGGCGTGGCCTCGAAAGAGCTGCTGTCGGCGCTGCGCCAGCGCATCGACCGCGTGTTCCTGCCGCGCCCGCTGGTGTTTGTCGATGCCTTGCCGCGCAACAGCACCGGCAAGCTGATGCGCGCGACGCTACAAGAGTTGTACCGCCAGCACGTCATCGACGGAGGCGTGCATGGCGACGTTTGAGCGCGACTGGCGCGTACCGGCAGAACATCCGGCGTTCGCCGGCCATTTTCCGGGCCATCCGATCGTGCCGGGTGTCGTGCTGCTGGACCGGGTGATGCAGCTGGCGGTCGAGTGGTCCGGCGCGCCCGCCAGCGGCTGGCAGGTGACGCAGGCCAAGTTTCTCAGCCCCTGCGGCCCGCACGACGAACTGCGGTTCTCGCTGCGCGACGGCGCGCGTGGTGGCCTGGCCTTCTCGGTGCAATGCGGCGAGCGCGAAGTCGCCACCGGCAGCCTGCTGCCTCCTTCCCCATGAGCACCGAACGTCCAACGCCCGACGCCCAGCCCGAGTGGATGCGGCGTCAGGAGCGCAGCAACCTCGCGATCCTGCGCCTCATGGTCTGGATCTCGCTGTCCTTCGGCCGCCAGGTCGGGCGCATCGTGCTGCACGGCATCGCCGCCTATTTCGTGCTGTTCGCACCGGCCGCGCGGCGTGCCAGCCGCGACTACCTGCACCGGGTGCTGGGCCGCTGGGCCGGCTGGCGCGACGGCTACCGGCATGTGCTGAGTTTCGCCAGCACCATCCACGACCGCATCTACCTGCTCAACGACCGCTTCGATGTGTTCGACATCGAGGTGCACGGTGGCGAACAGATGATCGAGGCGGCCAGGACGCAACCCGGGGCACTGCTCATGGGTGCCCACCTGGGCAGTTTCGAGGTGCTGCGCGCGATGGGCCGGGGCAAGGCCGGGCTGAAGGTCGCGATGATGATGTACGAGCAGAACGCCCGCAAACTCAACGCGACGCTGGCGGCCATCAACCCCAAGGCGATGCAAGATATCATTTCGCTCGGCCAGATGGAGTCCATGCTGGAGGCCCGCGACAAGCTCGACGAGGGCTATCTGGTGGGCATGCTGGCCGACCGCTCGCTCAGCGACGACGCGACCATCGAGGTGAACTTCCTGGGCACACCGGCGTCTTTCCCTCTGGGGCCGTGGCGCATGGCGGCGATGCTGCGGCGCCCGGTCTACCTGATGGCGGGGCTGTATCTCGGCGGCAACCGCTACGAACTGCATTTCGTGCCGCTGACCGATTTTTCCCAGGTCGAACGCGGCGGCCGCGACGCCGCGATCCGGCAGGCGGTGCAGACTTATGCCGACAGCCTGGCCGCCCTGTGCCACCAAGCTCCGTACAACTGGTTCAACTTCTTCGATTTCTGGCAGAAAAAATGATGCGACGCTTTGTGCTGGCCCTGCTGGGTCTGGGATGGATGACCAGTGCGCTGGCCGCCTACGACATCGATCAGCTGATGACCGACCTGGCGGCACAGAAGGGCGGCCGGGCGAAGTTCGTCGAGACGCGCCACGTGGCGCTGCTGGACAAGCCGCTGCAGGCCAGCGGCGAGATGATCTACAGCCCGCCCGACCGGCTGGAAAAACGCACCCTGCTGCCCAAGCCCGAGACCATGGTGCTGGACAAGGACATGCTCAGCCTGGAGCGCGACAAGCGCAAGTTCACCATCAACCTGGCCAACCGCCCCGAGGCGCAGGCTTTTGTCGAGAGCATCCGCAGCACGCTGGCGGGCAACCGCAAGGTGCTGGAGCAGGACTATTCGCTCAAGCTCGAAGGCGAGGCCGCGCGCTGGGTGCTGACCCTGGTGCCCAGCGATCCGACCATTTCCGGCCTGCTCAAGCGCATCACGGTCAGCGGCAGCAAGAGCCAGGTGCGCCGCATCGAGTACCTGCAGGTCGACGGCGACCGCTCGGAGATCACCATCGAGCCGATCGAAGTTCAATGAGCCACGCACGGCTGCCCGAAGGGGCTCGCACCGCAGTCCGCCGGACGGAGGTTTTTGAATGAGATCGTCCGCTGTCCGTGTCTTCCTGATCTGGCTGGCGCTGATGCTGGCCGGCCTGGCTGTGGTCCGCCACAGCCGGTTCACCGCCGACATGTCGTTCTTCCTGCCGACCCACCCGAGCGCCGAGCAGCGTGCGCTGGTGGGCCAGCTGCAGGACGGCACCGTGTCGCGCCTGCTGATGGTGTCGGTGGGCGGTGGTGATGTGGCGCAGCGTGCCGCCGTCTCGCGCGAGATGCGCAAGCAGCTCGCGGCCGACGGCGATTTTCTTTCGGTGCAGAACGGGGAAGCTGGTGGTCTGGAAGGCGAGCGCGACCGGCTGCTGGCGCACCGCTATGCGCTCAGCCCGGCCGTGAACCCGGAGCGTTTCACCGAAGACGGGCTGCGTTCCGCCGTGACCGACACCATCGACCTGCTGTCGTCGCCGGCCGGCATGCTGCTCAAGCCGTTTCTGGCGCGCGACCCGACCGGCGAGGTGATGGCCATCATCGGCCAGCTCAACCCGGGCGTGCAGCCGCAGGTGCGCGGTGGCGTCTGGGCCTCGCGCGACGGCGAGCGCGCCATGCTGCTGCTGCAGACCCGGGTGCTCGGCTCCGACACCGACGGCCAGGCCCTGGCGATCGACAAGGTGCATGCGGCGTTCTCGCAGGCGACCAAGGCCAGCGGCCACACGGCCGTGACCATGGAACTCTCCGGCCCCGGCCAGTTCGCGGTGCAGTCGCGCGAGACGATCGCGCGCGAAGCCAAGCGGCTGTCGATGATCAGCTCGATCGCGATCTGGCTGGTGCTGTTCTGGATCTACCGGTCGTTCAAGCTGCTGGCGCTCGGCCTGATCCCGGTGCTCAGCGGCACGCTGGCCGGCATCGTGATGGTCAGTCTGGTGCACGGCACGGTGTTCGGGGTCACGGTCGGTTTCGGCTCCGCGCTGATCGGGGAGGCGGTCGACTATGCGATCTACTATTTCGTGCAGGCGGGCCACCAGGGGGTGGACCAGTGGCGCCGGGTGTTCTGGCCCACGATCCGCCTGGGCGTGATGACCACCGCCATCGGCTTCGGCGCGCTGCTGTTCTCCGGCTTCCCGGGCCTGGCGCAGCTGGGCCTGTACGCGCTCACCGGTGTGGTGACGGCGGCCATGGTCACGCGCTTCGTGCTGCCGTCGCTGACCGGCCCCGGCCTGAAGGTGCCCGAGCACGGTCGCTGGGTGAAGGGTTTCGTGGCGCTGCTCGGACAGGCGCACCGCGCCCGCTGGGCCGCGGTGGCGGTCGCGGTGGCGGTGTCGGCCTATCTCTGGAAGGAGCGCGACGGCCTGTGGGACGCCAACCTGTCGGCGCTGTCGTCGGTCACGCCGGCCGAGGCTGCCGCCGACATGCGCATGCGCTCGGACCTGGCCGCGCCCGATGCGCGCTATCTGGTCACGGTCACCGCGCCCGACGCCGAAGGTGCGCTGCAGGCGGCCGAACGCGCTGGCGCGCGCCTGGATGCGCTGGTGGAGCAGGGCGTGATTGGTGGCTACGACTCGCCGGCCCGCTTCCTGCCGAGTGCGAAGCAGCAGCAGCAGCGGCTGGACAGCCTGCCCGCGGCCGACGAATTGCGTGCCCGGCTGCAGAAGGCACTGGTCGACGCACCGCTGTCGGCCGCCAAGCTCGAACCCTTCATCGCCGATGTGCAGGCCGCGCGCAGCGCGGGCGTGATGCGCCGCAGCGACCTCGAAGGCAGCGCGCTGGCGCTGGCGGTCGACTCGATGCTGTTGCATGGCAAGGACGGCGGCTGGACGGTCATGCTGCCGCTGCGCCCGGCGGCCGATGCGCACGAGGCCTCGATTCCGGCGCCGCAACTCGAACAGGCGCTGGCGGGCAGCGGTGCGCTGTTCGTCGACCTCAAGACCGAGTTCGAATCGCTCTACGGCACCTACGTGCACGAAGCGGCGAAGCTGTCGCTGATGGGCGTGCTGGCCATCGCGATCCTGCTGGCGGTGTCGCTGCGCTCGGTCAAACGGCTGGCGCGCGTGCTGTTCACGCTGGCGCTGGCGGTGGGCCTTGTGATGTCCGCGTTGCATCTTGCGGGCGTGAAGCTGCACCTGCTGCATCTGGTCGGGCTGCTGCTGATCGTGGCGGTGGGCTCGAACTACGCGCTGTTCCTGGACCGTCCCGAGGGCGGTGAACCGCTGGACGGTGGCACGCTGCTGTCGATGTCGGTGGCGACGCTGACCACGGTGATCGGCTTCGGCACCCTGGCCAGCTCCAGCGTGCCGGTGCTGCAGGCGGTGGGCATCACGGTCGGGCCCGGCGCCTTGCTGGCGCTGCTGCTGTCGATGGTGCTGGTGTACCCGAGGCCTTCGGACATTTCCGCAAAGGCCGCGGTGTGAATCCGGCCGAGCAGCTGATCCAGGGCGGAGACAGTCTGCTGCTGATGCTGCCGGGCGCCCTGATGACGCCGCAGCACATGGTGCAGGCGGGCCTGTTCGGGGCGCTGGCCGAGCGGCGGCTGTCGCTCGATCTGGTCGCGCCCGACCTGCACGCCGAAGGCGCCGACAACCGCATCGCGCTGCGCACGCTGGAAGCCGAATGGCTGGCGCCGGCACGCCAGCGCTACCGCAAGGTCTGGCTCGGTGGCATCTCGCGCGGCGGCCAGCTGGCGCTGTCGTGCTGGGCCGGGCAGGTGGGGGCGGTCGACGGCCTGTGCCTGCTGGCGCCGTATGCGGGCGGCCGCCTGACCACCAACGCCATCGTGCGGGCTGGCGGGCTGGCGCAATGGATCGCCGGTGACGACCAGATGAGCGACCCCGACGTGCGCCTGTGGCACTGGCTGCAATCGCCACCCAAGGCCGTGCCGATGTTCATGGGCTATGGCGACCGCGACCGCTTTGCCGATGGCATGGGCCTGCTGGCGCGGCACTTGCCGCTGCCGCGTTGTGAGGTGGTGCCGGGCGACCACGACTGGTCGGCCTGGCTGCCGCTGTGGCAGCAGTTCCTCGATCAGGGCCACTTTCCCGTCCGCGCATGAGCCGCCCCTGGTCACCGTCCCCGGCCCTCAAGGCCTCGGCCGTGCTGCACGCGGGTGCCGCGGTCGGCACGCTGGCGGCGCCTTCGCTCTGGCCCTGGGCCGTGGGCGCCCTGGTGGCCAACCACGCGGTCATCACGGTCGCCGGCCTGTTGCCACGGACCTCGCTGCTCGGGCCCAACATGACCCGCCTGCCGGCCGCGGCCCAGGCCCGTCGCGAGATTGCGTTGACCATCGACGACGGCCCCGACCCGGAGGTCACGCCGCGGGTGCTCGACCTGCTGGATGCCGCGCAAGCCAGGGCCACCTTCTTCTGCATCGGCTGGCGCGCCCGCCAACACCCGGCGCTGTGCCGCGAAATCGTGGCGCGTGGCCACCGCGTCGAGAACCACGGCGACTCGCACTCCAACCTGTTCTCGCTGTTCGGCCCGGGCCGCATGCGCGCCGACATTGCCGCGGCCCAGGCCACGCTCAGTGACATCACCGGGCAGGCACCGCTGTTCTTCCGGCCGACCGCCGGCCTGCGCAACCCCTTTCTCGATCCGGTGCTGGCCAGTCTGGACCTGCAGCTCGCCGCCTGGACCCGCCGCCCTTACGACACGCGCGACGGCCGGCCCGAGCAGGTGTTGAGGCGCCTGACGCGCGGTCTCGGCCCGGGCGACATCCTGCTGATGCACGACGGGCACGCCGCGCTCGCGCCCGACGGCCGGCCGGTGCTGCTGAGCACCTTGCCGGTGTTGCTGGAGACGCTGCGCGCGCAGGGTTTGCGGCCGGTCACCTTGCAACAATCGCTGACCTGACCCGGGTGCGCGGCGCCAGACCGATCCCCTACACTGATCCATTCCTCTCGCCAACGAAGCCCACCGTGACCCCGCTTGCGCTTTCCGCCTACACCCTGACCACCTGCCTCGGGCAGGGCATTGCGCCCAACCGCGAGGCCTTGCGGGCCGAGCGGTCGGGGCTCGCGCCCTGTGCCTTCGAGTCCGTGCAGCTCGACACCTGGATCGGCGAGGTGGCGGGCGTCGACCAGCAGCGGCTGCCCGACGCACTGTCGCGCTACGACTGCCGCAACAACCGCCTGACCATGATGGGGCTGGAGGCCGACGGCTTTGCAGTGCGGGTGCGCGAGGCAGCAGACCGGTATGGCGCCGACCGCGTGGGCGTGTTTCTGGGCACCAGCACCGCCGGCATCCTGCAGACCGAGCTGGCCTACCGTCGCCGCGACCCGGCCACCGGCGCCTTGCCCGACGACTTTCACTACCGCACGACGCACAACGCCTTCTCACTGGCCGAGTTCACGCGCGACTACTTCGGTCTGGCCGGCATGGCGATGGCGATTTCCACCGCCTGCTCGTCCAGCGCCAAGGTGTTCGCCGCCGCAGCACGCCAGCTCGCGCTGGGCACGATCGATGCGGCCATCGTCGGTGGCGTCGACACGCTGTGCCTGACCACGCTGTACGGCTTTGCCTCGCTGCAGCTGACCTCGAAGAACCCCTGTCGCCCCTACGACGCGGCCCGCGACGGCATCTCGATTGGCGAGGGCGCGGCCTTCGCGCTGCTGGAGCGCCAGGCGACACCCGCGCCGGGCACGGTGATGCTGCTGGGCGTGGGCGAGTCGAGCGACGCGTACCACATGTCCTCGCCGCACCCCGAAGGTCTGGGCGCGCGCCTGGCGATGGAAGCGGCGCTGCGCTCGGCCGGTCTGACCACCGCCGACATTCACTACATCAATCTGCACGGCACCGCCACGCCGGCCAACGACGCCGCCGAGGGCAAGGCGGTGGCCGCGCTGTTCGGCGACCGCGTGCCGGGCAACTCGACCAAGGGCGCAACCGGCCACACGCTGGGTGCGGCCGGCGCGATCGAGGCCCTGATCTGCGCGATGGCGCTGACCGATGGCCGCCTGCCCGGCAGCCCGGGCACGGGCGCGCTCGATCCGTCGATACCGATCCGCTACCAGCTGCACGGGGAAGACCGGCCGTTGCGCCGCGCGCTGAGCAATTCGTTTGGCTTCGGGGGCAGCAACTGCTCCCTGGTGCTGGGGGTGGCGCAATGAGCCAGAGCAAGGTATCACCCATGACCGCTTACGTGACCGGCGTCGGCCTGATCGCGCCCGGCCTGCCCGACTGGACCAGCGCCGCCGCCGTGCTGCGTGGCGAGCAACCGCATCAGCCGGCGCCAACGGTGCTGCCGGTGCCCGAGCTGCTGCCGCCCGCCGAACGGCGCCGCGCCAGCCGCGTCATCAAGCTCTCGCTCGGCGCGGGTCTCGAGGCCGTAAAGCAGGCGGGTGCTGACGCCTCGACGCTGGCCACCGTGTTTGCCGCCTCGGGTGCCGACGGCCACAACTGCCACGCGCTGTGCGAACAGCTCGCCGGCGAGGACCGCCAGATTTCGCCGACCCGCTTCCACAACTCGGTGCACAACGCGGCGGCCGGCTACTGGGGCATCGCGACCCGCAGCATGGCGCCGTGCCAGGTGATCGGCGCCTACGACGCCAGCTTCGGCGCCGGCCTGCTGGACGCGTTGGCGCAGGTGGCGGTCGACGGCCAGCCGGTGCTGCTGATCGCCTACGACAGCGAATACCCCGCACCGCTGCACGCCAAGCGCGACACGCCCGACTGCGGGGCCGTGGCGCTGCTGCTCTCGCCGAGTGCCGAAGGTGCATTGGGCGCGATCACGGTGGCACCGACGACGGATGCGGCCGAGCCGCTGGCCGACGCTTCGCTGGAAACGCTGCGCGGCGCTATCCCGGCCATGCGCGCCCTGCCGCTGCTGCGGCGGGTTGCTTGTGGCGAGGCCGGAGTGGTGGCGCTGGACTACCTCGCACCCATGCAGCTGAACGTGGAATGGCGTCCATGCTGAACACGGTCGCGCTGGACCACGGCTGGATCGCCGCCCACATTCCGCACCAGGGCAGCATGTGCCTGCTGGACCGGGTGGTCGAATGGGACGGGCAACGCATCGTCTGCGAGGCGGTCAACCACCACGATCCGGCGAACCCGCTGCGCGACGCTGGCCGGCTGGGCGCTGCCAATGGCGTGGAATACGCGGCGCAGGCGATGGCGGTGCACGGCGCGCTGCTGGCGCAGAGCGACGCAGCGCCCACCCAGGGCTACCTCACCAGCGTGCGCGGCCTGAGCCTGCACACCGACCGTCTCGACGGCCAGTCCGGCCCGTTGCGCGTGACGGCCGAGCGCCAGTCGGGCGATGCGCGCCTGATCCTCTATCAGTTCTCCGTCCACTGCGGCGAACGCTGCCTGCTCGAAGGCCGCGCGTCCGTCGTGCTGGACGCACAGTCTCTTTGAACCATCCATGAACACCGACACCAAGCGCCGCCGTGCGCTCGTCACCGGCGGCAGCGGCGGCATCGGCGCCGCGATCTGCGAACGCCTCGCGGCCGACGGCCACCACGTCATCGTGCACGCCAACCGTGGCCTGGACAAGGCGCTGGCCCTGGTCGAAAAGATCTTGGCAGCCGGTGGCAGCGCGGAAGCCGTGGCCTTCGACATCACGGACCGTGCGGCCACTGCGGCGGCGCTGGAAGCGCTGGTCGAGGCCGCGCCGATCCAGATCCTGGTCAACAACGCCGGCATCCATGACGATGCGGTGTTCCCCGGCATGACCGGCGAGCAGTGGGACCGCGTGCTCGATGTCTCGCTGGGCGGATTTTTCAACGTCACCCAGCCGCTGACCATGCCCATGATGCGCACGCGCTGGGGCCGCATCGTCAGCGTGTCCTCGGTCGCCGCGGTGGCCGGCAACCGCGGGCAGGTCAACTACGCCGCCGCCAAGGGTGCGCTGCACGCGGCCAGCAAATCGCTGGCGCTGGAACTGGCCAGCCGCGGCGTGACCGTCAACGTGGTCGCGCCCGGGCTGATCGCCACCAGCATGATCGAAGGCAGCTTCGATGCCGACGCGGTCAAGCGCATGGTGCCCATGCAGCGCGTCGGCCAGCCGGCCGAGGTGGCCCATCTCGTGGCCTTCCTGGCGTCGGACCAGGCCGCCTACATTTCCGGGCAGGTGATTTCGATCAACGGCGCAATGATCTGAGGAGGCTGGCGCATGGCACAGACGACATCTTCACGGCCACGCGGGTCGGTGGCGTTTTCGGGTCTGATGCTGGCCGCCGGTCTGCTCGCTGCGGCGCCGGCCCTTGCGGCCGACGATGAGGTCATGACGGCCGCGCGCTCCTGCATGCGCGCCTGGGGACAGCACCCCTTCACCGACACACCGCCGCTGCGCACCGTTTCGGGTTCGGTGCGCGTGATGGGGCGTGGGCCGTCGATCTCCGACCGGGAGGCGACCGACTTCCCGGTGCTCGTCGTGGTGCAGCCCGGCGTGAACGTGATGGGCGGCTCCGAACTGGAGCTGCTCAACCCCAACGGCTGGTACTGCCTGCGCGCCGCCGTCAACGTCATGGGCGGCATGGACATCAAGCTGCAATGCAACGCCCAGCTCGCCTCGGCCCTCACCGGCACCACCGTCATGAGCGGCGACAACGCCGCCAAGGGCGTGACGGTGATGGGGGCGATCACGGTGCAGCGGGTGGGCTGCGGCAAGAACTGAGCCCGAGGCCCGCGGGTTCACGCTACCCTGGTCGCAGACTGTTTCCGGGAGGGTGCTGTCGCTGAGACCATCCCGGTCTGAGGTTCGACAGCTTTTGCGGTTGTCATGGCCTGCGCGGCGGTTTGCCAGTGGGATTGCTCCGCCTGACCCAAGGCATGGACCACCTGGATTTCACGCAGCGGAGGACGTTCCTGCTGCATTGCGATGGTGCTCGCGTCCTTACTGAGTCTGAACGCAGAAGCCTTGCCTTGATTCGCGTGCTGTGTCTGCAGTGCGACCGAAGCGGCAGCCAGTGTCTTCACCTGTTTCTCGCTCATGCCCAACTGCTGCAGACGCGGTCCCAGCTGCTCCTTGAACTGTTCTGCGGTGGCGCGTTGATCGGCGTTGGGATGGGCGGCAGCCCTGGCACCTTCTTGCACCCGCATGGGTTCGGGGTAAGCCGGCGGTGTCAGTCGCTGGTCGAGCGAATGGCGCAAGTGCTCTCCGCTTGTGGGTGGAAGCGTGCGGCGCAGAAGGTTTTTGGTGTGGCCTTGTCCGTCGTCCTGCATCAGGTGGAAATCGATCTGGCCCGGTGGTGGTCCCTGTTCTCGTCGCTCGACCATGACTGCGGTCACCGATTGCCCGCCGTCGCCCGGATAGGTCTTGCGCCATACCGCGCCGCTCGCGCTGTGAAACAGCTTCCAGCCATCGGATTTCCGCGTGACTTCTTCCAGCGCTGTCGGAGCCAGCTGACGCTTCGCGTCCAGGCCTTGTCGAGGGTCGTGGGTGACCGGGTAGTCTGCGGCGCGGGCCGCGGCATCGACCACTACCGATCCCAGGGGTGACACCACGCGGGCGACCGGGCTGCGGCTCACCCGGGAGACGTCGTTTGTATAGGGGATGTCGCGCTCGTGGTAAATCGTGGCCCGGCCGTCATAGCGGCTCTGCGCACGGACATCCGCGATCGGCAGGCCGCTTTTCTTGAACCATTCGGTCGAAGCTTCCAGGACCCGGGCGGCGATGCCATGGTCGTGACCGCCGCCGATGTTGCAGTGGTTGCCCACGACCTCGACGGTGGTGGCGCCGGGATGGCGGGTGTGGTCCACGCCTTTGAACCACTCTCGGTATTCGTTTTGCGCGCGCACCACCGTGATGTTCTTCGAGGTCGGCGAGAAAGCGCTGTTGCCGTCGTAGCCGGTGGTCACCGGGTCGTAGACCATGGCGCCGACCAGACCGAGCTGGCCGGGAGGTGCGAGGGTCTTGCCAGTCTTCGGGTCGCTGAGCCCTCTCTCGTAGAGCAACTGACTGAACACCGCTGCCGTGCCGCCACCGCGACTGAAGGCGGTGGCCATGACCTTCAGAGAGTCCGCAGGGCTGGCTTCGGGGTGAGCCCGCAACCATTCTGATGCTTCTCTCTCAAAGTGTTGGTAGGCCTTGTGTGCCGTGTCCTTCATCTCTGCTGTGGGCGCGAGCGCATCCGCAACCCCTTTGGCGCCGGGATCGGTGCCAACACCCCGGTAGTAGTGTGTCTTGAAGTTGTGATTGCCCGTCTCGAGCGGCTTCATCTGTGACCAGAGTTCGGCCACATTGGTGGGCAGCGGGTTGCCCGACCGCTTCAGGTCGTCTTTGTCGTTGTTGGTGCCGTCGAAATGGGCCACGAACACGAACTGCTCGCCGGAGCGTGCGTCCACCCGCGGTGCCGGCGCGCGTGCGAGGGTCTCGACCTGGGCGCCAAGGCTTGCTCGCTCGGCGTCATTCAGGTGTTTGACCACCTCGCTCACGGCGCGGCCTTCTCGGCGGCTTCACGCGCTGCACGCGCACTGGGGTAACCGCCACGCACCTTCGGTGGCGCGTTATCGGGGTACAGAGTCTTGACGTCCAAAAAGGACACGCTATCTGGCCCGTTGGCCGGTTTGCCCGGCGGCAGATAGTTGAGCCTAGTCTCCGTATCGTATGGAGGAACCAGGTACACATACAGCTGGTTCTCATCGATCAGGAAATAGATCTCGGTGCCCTGCATCTCCTTGGCCGAAGGCAGGCGTTTGCGTAGATCGACCCTGTCCTCGTATTGCTTGCCCGTGGCCTTGTTCCGCCATTTGACGTACAGGAAGTCACCGATTGGCATGTCTCCGGACATGTTTCCGCATTCACCCCGCTTCGCTTGACCGGTGTCCACTTCGTGCTGGGTATGCGCTCCCAGTCCATCGCCATAAGTGCAGTCGAGGATGTCGACATCGGGCATGTCCACAGCCTGGTTGTAGGCCAGGCCGTGAAACGCAAACCGTCGCTCGTCGCTACACCCCAGCTGTGCACCCATGAGTAGCCCCGCGAAAAGTATCCAGATCAAGCGCCTCATGATCCGACCCGGCATGGAGCCGCCTCGCAAGAAAGTCATGGTGTCAGCGCTGCGGACGGGTGACCTGCTGGGCGGAACCCGGGCGCACGGCGCCTCGCAGTTCTGCGGAAGAGACCACCCGCGCCGGCACTTCGATCACTTGTGCTTCGCTGGTCGAGCGCGGCAGTGCTGCACCGGGTGGTGGCATCGCGTGCACCGGCGTCGGATTGCCTCCGGAGGATGGGGGTAGGGCTGCTGCTGGCTGCGAGCCTACTTGTGCCGGGTTGTAGGAACCCGAATCGTGGCCAATGCTGGCCGAGCCCTGTGCTGCGGTTGACGATGGCAAGCCCTGCGAGGACGCAGAAATGTTGCTTAACCGAACGTCGGACGCTCCCGCCTTTTCCCGCGCGCCCATCGACAGGTTGCCTTGTCCACCTTGCCCAGACTGGAAGCGTGTGTCGTTCGCCATGCCGATCGGCTGCCGCTGAGCAGCCGTGACGGCGCCTCCTGCCTGACCATACTGAGCCGCTTCCGAGTTGCGCGAGGCGATGTGCTGCATGGCCTGCTGGTTCAGCGTCTGGTTGCCTGCCGACAGCGACGGCGAATTGCCGCCCACATTGGCGTACGAAGTGTTGTTGGCGTAGTTGCTCTGTGCGAGACGCTGTTCGTTGTAGAGCTGCTGGGTGTCACCGACACCCGGTGACGCACCCTGTGGAGCCGATGCCGGTGGGTGGCTGTTTCCCATCATCGAGCCAAGGCCCTGGGCGGCCAGATTCATCGCCGCGCCGAAATAGGTCATCACGATGGCGGGCACCGCCATGATCAACCCAGTGAAGAACGCACCCATCGTCGCTAGCCGTGTCAGACCGCCGCCCACGTCAACTGTGGCGTCCGGGCCGCTGAGGGTGCCGGTGATGACAGATACCAGTAGTGCCCGGAATATGCCGGGGTCCATCTGGTTCACCAGCATCGAGAGAAACACGAAGAACCCATACTGCGACATGGCCTGCAGGGCGATCACGGTCACGATGCTCAGCGCTGCCATCGCGAAAAAGATCGACAGCAGGTACTTCACCCACTGCCAGAACAGACCGTTGGTCTTTTCGAACATGGAGAAGAACAGGAACAGCGGCGACAGCATGATGCCGAACACGATGGCGACTCGGGCCATCATCAACAAGGTGGCGGCGGTCACCGCCGGGCCAGCCTGGCCCAGCCAGCCGGCCGTGAGCGTGTTGCTGCCGCCCAGTGTGGCGCCGGTACCACCCATGCTTTTGCCGGACACGTCCTGCACCACCAGGTCAATCAGCGAAGTGGCGGCGACGTTGAAATCGATCAGGCTGTCGATCGGCGTCGAGGTGCCGGTTAGGAAGATAGCGATGGCCTCCTGGAAGTTGGTGACTGTCTCGGTGATCCACGGCGTGTTTGCCAGCGTTAGCGAGATCAGGCTGAGGACCAGGATCATCTTTGCCGCCTGGAAGCCCAGTTCCAGTATGGGCGTGCGCATCGTGCCATTGATGATCTTGAAACCCTGCACCATGACCCACAGCGTCACGAAGGTCGAAGACATGACGCCGATGACCTTGGCCAGTTCGCGCGCAGCCCCGTGCTGGTAGATGCCCTGCAATTGATCTTCGATCACGTACTCGCGCAGGCGGCAGTAGAAAGACGCGTCACTCAGCGCGTTCTGGTACTGCGCGGCAGGCCCGCGAAAACGCCTGCGTCAGAGACGAAACTGCTGATGAAGTTGGCAGCGTCCAGCGCCGTGCAATCGGCCATGCTTACTCCTGTTGGTCGAAGCCAATTATTGTTTGTCGAACGGCTTGTTCATGTTGATGACGCGGAACGCGGGCGCCTTGGCCGTTGGCCTGGAGGCACCTGCCTCGTCGTTCACCGGCGGCTTGCTCACCGTCGCCTCGCGCGCCTCGTTCATCTGCAGCGCATACAGCTCATCGCGACGCTTGTAAGCCTGCATCAGACCCTGCATCCGCGCTGCCTCGCCGAGCATCAGGGCCTGGCGGGCCTGGATTTCGGTTTGATACCGTTGGAGTTGGCCTGCAGCGTCGTCCACGCTCCGCGAGTTTTCAAGTAGCTTTTTAATTGCTTCCAGGTGCTTGTTCATCTTGTCCAGATGCACGTCGTATTGCATCAAGGAATTGATTGCGAGCTTTCTTCGGCCAATACAGGCGTCAAAGTACATCGTATTCACCTTGCGCTCTCCGCAGCTTGCGAGGCTTTTTATATATTTTTCCTTCTCTTCACCAGCAATTTCAAGCTCATGAAATGCTTTGCTGGTTTCCACTAGATCTTTTTGCAGCTCCGCATCTTCGCTGGTAACTTTGCCAACTCGATTTATGTTCTCAAGTTGCTGAACAGCTTCTTGATCATGTACGGCCCATTGTGAGTACGCAGCAGGACAAATAAGCGAGCCAACGATGGCTGCGGCAGCAAGCAGCGAATTTCTTGAGTTGATCATAGATAGCCCCTGAAAATTCTTTCTCCATCAATGATGTTCCAAGTAGCATCACGGAGAATGAAGTCATCGGTGTTTTTCGTGCTATCAGCATCAAAACTTACAATGAGATGTTCTGCACCGTCGTTGTAGTGATAAATCGTGCTTGAGCTTGAAGATGGAGTGCGCCCCACAAGTTCATAGACTTGCCTCTTTGTCATCCCAGGCTGTAGCCTGTCGAATGCTTCTCGAAGAGTTGGAGCGTCGCTTCCGCCCCCGCCTCCACCACAAGCAGTTAAACCTATAGCGGCTGCGCTTGAGAGAAGGTAATTGTTGAATTGTCGTCTTTGAATGGCTGCTTTTATCATTGACTCTCTTTCGAAATGAGGTTTCATGCGTTTCTGATGCAAGAAAAGTGAGTTGTTTGAAAAAATGATTTCTCTAAATTGACGGGGTCTTGCTACGTTGGTGAGTTGATCGGATGTTCACTCGGGCTGGATGTCGTGTGCCGGTTTGTGACATCAATAGGGAGTTCGTTTTTTTTTGGTTTTCTGTTTTCGAGGAGTCAGGAGTAAATTCAGATGATAAATTTGTTGCTCCATCGTCGTGCCGGGGTCTGGTTGGTGCAGATGTCTTAGGGGTTCGTCCAGCAATCTCTTTGGCATGCTTTCTTTTCATGCCTTTTTGCATCTGGTCATATGCATCGCTAAGGCTGGTGGAGTTACCCTCGCAACGATCCCCTCTATGCTGCCAAACCGACTTCGGAATTCCTGCTGGTCGCCAAAGTCCCAGTTGTCTGTGTTGAATGGCTGCCCGATTCGAGAGTGTCTGTTCCTGCTGCATGCGTTTCAAAATAAACCCCTCGTGAAGCCCATTGATGCAATGAAATGAAAGGCATGAAAAAGCCTGCGGGCAACAGCGCTGGCTGTTGTCCGCAGGCGATCTTGTAAGAGGGGGTGAGTCTGGCTGCGCGAAGAAGCACAAGCGACGGCGTGCGGTAACCCGAGCGGTTCCCGCACGCGCGCACTGATTCTCGACGGATTGAGTTCATTGACGGCCCCCTGGTGCCGGTGGTGGGCCACCGGTCACTTGCACATCGGCCCGTAGCCGACAAGTGCTAATGCTACCGTCAATCGCCGCAAGTAGCGCTTGCGGCTTGCACTATTTGGTTACATTTTGCGAGCCATCCGCGGCGCCACCACCGGCACCGTCAGCATGGTGCTGGCCACCGCCATCAGCAGCAGGGCGGTGAAGCTCTCGCTGGTGACGATCTGTTTGTCCAGCAGGATGTTGACGAAGATGATCATGATCAGCGCCTTGGTCTGCAGCAGCCAGCCGATGATGGTGGCTTCGCCTTTGCCCCAGCCGAGCACGCGGCCGGCGATCTGGATGCCGATCAGCTTGCCGACCACCGACACGACCAGCAGCAAGGCGGCCGCGGCAAACACCTCGGCACCGCCGACGGCCCAGTTGGTGCGCAGGCCGGTCGAGAGGAAGAACACCGGCATCATCACCAGCAGCACGTGGTGGCGCAGCTGGTCGAGCTTTTCCTGGTTGAACCAGTGCGCGTCCATGATTGCGCCAGCGAGAAACGCGCCGACCATGTAGTGCAGGCCGGACCAGTCGGCGCCAAAACCGCACAGCGCCAGCCAGATCAGCGCCACGTACCAGCGGTCGCGTTCCTGCAGCCAGGCCATCAGGCGGCGGAAGCCCCAGCCCAGCACGATGAAGCCCACCAGGAAGGCGGCCTGCTTGCCGATGCGGCTCCAGTCCATCAGGATCAGCGCCAGCACGCCCCAGATCGCGATGTCGTCCAGGCTGGCGTAGCGCAGGATGCGCTGGCCCAGCGGCTGGCGCAGGATGTCGAGCTTCTCCATCAGCAGGATCAGGATCGGCAGCGCGGTCACGGCGCAGGCCATGCCGATGCCGACCACGAACTGCCATTCAAGCGCCTTGGGGCCGATCCAGCCCGGGTACTTCAGCAGCACCAGCGCCGCACCGCAGCCCAGCAGCAGCGGCACGCCCAGCGCCAGCCCGGCGGTGATGCCGCTTTCCCGCCGGTGTTTCCAGGCCTGGCCGAGGTCGAGCTCGATGCCCGCGATCATCACGAACAGCATCACCGCCCACCAGGCGATGCCGCTGAGCGACTGGACGACCGCCGGCGTGAAGACGAACTGGTAGTACTCGGGCGACCACTTGCCCAGCAGGCCCGGGCCCAGCAGGATGCCCATCAGGATCTGCACCACCACCAGCGGCGCGAAGTAGTCGGTGTTGAACACGCGCCAGACCAGCCAGGGCAGGCTGAAGATGATCAGCATCGCGATCAGGAAAATTTCGGTGGTGTTCATGTGGGTTTCACTCCGGTGTATTCTCGGAAGATGCCCAGCGAAACCGAACACACGGTCTGGTCGAAGCCGGCACGCCGCAGGGCATCCAGGATGGTCTCGGGGTCCAGCGCCGCCTCGATGGTGTCGCCGTAATAGGCCCAGAGCCGCTGGACATCGGCGTGGCGTCCGGTCAGGCGCGCCATCAGTGGCACCAGCACGGAGATGTGGAACCGCAGCAGGCCGCGCAGCACCCGGCCACGCGGGCGGCTGATCTCCATGATGCAGACCTTGCCGCCGGGCTTGAGCACGCGCTGGTATTCCGACAGCACCCGCTGCAGGTCGTTCACGTGGCGCAGCGCATAGCCCATGGACACGAAATCGGCCTGTGCGTCGGGCAGGGGGATGGCCTCGGCAAAGGCCTCGATGGTCTCGACCGACACCTTCTTGCGCAGCTCCGCCAGCATGCCCGGCGAGGGATCGACCGCGATCACCCGCCCGGTCGGGCCGACCAGCTCGACGCCGGCCACCGTGACCAGACCGGTGCCGGCGGCCACGTCGACCAGCGTCATGCCGGGGGACAGGCCATTGCGCTGCAGCACTTCGCGGCGGTACCAGGCGCCGCTGCCCAGCGCCGTCAGGGCTTCGGCGCTGTCGTATCCGACCGCCGCCTGGTTGAACATGGCCTGGGTGAGCTGGCGGCGCTCGTCCTCGCTGCGGAAGTACGGACGCAGCCGTGGGTCGTCCTTGAGTGCGCCTTTGGTGGAGGTGGTGTTCATGTCGATGCTCCCGGACGGACAAGGCGCCGCCAGATCAGCACGGGCAGGCGCAGCACGAAGCCCAGGAACAGGCGGGTGTGCATCCAGGTCAGCAGGGTGTTGTCGCGCAGGTACTTGAAGTGCGACACGCCGCCTTCTTCGGCGCTGAGATAGCGCACCGGGGCATCGATGTTGACCGGCCGCACGCCGGCCCAGCACAGCCGCACCACGGCCTCGGGGTCGAAGTCGAAACGGCGCATGAAGCGGTTGCCGCGCATGATCTTCGCCAGCGGCGCGATCGGGTAGACGCGAAAACCATAGAGCGAATCGCCCACGCCCATCCACAGCGTTTCCAGGTTGGCCCAGCCGTTGGACACCTTGCGACCGTTCACGCGCAGGGCCGGAGCCTCGGGGCCGAACACCGGCTTGCCCAGCACCATGGTGCCGGCGTCGCGCTGCGAGGCCGCCATGAAGGCCGGGATCAGGTCGGCCGGGTGCTGGCCGTCGGAGTCCATGGTCAGCGCGTGCGTGAAGCCCTCGCGCGCGGCCCATTCGATGCCCTCGAGCACGGCCGATCCCTTGCCGCGGTTCTCGGGCAGCACGATCAGGCGCAGGCCAGGATCGCGCCCGGTTTCTTCGCGCAGCAGTTCGTCGGTGCCGTCGGTGCTGCCGTCGACCACGACCCAGACCGGCGTCCACTGGGCGCGCGCCTGGCGCACGGTCTCCAGCACGCCCGGGCCGGGGTTGTAGCTCGGGATCAGGACCAGGTGGGTGGTCGAGGCGTTGGGGGATCGGTCGGTCATGGTCAGAAAGGGTTGGCCGGCACGCGGACCTCGCGGCGGAAGATGGCTTCCAGCTCGGCGGTGAAGGCGACATGGTCGGTCGGCGGCGGCAGGCGCGGGCCCAGCCGGGCACAGATCACCAGGGGCAGCAGCGGCGGCCGGAACAGCGGCCAGGCCTTGCCCAGGTAGGCGGTCGAGAAATCCAGCAGCACGGTCTGCACCGGCACACCCGCGCGCCGGGCCACCATGCCCAGCGTGGGCGGGAACGGGTCGACCGGGAAGTTCACGGTGCGGCTGCCCTCGGGGAACAGCACCAGATGGCCGCCCTCCTGCAGCGCGTCGCAGCCGCGCGCGATGATCTGCAGGATGCCGTCGTTGCGCACATAACGCGCCAGCCGCGCGGCGGAGCCGAACAGCGGGTTGTTCATCAGGCTGGCCTTCATCACGCAGACCGCGTTGGGCAGGCGCGAGACCAGGATCACCGCGTCCAGCAGCGACGGGTGGTTGGCCGCGATGATCATCGGGCCTTCGTGGCGCAACTGCTCGATGGCGCTCAGGTCGAAACGGCAGCCGCACACGGCTTCCAGCAGCCGCAGGTAAATGCGGAATCCGAAACTGATCGTTTCGCGGCCCCAGCGCTGACCCAGGGCTCGCGGCAACACCGGGTGCAGCAGCATCGCGAACGGCAGCCAGAACAGGCAGAGCGCCGCCAGCGAGCCCAAGCCGATGTGCATGGCCAGCCGTTCGTACAGGACCCGCAACGGGCCACGGGTCCGTCGGCGGTCAGTCATCGACCAGCACGCGCTCGGCCGACTCCCCCAGGATCCAGGAGACCGCGATGCCACCCGCGACATAGTTGCGCGTGCGCACCAGCGGGCTGTCGGCGAAGGCCGCGCCACGCAGGCTGTCGTAGCGCAGGAAGGCGCCGACCCACGTCTTGTCGTATCGCTTGGAGACGCCCAGGACGTACTGCATGCCCGCGAAGCCGCCCTTGGCCTGGTAGGCCGGGCGATTCAGCGTGGCGTTGGCGGCGTCGACGCCGTAGAAATACTGGTGCTGCTTGCTGTCACCGAACAAGGGGCCGAGCTGCATGCCGGCGTTCCAGCCGGAGAGGCCGGGAATGCCGCCGAAGTCCACATTGGCCTTGGGGTGGAAGACCCAGCCAATGCTCTTGGGGCTGCGTTCGAGGGTGAATGCGGCGCGCAAGGGCAGCAGCAGCTTCAGCTCCTGGCGCTGGTTGTCCGACTGCCACAGCGTGAGGTTCAGCTGCGGACCGACTTCGAAGTTGGCGCGCAGGTCGGGCATGCCCTCGCGCACATGGATGTCCCTGCTGTAGGCAGGGGGGGACAAGGCGCCCGAGAGGGTCACTTTCACCCGGTCGGCGTCGAGCAGCTCTGCCCGCACGCCGTCCTTGTCCGCCTTGAGAAACTGGCCGCGGTACACGAAGTAGGGCGTGGGCAGCACGAAGGCCTGGCGCTGGTCGGAGCCGCGGTAAGCCGGAAAGCTCACCGTCGCCACACCCATGCCGGCCTCCCACAGCGGCTTTTCTTCGGCGGCCATGGCGGCAGAGGCGACACCGCCCGCCAGCAGCGCCAGCGCCAGGCGGCGCAAGGCCAGGGTCGGGGAGGGTGTCATGCGGGTGCGTCTCATGCGTTGTACATGGCGGGATCGTCCACCTTGCGGATGTTGAAGCGGCGCTTCTGCCAGGCCGTGTAGGCGCGCTTGGGTTGCGCGATGTTGGCGATGTAGTACATCGCCTTGAACACCAGGATCGAGCGCCAGATCGGGGTCTTGCCGAACACGTCGCCGGCCAGCACCGAGAGGATGGCTTCCTTGACGCGCAGCACGTTCTTAGGGCCCATCAGGAAGTCGCGCATGATCGGATTGGTCACGCGGTAGATGAACCACGAGAACTCCTTGGGGCCGTGGCGCATCACGCGGTCGAAATTCCTGAGCGCGGCGCCAGCCTTGGCGGGGTTGCGCAGGCAGGTGTCGATGGCGTCGGCGCCGACCACGGCGCTGTTCATCGCCAGCCAGACGCCGGAGGAGAACACCGGGTCGATGAAGGCGTAGGCGTCGCCCAGCATCAGGTAGTCCTTGCCGTGGTTGCGCTCGGACACGTACGAGAAATTGCCGGTGGCTTCGGTCGGGCTGGTCTGCGTGGCCATCTTGAGCCGTTCGGCCAGTGGCGGGCAGGTGGCGATGTTGTCCATCATGAATTCCTGCAGGCTGCGCGAGCCCTTGGATTTCATGTGGTACGGCCAGGTCACCATGCCGATGCTGGTCGTGCCATTGGTCAGCGGAATGAACCAGAACCAGCCGTGCGCGAACCAGAAGATGCGGATGTTGCCTTCTTCGGCGCCTTCGCCGCGCACCGTGCCGTCGAAGTGGGCGTAGATGGCCGAGCTGTTGTGGCGCGGGTTGCGGTGCTTGATGCGAAAGCGCGTGGACAGGAAGGTGTCGCGGCCCGACGCGTCGACCACGAAGCGGGCTTTCCATTGCCGGGTCTGGCCGTCTTCGTCCTGCGCGGTGACGCTCGCGCCGCCTTCGGGCAGGAACTCGACGCCGGTGACCTTCACGCCTTCGAGCGCGGTGGCGCCCTTGTCGCGCGCATGGCGGAACAGGATCTGGTCGAAGTCGGCACGCCGCACCTGGTAGGCGTAGGGCATGGACTTGTCCCAGGCCTCGGCAAAGGAGAACGCCTGAGAGCGGCCATGCTCCATCGAGACGAACTCGGCGCCGGGCTTGTGCATGCCGATCGCCTTGATCTCGTCGGCGATGCCCATCTTCTCGAACAGGGGCAGGTTGGCCGGCAGCAGCGATTCGCCGATGTGAAAGCGCGGGTGGTGGGCCTTTTCGAGCATCACCACCTGGTGCCCTTTTTCGGCCAGCAGGGCGGAGACGGTGGCGCCGGCCGGGCCTCCACCGATGACGAGAACGTCGCAGGCACCGCCTGCGTTTTCCTGGGCCGTGGTATTCATGAGCGGGACTCGGACTGGCAGAGAAATGGGCCTTCCGGCGGTCGCCGGTGGCAGCCCTCCATCATAGTGTGTCGACTTCAGGCGACCATCTCGGGCAGCATCCGGTCGGGCGACGCCGCCGCGGGCGCCAGACTGCGGGCCGCCAGCAGGCGCCCGAGCTCTCCCGTGTCCAGGCCGGGGTGGTCGTCCAGGGCGCGTTCAAGGATCTCGGCCGCCAGGTCCGTCAGGCGCGCGTGCGAGTCGCGGATGCGGTCGGCGAAGGCGGCGGTGTCCAGGGTGTCGTTGAGGCTGCGGTTGAGTTCGGCGAACCAGGGCAGTTCGGCCTGGTCGAGCATCACCGCGGGGTTGCGCTTGCGGCTGACCGCTGACCACTGGCGCAGGAAACCCTGCACCGCCAGGTTCAGCGCCTGGCATTGCGCCAGCTCGGTGCGCAGGGCCGCCAGCGACGACAGGTCGGCCAGCCGGTCGTGGAACACGAACTGGGCCAGCACGCCCCAGTAGTAGGTGTAGTCCCAGATCACCTTGACCGGCAGCACCTCGGGGTCGCCGAAGATGGCGTACTGGTCCTGGTACAGCGCCATGGTGCTCTCGTAGAACGAGTGCAGCAGCTGGTCGAACACCTGCGCGCGGGCGCCCAGCCGCTCGCCGCGGCGGTCCAGGCTGACCAGCTCGGTGATGTAGGTGTTGCTGATGGCGATGAAGTCGCTGCCGGGCGAATAGAACGGGTCGAGGAACAGGCCGGCCTCGCCGGTCAGCGCCCAGCGGTCGGCCGAATAGACCTGTTTGCAGCCGTAGGAGAAGCGCTTGAAGAAGGCAAAGTCCTGCAGCAGGTGGCGCTTGCCGTCGAGGTCGTCGAACAGCAGCGGCTGGTAGGTCTTGAACCACTCCATGGCCTTTTCGAAGGTGTCCATGGTGTCGATCGGGTGGATCGCCGGGTCGGCCACGATGCCGACCGAGTGCGAGCCCGAGGACAGCGGAATCAGCCAGACCCAGTAGCCCTTGCCGACCAGGTGGTTGGTCGAGAGCCAGCGCGCCTGCGGGTCGCAGCGCTCGCGCCACTCGGTGTTGTCGGTCCAGCGGTCGATCTCGATGCGGTCCTTGATGCGGAACCAGATCGCGTGCGCCGGGTGGTCGTTCAGCTCGGCCAGGCCCAGCTTGCGCTTGATCAGCCCGGCGCGGCCGCAGGCGTCGACCACCCAGCGTGCCGACACGCTGCGGGTCTCGCCCTGGTGCGTGTAGCCGATGCGGTGCAGGGCGGTGGGGTCGGACGAGGACTCGGCCAGGTCGATCTGGCGCACCATCGAGCCTTCGATCACCTCGATGCCGCGGCGACGTGCTTCGTCGACCAGGAAGTTCTCGAAGATGCCGCGGTCGATCTGGTAACTGGGCACCGAGAGGTGGCGGCTGGCGCCGATTTCGGTCACCTGGTCCAGGTCGCGCCGGCCTTCGGAAAAGAAGAAGCGGAAGCCGAACTTGCGCAGGTGCCGCTCGCGCAGGTGTTCGCCCAGGCCGATCACCTTGTCAAAGTAGTGCGCACCGACCTCGACGGTGGACTCGCCGACCTTGTGGGCCGCTTCGGGTGCGGGCTCGGAGCGCCGCTCCAGCACCAGCACATCGATGTCCGGCTCGCGCCGCTTGAGCTGCATGGCCAGGGTCAGGCCGGCCAGGCCGCCGCCCAGGATCACGACGTCGCGTGGTTTTGCTTGGGAGTCCATCCGGTGAGTATCACCGCAATCCATGGCCGGACCGGGTTTTCCCCGGTGACCAAGTGTGTTCAGGCGGCGAGGTCCAGCCGCAGGGACTGCCGGGCCGACAGCGGCCAGGCCAGCGAGGCCGGCCGCTGTGTCGCCAGGGCTTCGAACAGTGGCAGCGCGGGGGCCATGGCGTTGTCGCGCAGGCATTGCGCGGCGGCGGTGGCCGGTGCGGGGGCGTCGCAGGGCGAGCGCTCCAGCGCCCAGTCCAGTCGGGTCAGGGTGTGGGGGCCGGGCTGCGGGGCCAGCACCAGCGCGGCGGCGAGCGATCCGCGGCTGGCCGTGGTGTGGGTCAGGGCGCCGACGGCTTCGGTGTCGTAGGCGACGAAGAGCACCGGCCGCTGCTCGGCCTCGCACTGGATCAGTGCCTCCATCAGACCCTGGGCGAAGCTGTGCTGCGCGCCGCTGACGGCGGTGTTCGCCAGGCCATTGCGGTGGTGCTGGCTCCAGATGCCGGCGGGGGCGTTGTGGATCGAATGCAGGAAGCGGGTCGGCGACACCAGCGTCGGGGTGTGCACCAGGGTGCGGCAGATGTCGTCGATGACCGGCAGGTCGCCGTGCGCCGACGCGAACACCGCCAGCAAGGCCGCCGCCGGGCGACCGCAGGCCTGCACCGCTTCTTCGGCCGCCGCCAGCGACAGCGCGACCGTCAGCGGCGCACGGCGCCGTTCGGCGGCGGGCAGGCAGGCCGGTGGCGGAATGGGGCGGGGCGGCCCGGCCGTGGCCTCACCGCGCAGCACGGCGCGGGCGACCGTCCAGCCCGGCAGGGTGGGTGCCCAGAGCGAGAGGCCTTCGACATGGGCGCGGTGGCGGGGGCGGCTCACGCGGCGGCCTCCGCGCGGCCGAACACCAGCACGGCGTTGCTGCCGCCGAAGGCGAAGGCGTGGCTCACGACCCGCTCGACGGTCTGCTGCCGGGGGGCGGTCAGCAGGAAGCCTTCCATGCCGGCGGCGACGTGGCCGGTGTGGGCGGTGCCGGGCAGCACGCCGGTTTCCAGGGCCAGCAGGCTGAACACGGCGCCCAGCGCACCGGCCGCGCCCAAGGTGTGTCCGGTCATGCCCTTGGTCGAACTGGCCGGGGTGCCGGGCGCGAACCGGCGCTGCAGCAGCCGGGCTTCGACCTCGTCGTTGCGCGGCGTGGCCGTGCCGTGCAGGTGCACGAAACCGATGTCGGTGGTGCGCAGGCCGGCCCGGGCCAGGGCCTGGTCCAGCGCGGCCTCGGCGCCGGCACCGTCCGGGTCGGGTGCGGAGAGGTGGTGGGCGTCGCTGGATTCGCCGTGGCCCAGCAGGCGCAGGCCGCCGGGTGTGTTCTCCAGCAGGGCAAACCCCGCGGCCTCGCCGATGCTGATGCCCTGGCGCCGGTGGTCGAATGGCCGGCAGGGTTCGGGCGAGACCAGCTGCATCGCATGGAAGCCGAACAGCACACTGCCGCACAGACTGTCCACGCCGCCGACCACCGCCGCGTCCGCCAGTCCCAGCCGGATCAGGCGTTCGGCGGCGGCAAAGGCCTTGGCGCTGGACGAGCAGGCGGTGGAAACCGTGAGTGCCGGGCCTTCAATTCCCAGCGCCTCCTGCACGAAACCGGTTAGCGAATGCAAGGTGTGCAAGCCCGGGTTGTCCGGCTGGGGCGGGAACTCCCCGGTGGCGTCGAACCTGCGGCAGGCGTCTTCGGTCGCGCCGATGCTGGCGGTGGAGGTGCCCAGCACGAGTGCGGTGCGGCCCGCGCCGTGGCGCTGCACGGCGGCGGCGACCTGGCCGGCAAAGCCGTCGGCCTGCAGGCCGCGCCAGGCCAGGCGGTTGTTGCGGCAATCCCAGTGGCTCCAGCGCCCGGGCAGGGGCTGCTCCAGCCCGGCCACGCGGCCGACCCAGGTCGCCAGCGGTTCGGCCAGCGGGCCGGTGCCGACGTCTTGTGTGCCCAGCGGGGTCAGGCCGCTTCGGCCGCTGGCGATGGCCTCGCGCATCGCCTGCAGACCGTCGCCGAGCGCCGAAACCGCCGTGTAGGCGCTCACGCGCAGGGAAATCGGTTTCACGGAATCCGGAACAGGTGGTGGTGTCAAGGCTGGCGGATTGTAGGAAGCCCCCGAAGGCCCCGGGGGTGGTCGGTAAAATTGACCGCTTTCCGTACAAGATGCCTCCCGATGATCCCTCCTGTTCCAGACGCCGACACAAGCCTTCCAGGTCCGGCATGGTGGCGGGTGCTGGTTGTCGCGCTGGTCGCGGTGGTCTGGGCGCTGGCCTCGCACCACGCCAGTTCCAGCGAGACGCCGCCGGCCTGGGGCGCGGTCCTGGCGCTGGCGCCGGCGAGCATGGCCCTGGCGCTGGCGCTCTGGCGACTGCCGCAGCGCTGGATGGCCGTGGGGGCGATCGCGCTGCAGGCGGGGCTGCTGCTGGGCGCCTGGCCCTGGCTGCGGACGCAGGCGGCGCTGCTGTTCCTGCTGGAGCAGCTGGGCGTGTACCTGCTGCTGGCGCTGTTTTTCGGCCGCACCCTCCGAGGTCCCGGTGAGTCGCTGGTGACGCAGATGGCGCGCCGGGTGCATGGCGGTGTGCTTTCTCCTGCCCAGTTGCGCTACACCCGCAAGGTGACCGTGGCCTGGACGCTGTTTTTCGCCGGCGTCGCGCTGGTGTCCCTGTTGCTCTTCCTGCTGGTGCCGGTGGCCATCTGGTCGACCTTCGCCAATCTGCTGGCCGGACCGCTGATCGGGCTGATGTTCATCGCCGAGTTCCTGTGCCGCCGCATCGTGCTGGCCGGCGAGGACCAGGCCACCATCGCCGACGCCATCCGCGCCTGGAAGACCCACAACGCCCGCAACGCCCACAAGGCGCCCTGATTCTCCCGATGTTCATCCACCTGCGCCTGCACACCGAGTTTTCTGTCGTCGACGGCACCAACCGCATCGACGACGCCGTCGAAGCGGCGGCCGGCGACGGCCAGCCCGCACTGGCGATCACCGACCTGAACAACCTGTTCGGTGCGGTCAAGTTCTACAAGGCCGCGCGCGGGGCCGGCGTCAAACCGGTGCTGGGCGCCGAGGTGATGCTCGCTGGGTTCGCCGATGAGACGCCCGGCGCCATGCCGGGCAGCCACCAGCCGGCGCTGCCGCGCGTGATCCTGCTGGTGCAGGACAAGCAGGGCTACCTGAACCTGAGCGAGCTGCTGGCGCGTGCCTGGACGCGGGCCGACGGCCGCGCCGGCGCGGTGATCCAGCGCGAGTGGCTCGCAGAGCTGAACGGCGGCCTGCTGATGCTCTCGGGCGCGCAGGCCGGTCCGGTCGGGCAGGCGCTGATGGCCGGCGACACGCAGAAGGCGGCCGACGTGGCGTTGCAGCTGGCCGGACTGTTCACGCACCGCTTCTACATCGAGCTGCAGCGCGCCGGCCGCGTGGACGACGAGCGCCATGTGGTGGCCGCGGTGCAACTGGCCGCGCGCCTGCACCTGCCGGTGGTGGCCACGCACCCGGTGCAGTTCCTGGCCGAAGACGATTACGAGGCGCACGAGGCGCGGGTCTGCATCGCCGACGGCGAGATCCTGGGCAACAACCGGCGCGTGCGCCGCTTCACCCGTGAGCAGTATTTCAAGTCGTCGGCGCAGATGGCCGAGCTGTTCGCCGACGTGCCCAGCGCCGTGGCCAACACGCTGGAGATCGCCAAACGCTGCAACCTGACCCTGGTGCTGGGCAAGCCGCAGCTGCCCAACTTCCCGATCCCGCCGGTCAACGGTGTGGTGATGTCGGTGGAGGAGTATTTCCGCCACGTCTCGCACGAAGGCCTGGACGGCCGCCTGCGCCACCTGTTCCCCAAAGAGGCCGAGCGCGAAGCGCAGCGCCCGCGGTATGTCGAGCGGCTGGAGTTCGAGCTCAACACCATCCTGAAGATGGGCTTCCCGGGCTACTTCCTGATCGTGTCGGACTTCATCAAGTGGGCCAAGGAAAACGGCTGCCCGGTGGGCCCGGGCCGGGGTTCCGGCGCCGGTTCGCTGGTGGCCTACGCGCTGCTCATCACCGACCTGGACCCGCTGCAGTACAACCTGCTGTTCGAGCGCTTCCTGAACCCGGAGCGGGTGTCGATGCCCGACTTCGACATCGACTTCTGCCAGTCCAACCGCGACCGCGTGATCGACTACGTGAAGGACCGCTACGGCAAGGACGCGGTCAGCCAGATCGCCACCTTCGGCACCATGGCCGCGCGCGCGGCCATCCGCGACGTGGGCCGCGTGCTCGACTTCTCCTACGGTTTCTGCGACGGCATCTCCAAGCTCATCCCCAACAAGCCGGGCATGAGCGTGACGCTGCAGTACCCGCCCAGCCCGAAGCCGGACGGCGACAAGAACAACTACGCCATCGAGATGGAGCCCATCCTGGCGGAGCGGATCGAGAAGGAAGAGGACGTCAAGACCCTGATCGAGCTGGCGCAGAAGCTCGAGGGCATGACCCGCAACATCGGCATGCACGCCGGCGGCGTGCTGATCGCGCCGGGCAAGCTGACCGACTTCTGCCCGCTGTACATGCAGCCGGGCAGCGACTCGGCGGTGAGCCAGTACGACAAGGACGACGTCGAAGCCATCGGCCTGGTGAAGTTCGACTTCCTGGGCCTAGCGACGCTGACCATCCTGGAGATCGCGCGCGAGTTCATCATGAAGCGCCACAAGGGCCAGGAAAACTTCCGCTTCGAGGACATCCCGCTGGACGACAGGGCGGTCTACGCGCTGTTCTCCAAGGGCCTGACCGAGGCCGTGTTCCAGTTTGAAAGCCGCGGCATGCAGGGCATGCTGCGCGACGCCAAGCCTTCGCGGCTGGAAGACCTGATCGCCCTGAACGCGCTCTACCGCCCGGGTCCGATGGACCTGATCCCCAGCTTCGTGGCGCGCAAGCACGGGCGCGAGGTGGTGGAGTACCCGCACCCGCTGGTCGAACCCGTGCTGGCCGAGACCTACGGGATCATGGTCTACCAGGAGCAGGTGATGCAGACCGCCCAGGTGCTGGGTGGCTACTCGCTGGGCGGCGCCGACATGCTGCGCCGGGCGATGGGCAAGAAGAAGGCCGAAGAAATGGCCGAGCACCGCGCCATCTTCCGCGCCGGCGCGGCCAAGAAGGACATCAGCGAGGCCAAGGCCGACGAGGTGTTCGACCTGATGGAGAAGTTCGCGGGCTACGGCTTCAACAAGTCGCACGCCGCCGCCTACTCGCTGCTGGCCTATCACACGGCCTGGCTCAAGGTCCATTACACGGCCGAGTTCTTCTGCGCCAACATGACCGTGGAAATGGACGACACCGACAAGCTCAAGGTGTTGTGGGAAGACGCGCGCAAGATGGGCATGTCTTTCGAGCCGCCCGATGTGAACCGCGGCGGCTACCGCTTCGAGCCGGTCACCGACAATCTGATCCGCTACGGCCTGGGCGCCGTCAAGGGCACGGGCCAGCTGGCGATCGAAGCCATCGTGGCGGCGCGCGAAGGCCGGGGCGAAGGGCCGAACGGCGACGAGAGCGGGCCGTTCACCAGCCTGTTCAACTTCTGCCTGCGGGTCGACCGCCAGCGCATCAACAAGCGCACGGTCGAGGCGCTGATCAAGGCCGGCGCGTTCGACGCGCTCAACCTCAACCGCGCCGAGCTGCTGGCCTCGGTCGACGTGGCCTTCGAATACGCGGCCGCGACACAGGCCAATGCCCACCAGGGCGGCCTGTTCGACATGCTGGGCGGCGACGACCACGGCTCGTCCACCCAGGAGCCGGCCTACGAAGCGACCATGCCCTGGGGTGTCAAGGAGCGCCTGACCTACGAAAAGACGGCCATCGGCTTCTATTTCTCCGGTCACCTGTTCGACGAGGTCGAACGCGAGGTGCGGCGCTTTGCGCGCACGCCGCTGGCCGACGTCAAGGAAAGCCGCGACCCGGTGATCCTCTCGGGCATCGTGTCCGACTTCCGGGTCATCAACGGGCAGCGCGGCAAGCTGGCCTTCTTCAAGCTTGATGACAAGAGCGGCGTGCTCGAAGTCAGCGCCGACGAGAACCTGATCAACCTCTACCGCAACCTGCTCAAGGACGACGAGCTGGTGATCGTGCAGGCGACGGTGCAGCCCGACCGCTTCTCTGGCGGTCTGCGGCTGAAGATCCAGCAGATCTGGGATCTGGCGGCCGCGCGCTGCCGCTTTGGCAAATACCTGCGGGTGGCGGTCAATGGCCAGGCGCCGGCGATCGCCCAGCTGGTGCGCGAATTCCCGCCCCGGCGCGAGGACACCGACCAGGGCGAGCTGGTGCGTGGCCTGCCGGTGCGGCTGGCGGTCCGGCGTGAGGGCGCGCAGTGCGAACTGCAGCTGGACGACCGGGCGCTGTTCTTCCCGACCGATGCGGCGCTGGCCAGCTGGATGGCGCAGGCGCACGAGCGGCGGGCCGAAATCGTGTTCGACTGAGGCTGGCGGGGCCGGCGCACCCGCCGGAAGTACCGACAAACGCCAATCCTGTCACGTCGACCGGGCTGTGCTGATTCAAGTGTTCGTCTCAAGGGTCGATGATTCAGACAACCATGAAACTGCAGTACAAAGCCTGGGCGCTGGTCCTGGTGGTCGTCGGCCTGTGCGCATCGTCCGCGATGTTCGGGGCGAGATACATCGTCAGTCAGTCGTTCGAGCAACTGGAAGCCGACCGTTCCGCCAGGGAGGGCGACCGTGCGCGCCGCCTGCTGGACCAGCAACTCCAGAACCTGGGTGCCACTGCGCGCGACTACGCCTACTGGGGCGATGCGGTCGACTTTGTCGGCGGCCACAAGCCGCAGTTCATGACGGAGAACTTCGCCGTCGACAACCTGGGCTACCTGCACATCTCCGAAGCCGTGGTGTTCGACGACCGAGCCAAGCTGGTGGCCAGCGTGGCGATCGGCGATCAGGCGAAGCTCATGCCGGTGTCGCCCGCGCGTGTCGAGCCCTTGAGGGGGCTGGCCGCGGCCGTGCTGGCGTCTCCGGACCCCAAGTTCATGATCCGGACCTTGCGCGTGTCCGACGGACAGCTGGACATGGTGGTGGCGGCGGCGATCCACCGTCCCACCGACGCACAGCCGCATGTGAAGGGGGCGATGGTGATGGTGCGGCGCTTCGACCAGGCCGAACTGGCGCGGTTTTCCGAACTGCTGATGATGCCGGCCCGCCTGTCACTGGACGCACCCGGTCACGCCGGAAAAGAAACCCATGTGGTCAAGGTCAGCGAGCACCAGTTTGAATTGCACTCGATGCTGGACGACTACCGGGACCAGCCCATCGCCGAACTGGTGCTCACTCTGGACCAGCGGCTGGAAGAGCAGGGGCGCTTCCTGACCTGGCAGGGCATGGGCCTGGCCGCCCTGGCGGGCATTGCGGCCAGCCTGTTGCTGGTCTTTCTGCTGGACCGGCTGCTGCTGTGCCGCCTGCAGGGGTTGCACGCCGATCTGACCCGGGTCACCACCGAAGGGCCTTCGGCAGGTGGTCTGGTGCAGGTGGCCGGCAAGGATGAGCTCTCGCAACTCGCGGAGGGCATCAACGGCTTGCTGGCGCGGGTGCGGGTCGATGCCCGGGCGCAGCAGGAGTCACACGAACAGAAGGAAGCGCTGCAGATGCAGCTGATGCAGTCGCAGAAGACCGAGGCGCTGGGACGCCTGACCGGCGGCATCGCGCACGATTTCAACAATTCGCTGGCGGCGATCACGGGCTGGGTGCGCCTGGCGTCGGAAGATCTGGACCCGACGCACCCCAGCCACGAAGCCTTGCAGCAGGCCCTGAAATCGACGCGCTATGCCGACGGCCTGATGCGCCAGCTGCTGGCCTTCGGCCGCCAGTCGGCACCCCGCCTGCGGCGCCTGCACTGGTCGACGCTGATCGAAGAGACGCGGCAGATGGTGTCGGCCGGGCTGACCAGGGACTGCGAGCTGGTCATCGACTACCAGATCGACGACGACGAGGTCGATGCCGATCCGACCCAGCTGCAGCAGGTGCTGGTCAACCTGCTGATCAATGCGGCGGATGCGATGAAGGGACGCGGCCGCATCGATCTGACACTGCGCGACATGGTGCTGCCGCTGCAGGCCGAGTGGCCTGCGGGCGCCGCCGGCCTGGCCGACGGGCGCTACGTGGTGCTGACGGTGCGCGACCACGGACCAGGCATCGCCCCCGAGCACCTGGACCGGGTGTTCGACCCCTTTTTCACCACCAAGGCCAAGGGACGAGGCACAGGACTGGGTCTGTCCGTGGCGCAGGGCATCATGGCCCGGCACCACGGCGCCATCGGGTTGGTCAACGGCAGCGAAGGGGCCTGTTTCCTGCTGTACCTGCCGGCCAGCCGCCGCGATGAAGCCGTGGCGCAGGTCACGTCACCGGGCGGCCCGGGGCGCGGCCGCCAGCTGCTGTTCGTCGACGACGACCAGTCGGTGCGGCACGCCTGGAGCGCATTGCTGGAGCGCAAGGGCTGGCAGGTCACGCGCTCGCGCGACGGTGAAGAAGCCTGGGCCCAGTTCTCGCAGACCGGCAAACATTTCGACGTGGTGCTGACCGACCAGTCCATGCCGCGTCTGGACGGTGTCGGGCTGGCCCAGCGCATCCGCGCGACGCAGGCTCCGCCGCCGGTGGTGCTCATGAGCGGACATGTCGACGAGGTGGCTGCGGATCAGCTCAAGAGCCTGTTCGCCGCCGTGTTGCACAAGCCGGTCGAACCGGGCGAGCTGGACAGTGTGCTGCAGGGGCTGCCGCTTGGCGAAGGCGCGGTGATGACGCAGTACTGATCCGCTGCCGACGGCTGCCGGCCCTTGCGGCCGGATCAGTCGGTCGGACGCACGACGATGATGATCGGAGACGGGACGCGACCGTCGACATCTCGCGGCAATGAGCCGGTCCGGTCGATGGCCTTGAGGGCCGATTCGTCCCAGGCCGGATTACCGCTGCTTTCGACGACCTTTCGCCCTGTGATGGTGCCGTCGGGCAGGGCGCGCACTTCGATTTCGGTACGCAGCGAGCGCGGGAATTCTTCCGTGTAGCGGATGTTCGGGCTGACCTTGGCCTTGACCCGGCCGGCGTAGCCGGACGACGGGCCGCTTGACTGCTGCGCAGAGCCTTTGGCCTCGGGGCCGCCGGTTGCGCCGGCCTGACCCATGATGCGCCGCATCTGCGCATCGCGTTCAGCCTTCAGGCTTTGCTCTGCTTTGCGATCGTCCGCAGCCTTGCGCGCCTGATCCTGCTTCTTTTTCTCGGCGAGCTTCTGGTCGTCGAGCTTCTTCTTCTCGGCCAGCTCTTTTTCCTTGAGCTTTTCCTTCTTCTCGCGCTCGGCCTGTTCGATCTTTTCCTTCCTGGCCTTTTCTTTCTTCTTCTCTTCTTCCAGCTCGCGCCGCTTGTCGTCTTCGATCTTCTTCTGCTTGGCCTTCTCGGTCGCGATGTCCGGCTGCTTCACCGTCGGTTGCGGCGGTGGGGGGGCAGGCTTGGGCTCGGGTTTCGGCTCCGGCTTGGGTTCTGGTTTGGGCTGGGGTTCCGGCTCGGGCGGCGGAGGTGGTGGCGGTTCGACCGCGCGCGGGGCGGCCTCGCGGGGCAGGGCCGACCAGAGCTCGGCCTCGAAGGCGGCCTGAGGCTCCTCTTCTTTCCAGTGGATGCCCCAGGTCAGCGCCGCCATCAGCAGCGCGTGCGCCACCAGCGCGAGCACGACCGGCGTGCCCCAGCGGCCGGGGCGGGGCGGCTTGAGATCGAGGGTGTCGGCGGTGACGTGCATGGATGGGGGGCTCAGCGGCCGGCCTGGACGGCGAGGCCGACGCGTTCGACGCCTGCTTTCTTGAGCGTGTCCATGGCCTTGACCACGGTGTCGTACTTGATGTCCTTGTCGGCGCTGATGACGACCGGCACCTTGTCGGCTTCACCACCCGCGGCGGTGGCGACCTGCAGGCGCTGCACTTCGCCGGCCAGTTGCGCCATCTTGATGCCCTTGCCGCCGCTCTTGCTGGAGGTGCCCTGGCGCACCTGGATGGTTTCGTCCTTGTCGATCACGACCTGCACGAAGCCCTTGGGCTGTGCGTCGGCCTGGCCCACGCTGGGCAGGCTGATCTGGCTCGGCGAAATCAGCGGCGCCGTGACCATGAAGATGATCAGCAGCACCAGCATCACGTCGATGAACGGGACCATGTTGATCTCGTTCTTGGTGCGGCGGGTGCGACGACCCCGCGAGGAGACGGATGCCATGGCTCAGTGACCCGAGGCCGTGGCCTGGGCGGACTGCTGGCCGAGGTTGCGGTGCAGGATGTTGGAGAACTCTTCCATGAAGGTCTCCATGCGGTTGGCCACGCGGTCGATGTCGGTGGCAAAGCGGTTGTAGGCGACCACGGCCGGGATCGCGGCGAACAGGCCGATGGCGGTGGCGACCAGCGCTTCGGCAATGCCCGGAGCGACGGTGGCCAGGGTGACCTGGGCCAGCGCGGCCAGACCGGTGAAGGCGTGCATGATGCCCCACACGGTGCCGAACAGGCCGACATAGGGCGCGACCGAGCCGACCGTGCCCAGGAAGGACAGGTTGGTTTCGAGGGCATCGAGTTCGCGCTGGAAGCTGGCGCGCATGGCACGGCGGGCGCCGTCGAGCAGGGCGCCGGCGTCGGTGATGCGGCGCTCGCGCAGCTTGTGGTACTCGCGCATGCCGCTGGCGAAGATGCGTTCCATCGGACCGCCGTGGCGCGCGCTCTGGGCGGCTGCGGCGTACAGGTCGTTCAGGTTGGTGCCCGACCAGAACTCCTTCTCGAAGTCCTCGTTGTGGCTGTTCACCCGCTTGAGCGTGAAGACCTTGCGGAAGATGGCGGCCCAGCTGATGACGGAGACCAGCACGAGCAGGGCGACCACGGCCTGAACGACCCAGGATGCGTGGAGCAGCAACTGGACGATGGAAAGATCTTGGGGCATGGGCGGTGTCGGTGAAGGACGAGGTTCGGAGGAAAAAATCGTTCAGCGGTTCCCGCCCGCGAGGGCGTCGAGCACCTGGGCTGGAATTCTCTGCGGGCGCAGGGCGGTGGCGTCGACCCAGCCGATGCGGATGCTGCCTTCGCAAAGCAGGATCGGGGCCTGGCCCTCGGGCGTCTGCAGCAGGGCGGCCTGTTCGATTGTGAGCGAGGCCCGACCCGATTCGGTCACCCGGGCCGTAACCAGAAGCAAATCGTCGAGCCGGGCGGGACGGTGGTAACGCAGCTGTGTCCCGGTGACCACAAACATGCCGCCGACCTGCTCGCGCAGCTTCTGCTGTTCGACCCCCAGGTGGCGCAGCCATTCGGTGCGCGCGCGCTCGAAGAACTTGAGGTAGTTGGCGTAGAACACGATGCCGCCGGCATCGGTGTCCTCCCAATACACACGCACTGGCCAACCGAAGGTCTGTTGGTCGTTCACAGCGCGGCCTCCAGGCGTTGCACGGCTTCCTGCAGTTGCGGCATGGCGTTGGCTGTGGAGAAGCGCAGATAGCGGCCCGGTTCGGCCAGGCCGAAGTCGCGGCCCGGTGTGGTGGCGAGCTGGCAGCGGCGCATCAGCTCGAAGGCCAGTGCCCAGCTGCCGCCTTCGCCGGGGCGTTCGCCCTGCAGGGGAATGCCCCAGCGGTCGCACAGCGGTGCCACGTCGGCCCAGGCGTAGAACGCGCCGTCGGGCATCACGGGCACACGCAGACCGAGCCGGTCCAGCGCGGGAATGAAGTAGTCGCGCCGGGCCTTGAACTCGGCGCGGCGGCTTTCGTATTCGGCCAGGCTTTCGGGCGCGAAGCAGGCCAGCGCCGCGTGCTGCGCGATCGTGCTGGCGCAGATGAACAGGTTCTGCGCCAGGCGCTCCACGGCGGGCACCAGCGCCGGCGGCAGCACCAGCCAGCCCAGGCGCCAGCCGGTCATGTTGAAGTACTTGCTGAAGCTGTTGATGCTGATGACCTCATTGCCCAGGCCGTCGGGCAGACCCAGCGCGCTGTGGCCATAGGCCTCGTCGTACGACAGGCCGAGGTAGATCTCGTCGACCAGGGTGATGCCGCCCCTGTCGCGCACGAAGCGCGCGATGCGCTCGAGCTCGTCGCGGGCGATCGAGGTGCCGGTCGGGTTCGATGGTGAGGCCAGCAGCACGCCGCGCGTGGCGGGCGTCCAGGCCGCGGCCACGTGCTCGGCGCTGAGCTGGAAGCGGTCTTCCGGCCCGGAGGGGATGAGCACCGGCGTGCCTTCGGCCGCCTGCACGAACTGGCGGTTGCAGGGGTAGCTCGGATCGGGCATCAGCACCTCGTCACCGGCTTCGATCAGCGCCAGGCAGGCCAGCTGCAGCGCAGCCGAAGCGCCGGCGGTCACGACAATGCGGGCCGGGTCGATGTCCAGCCCGAAGCGGCTGGCGTACCAGCCGCTGATGGCCTCGCGCAGGGCGGGCAGCCCGGTGGCAGGGGTGTACTGGCTGCGTCCGTCGCGGATGGCCTTTTCGGCCGCGGCCTGCACCAGCGGCGGCGCGGTGAAGTCGGGCTCTCCGATGTTCAGGTAGATCATCGGGCGGCTGCCCGGCCCCGCGTGGCGCGCCATGTCGGCGGCGGCCTTGGCCAGCTCCATCACATAGAACGGCTCGACCCGCTGGGCGCGCTGGCTGATCCGCATGGGCTTCGCGCCGCTCATCCGCCCTTGGGCGACTTGCGGCCCGGCGCCTGCGCCGCTTCGTGCGGCCGCAGCTGCTCACCGAGTGGGTGCAGCACGCCGTTGATGTACTTGTGGCCGTCGGTGCCGCCGAAAGCCTTGGCCAGTTCGACGCACTCGTTGATCACCACACGCAGTGGCACGTCGGGGCAGTGCTGGAACTCGTAGGCACCGATCCACAGCACGGCGCGTTCGATCGGCGAGAGCTCCACCATCGGGCGGTCCAGTCGCGGGGCGATGAGCGCGTCCAGCTGTTCGGCCTGCTCCACGCAGCCATGGAGCAGGGCGTCGTAGTGCACGCTGTCGGCCTTGTGAAAGCCCGACAGGTCGCGGGTGAACACGTCGATGTCGCTGGCCTCGTTGCGGCCGACCAGGTGCTGGTAGAGCGCCTGGAGGGCGAATTCGCGGGCCCGGGTGCGGGCCGATTTGTCGGCGGCCTTGCGGGGCTTGGCGGGGATGGAGTCGTTCATGGTCAGCCGATCTGGTCCAGCAGGTTGGCCATTTCCACCGCCACGCGCGCCGCGTCGCGGCCCTTTTCGGTCTGGCGGGCCACCGCCTGCTCCAGGTTCTCGGTGGTCAGGATGGCGTTGGCGATCGGCGTGTGGGTGTCCAGCGCCACGCGGGTCACCGCCGCGCCGGACTCGTTGGCCACCAGTTCGAAGTGGTAGGTCTCGCCGCGGATGATGCAGCCCAGTGCGATCAGCGCGTCGTACTCGTCCTGCTCGGCCAACGCCAGCAGGGCGATCGGCACCTCGAGGGCACCCGGCACCGTCACGTGGGCAATGTTCTTTTCCTGCACGCCCAGGGCGAGCAGTTCGGCTCGGCAGGCCTCGTACAGGGCATTGGTGATGCCTTCGTTGAAGCGTGCCTGCACGATGCCGATCGACAGCTTCTTGCCGTCCTGGAGATGGGAGCTGCCTTTGTCTGCGCCAAACATGGGGATCTTTCTTTGGGAGGAATGTCAGGTCGGGGTCGCCGGGGTGCCGAGCATGCGCTCGACGTAGCGGGCCACGGTGTCGATTTCGAGGTTCACGCTGCTGCCGGCAGAGAGGTCGCCGAGCGTGGTGTTCTCCACCGTGTGGGGAATCAGGTTGATGCTGAACTCGCAGCCATCCTCACGGTCGGTGATGCGGTTGACCGTCAGGCTCACACCGTTGATGGCGATCGAGCCCTTGTAGGCCAGGTACTTGCCCAAGGGCGGCGGCGCGAGCACGCACAGCTCCCAGCTTTCACCGATGCGCTCGAAGCGCGTCACGCGGCCGACGCCATCGACATGGCCCGAGACGATGTGCCCGCCCAGGCGGTCGCTGGCCCGCAGGGCCTTTTCGAGATTGACCCGGCGACCGGCTTCGGACAGACCGGTGGTCTTGGAGAGCGATTCGGCCGAGATGTCGATGGTGAAGCGGGAAGCGGCAGCGTCGAGCGAGGTGACGGTCATGCAGGCGCCGTTGTGCGCGATGCTGTCGCCCAGGGCGACGTCGTCGAGATAACCCGGCGGCGCCTCGACGGTGAGTCGCTTGCCGTGGTCCAAAGAGCTGCCCAGTGCGTGGAGGTCGGCGATGCGCCCCACGCCGGTGATGATGCCGGTAAACATCCGGCTATTTTCGCAGGGTTTGGGGCGCCGGGCCGGGCCACGAGCCGAAGCAGCCGATATTCAGGCGTGCTCAGGGGTGCAGAAAGGCATCACGCCCCTGTACGCGGGCCAGGATCCGCAGGTCGCTGCCGACCGGTTCCATCGGGCCGAAGCGGAGGTTCATGCGCTGGTCCAGCGACTGCAATGGTCCCCAGCTGGCGATGCCCGATCCGCCCGTGCCCAGCAGTTGCGGCGCGACGTACAGCAGCAACTCGTCGACCAGTCCTTCGCGGATGAACGATCCGTTGAGCTTGTGACCGGCCTCCAGATGGAGCTCGTTCACTTCACGCACCGTGGCCAGGTCGCTCAGCATGGCCGCGAGGTCCACCTTGCCGTTCGGGCCGGGCAGGGCGATGACGGTGGCACCTCGTTGTTCGAGCGCTGCCTGGCGCTCGGCATCGGCGGTGGCGCAGTAGATGAAGATCTTGCGGGACAGGCCTTGCGCCGGGGGCTGGAACAGGCGAGCCTTGGCCGGTGTTTCGAGCCGGCTGTCGACGATCACCAGGTGTGGCTGGCGGGTGGCGGGCGCCTGACGCACATCCAGCATCGGATCGTCTTCCAGCACGGTGCCGATGCCGGTCAGCACCGCACAAGCCCGGGCGCGCCAAGCATGGCCGTCCGCGCGCGCGGCCTCGCCGCTGATCCACTGGCTCTCGCCAGTGGCCAAGGCCGTGACCCCGTCCAGCGACATTGCCGCTTTCATCCGGACCCAGGGCGCCCGGCGAACCATGCGGCTGAAAAAACCGATGTTCAGTTCGCGTGCTGCGTGGGCTTCGGTGCTGTCTGGTGGCAGCAATTCGACCTCGATGCCGGCCGCGCGCAGCCGCGCAAGCCCTTGCCCCGCCACCAGCGGGTTCGGGTCGCCGGTGGTGACCACGACCCTGGACACGCCTGCCGCAATCAATGCGTCGCAACAGGGTGGGGTGCGGCCGTGGTGGGAACAGGGCTCCAGTGTCACGTAGGCGGTAGCTCCGACGGTCGACTCGCCCCGCAAGGCCGCATCGCGCAGCGCCATGACCTCGGCGTGCGGGCCGCCCGTCTGCTGGGTGTGTCCGCGCCCGATCTCACGGCCATCGGCTGCCACGATCACACACCCGACACGCGGATTGGGGTTGGACAGGCAAAGCGCCTGTCGTGCCAAGGTCAGCGCATCAGACGTCGGCCCGGCGGCAGCAGTCATTCGGTCAGGATGCCTTGAAGCAATCGGCCAGGGTGGTGCCCGAGGCGTTGTTGCTCAGGGTCTTGACGCCGGTGTTGGTCACGCTGAGGTTGCCGCACCGGTCGTTGGCCATGCTTCCCGTGCGGGTGGCCCGGATCGTGTAGGTCGACGCCGCCGTTGCAGTGGCCACTGCAACTCCAGGGACGCCCTCGATGAGCTGGATGTTGTATGCCGCCACCCCTGCACCTGGGCGGGGTGAGGTCGCAATACCCGCGGGCAGGACGGCACCGACAAACGTGTCCTTGGTGCTGAAGTAGCGGCGCATGTACTGCTCCGCCTCCGAGACAGCTCTTTGCGCATCGGTACGGCGCGACTTGGCCACCTGTTCTTGATAAGACGGATAGCCGATCGCGGCCAGGATGCCGATGATCGCGACCACGACCATCAGTTCGATCAGCGTGAAGCCACTCTGTCTGCGATCGGTCCGGAATTGGGGCATGGGGTGATTCATGGTTCTGGGATCAATTGGACGGAGGGGCGCTCAGCTGGAACTGCGTGCGGCTCCAGCCGGAAGTCGGGCAGGACACGCCGCCACGCAGCGAATTGGTTTCGGTGCCCAGAATCGCCACCCGGATGTTGCGACAGTTCGATCGGCCGGATTTTGCGGGATCTTCGTACTCGCCGTCGGCGCCGATACCCATGGGGCGTCCCACCACGTCTGGATCGATATAGGGGTCGGAAGCGTTCGTCGGTGTGGGCAGAGAGTAGGTGGACAGAGGGGTTCCGTCAGCCCGCGAATAGAACTTCGTGACGGACACGCCACGGGTGAAGCCACCGGAAGGCATGAATGCGACCGCAAATGGATCCAGACGCGTGTCGCCCGTGACGTCAAAAGACCTGCTCCGGGTCGCCGAGGCGGTGCGGGCATCCAGCAGGTACACGTAGTTGGCCGGCAGGTCATTGATCGTGCACATCTCCGTGCTGGCGGGGCGGCGCAGCACCGTGGTGGTGATCAGCACGCTGGTGCCCACGTTCTGCACTTCGGCAATCGAACGCTCTCCGGGCTGGAGGGCCACATCGGTCTGGTGAGGATTTTCCAGCGGCATGAACCAGCCGCGCTGGGTGTTCCAGTCGATGGCGTTGTCGGTGATACCGTAGTAGGTCACGCCGTTTCTCACGGCTGCCGTCGTGGCTTGTACACGCTGCTGTTGCAACTCCGTTGGCAGCACCTCGGTGGGGGTGACGTTGTTGGCCATGCTGCCATCGACGTTCTGCTGGTCCCAGATGCCATAGATGGCCTGGGCACCCATGTCGTCAAGATCCCCTTCTTCCAGCATCATGCCCGTGGCGAACACCACCATGAAGCCGTCGCTCCAGGGGTTCTTGAGGTCATGGGGCTGCCAGGCGGGTGCGCCGAAGATGGGGCGGTTGCCTGGGACGGTGAACAGGGGCCTGTTGTGTTCCACGCTCCAGTTGGAAGGAGCGCCCGTCAGATTGAACTTCCACAGATGACCATTGGCATCACCCGCATAGGCGGCCACCACCCGATGGTTCAGGTTGTAGTTGCGCAGCAGAGTCACGCCGCTCAGGCCGCGGCCAGCGGAATAGCCCGATGGCAGGGGAATGGTGCGGATCACGTCGCCGGTCAGGGCATCGAGGACCACGAGACCAGCCTTGTCGCCGCCGGCCACGCCGTTGTAGTGTCCATTGTTGATGGCAACGATCCATCGGCCCCGTTGGCCATTGGTGCTGTTGGGCATGTCTTCGGTCTGCCCACTGCGTGCGGGATTGACCATGTAGCCCACCGTCACATCGTCGCCGTCGGCCGTGTTGATGAGGTCCGGTCCGGTTTCCCACAGGAAATCCTGCTTGTCGGGAATGCGAGTGGGGGGGGCCCCGGTCTTGAACGGTGAGTTGACGGCATAGACCAACTGTTGACCACGCCCCCCGGTCCCCACCGCAATGTGCCGCCATGCCTGCCACTGGTCGGCGACGGAGAGGGAATTGGCGCTGGCGTACGCACGGTTGAAGATGTCATTCTGGCTGATGGGGCCATCCAGCACGTACTCAAAGGCGTAAGGCTCGGTCGCGTAGTTGAGCAGCCGCGCCATGCTGCGGCGGGGCATGAATGCCGCCTGTTCGACGCCTGTTCTCGAATCGAATGAATGCATCACCCCGCCGTTGGTCGCAACAAACAGGGAAGATGGGTAGCCCAGTTTGCGACCAGCAAAGCCCTTGTAGCTGTCCCAGCCGTCCACCCCGCCACCCGAGGTCACGCTGTCGTATTGGTAGTCGCGGGAATAGTTCATCAGCTCCGATGGTGGGTTCACCATGGCCGCGATCTTTGAGACCCTCTGCCGGAACAGCTGTCCATTTGCGTCGGTCGGGGTGTTGTCGCCTCGCAGGTAGTTCACGAAACTGGCATCGGTGGGAATCCGCGCGGCGCCCGTTCCTTGTCTCAGCGCCGTTTGCACATCGCTGGTGAGGGATGAGAAATTGCCGAGGAAATCGATCGGGGTGCGGATGCTGTTCATGGTGAACACGCGACGCAGCGAGGCGGCCGGCATGAGCTGTTCCGCGGACCACCGGGTGACGCCGGTCTCGTTGCCGTTGGCATCCAGTTCCTTGGCCAGGATGTTGCCCGAGTTGTCGAGCGTCTTGTACGACACGGTGTATTTGAGTTGTCCCGCCAGGGTCGAACTGTCCCCACCTGAACTGACGGAAACACCCGCATCGCGGCCGGACGCACTCAGGATCTCGGAAAGAATGGTGTTGAAGATGCCTTTGACGTCATCGGCGGTCCTGGCACTGAAAGATCTGGCGCCGCCTGTGTAGCCTGCGTGAATGAAGTCATCCACCCTGGGCTGGGTACCCGCGGCGATCAGATCGCCGGACGGCCAAGTGGGAAGAAACGAGGCGGCACCGGTATATCCCAGCAGGGCATATTTGGTTTGATAGGTCTGGATCTGGTTGAACGTCAGGCCACTGGTGGCGACCTCGCCGCCAGGCTGGATCAGGTAGCCAATGGTGTAGGTCGACATGTTCTGCCAGAACGTCGGCTGTCCCGGGCGGGTCTGCACTGTATTGTTGGCGTTGCCGCTCAGCATGTCGGTGTGCCAGTAATACTTGGCGGTCAGGTCGGCCAATCCCCCGGAACTGTTGGGATTGCTGGGATAAGGCGTGTATTTCAGGCGGCCAGCAATCGTGTCGATCCCCTGAGGCTGGTATCGGAATGTCTCCGTGCTGCCATCGCTCAAGGTCCGGGAGAAGGTGGGGCCAACGGTGTTGTCATAGTCCGGCCCGGCTGCAGACGGCCCCCAGGGATTGCCGGACGTCCATCCGCCATCGGAAAACAGCAGATTGAAAGAGCGTCGGCAGCTAAGCTCCGCGCTGCTGGAACTGGTCGGGATGGTGCGCCACGGATTTTCCGTGACGTTGTTTCGCATCAGGAAATAGTCTGCCGCCCGCTCAATCGAGTAATGCAGCGGGGTGCCGCCTTGGGAAATGATCCCATTGAGCCACGTGAAAAGTTCGTCGTTCTCCGTCGAACCGCGTTTGAGGTTGCGAACACCACGCGACGTGGTCACCGGGGCGCCTGCACCCGGTGGCAGTGACAGAGGGGCAGCCCAGGTCTCGTTGATGGGCATGTATCCGATGCGCAACTTGTCATCAAATTTGGCCGGCGAACTGAGTGCGCCATTGGTGTTGATGTCTGCAAGCGCCTGCCCGATGGCGGTGCTGGTGGCGGTCTGCCGGATGGAATACCAGCGGAACCAGTTCATGATGTTCGTCACTTCCTGCGTGTTGGAACAGACGTTGTTCGAGCAGTCTGTCCGCGAGTTGGGCGTGGGGATGGTGTACGTGGTCGTCGCGCCGTAAAGCACATTCACCTGGGTCCGTGCAGAGCAGCCAGTTTCCCTTCCAGAACCATCGGTGACCACGGCGGTGCAGATGGCGTAGGTGAATGCTGGCGAAGAGGTTGTGGCCGCACTGTAGGCAATGTGCTGGGGTGTCCGCAGCGAGTACCCCAGGGAATAGCGCACAGTAAATCCGGTGGGGTTGTCCTGGTTGACTACGTTTTGGTAGTTCCGGGTGAAGCCATCGCTTGCGTACATGGAGTGGTACACGCGCAAGTCGAACGGTGCAATGCTTCTCTGAAAAAGCCGGTAGGAGAAAGGGGCACTGCTCTGGTTGGACACCCAGACGGCGCCATCGGTCGGCGCAATCTGGGCGCCGCTTCCATTCACGCGCGGCAGGTACCGCACGCGGGGGTCGTAGTAGAGGGGGTTGACGTCGGCCGAGCGCTGAGCGGACCAGTTGGCAACGTATTGGGCCGGAGCGTAAGGGAGGGACACCGCAGTGCGGGCCACTGTGGTCCAGGATCCGGAGACAAGCCTGCGCTCATAACAGGTGTAGGTCGGCCCAGCGGCGGAATAGATTGCCTCGCCTCCGATGCCACTGTTGAATGTGGCCAACGTCGCTGAGTTCCTGTTGGAGTAGGGGGTCGGGCAGAAACGCTTCTCGTATTCCGTGTCGTCGGTGACGTTGTAGCTCTCGTGGTAATTGAAAGCCATCGATCCCGAGTTATCCAGGGAAATCATCAGGTTAGGCAACGCGCCGGCCTGATTGGTCAGCAAGGGGCGGTTGGCCGGTTGAGCCGCCAGTTGCGGGGCCACAGCCATCGCACTGACTGCCAGCGCGAGCAACGGCAGGAGCTTGGTGATACTCAGTCTTGAATGAAATTTCATGGCAACCTCTCTGGCGGGTATCTGTGTATCCGATGTCATTGCGGTCATTCGACACCTCTGCTGGCGGACAGCACGGGGGTGGACGGCGTGAGAATGGATTGAAGCCAGACCTCGGTACCAGCGGTCAGCAGGCCGCCGCTACTGACCACTGCATCGTTGGAGAGCCCGCGCGCGGTGATCAGGTACCGCCCATTGACCATGGCCTGGATGATGCAAGTCGGGTAGTTGGCCGGCTTGAGCTTGGCCTGTCCCTGGACATTGGTGTCAAAAGCCGGTGTGACAGTGATCAGGATGTTGGCTCCCGATGAGCCCCAGTTGGCCCTGGTGTTCCAGGCGCCAGCCCGGATGGCGGCTTCGGTATCGGCCGACACCTGCGTCGCCAGGATCTTTCCGGTCTCGCTCGGATAGGTGGTGCCTCCGTTGTCGGTGGCGTCCTTGGCGAAACGCTCACAACGTCGCAGGGCATCTTCGGCCGAGGTGCGTGCTACCTGGTTGGTCCTCATGTTGTTCGAGAACTGCTCGAAAGAGGCCGAGTTCCTGGCGGCGATCAGGCCGGCGAAGGAGATGATCACCAGCATGATCAGGGCCATGGGCAGCACGATGCCGCGCTCGACGGCCGGTGTGTGGCGGCACGAGGGGGCTGCTCCGGGACCAGTGGATTCGTTATTCATAAAGATAAGCCCAGGGGTCTTGGCCAGACACGTAGTCAGCTGGCAGTGCCGGGCGCATGTTGCGCAACTGGATGGTGGTGATGTAGGCACGGCGCAGCCGGCGATCGGTGGCCGTCTGCTCGACGCCATCGCAGTCAAGGTACCGGCCCACGTCATTCACGCTGTTGTCGCCGGTTGGTACGGCTGTGGCGCTGCGGGCCAGCAGGCAGACACGCAGCGCGGCCACGCGTGGCCAGTTCCCGGCGGTCGCGCCCAGGGCCGTATTGGATGCACTCACGTAACCCGCCACATGATGGGGGATCGGGTTGCCGGCGGTCGGCAGAGCCGTCACCGCGTACTGCACCTGCATGTTTTCGATGTTAGGAATCAGGGCGGTGGCCGTCCCGAAACCTGCACCTGTCCGACCCTGACAGAACAGCGATGGTGTGCCATCCGCGTCGTTGGCCACGTAGTAGCGGTTGTCGGCCAGGGCCAGCGGTGTGGCACTGGATGCTCCTTCGGCCAGCGCATTCCAAGTGGCGATCCCTTCATTGACGCAGTTGGCCGGAAGCTGAACGCCGGAACTGGTCACCGACTGGCTGTTGAGCAGGGTCGCTTCGTAGCGAACCGCAATGGCATCCGAGCCGGTGGTGGTCGTGTTGCAGGCCAGCGCCTCGAAGGCAGTGCTCCCGGCGTTGTTGGTAAATCCACCATCACACCCCAGAACCGCCCGCCCGGCGAACAGCCGTGCCCCGGAGTTGTTGACATTGGAAAAACCGGCGAGACGAACCTGCTGTTGCAGCAACTCCAGCGCCAAGGTGGCATCCTCGTTCATCTGTGATTCCAGGGTGCTGCCCCGGGAGGTGGTGGCCGTGTTGACATAGATGATCCCGACGGCACCCATCAGGAACAGGCCGATGGTCAGCGCGACCATCAGCTCGACAAGGCTCAGACCCCTCTGGAACTGCAGGCGGGTTCGTCCGGCGAAGCGTTGGTTTGACATGGTCACAGCCCCACCTTGAAGTACATGCAGCTATAGACAAGTTTGTCTGCCGCACTCAGGCTGTTGGGGCAATTCCCCTGGCCAGCCATGAACAACTGATAGTCGCTGGTCTTGAGGTCATCCGCTGAACCGCTTCCGACCTGCGGCTGTTGCCAGAGCAACCAGACATCCATGTCCCTGGTGGCACCCGACGGACGGCTGACGACGACGGCGTCCCCGAGCGGAAGCCGGCTGCGCACGCTGCGCAGAAACTGATCCACATCGGCGGCCGCCAGATCATCCGCAATCTTGTTGCCGTTTACTGCCACGGATGGGTCAAGCCCCAAGTTGGATGCGGCGACCGTGACAGGCGAACTCTGGTAGTTGTCGCCCAAGGCGATGCTGTAACCGCCTCGGTCGTAACCTGCAACGTTGAGTCTGGCGCGATCTGCAAAGTCGTTGACCAAGGCCATTCCGGTCAGACGGACCTGCGAGGTCTTGTTGTAGCTGAACGTGGCCCCGGAGAGCCCGGCAATGCCCAGCAGGCCAATGGACACCAGCAGAACGGCGACAAGCACTTCGATCATGCTGGCACCTTGCTGTCGCTGGATGGACCTCATGCGAGTGACGCGCGGAATAGGGCAAGTCGGGAACATGGCAAGGAGTCGCTCAGGGATGTACGGTGGTGACAGTCGGACGGCCCACGGGAGACACGGCCACCTTGTTGACTAGGGTGGCAGAGGTCACGCCGGAGGGGGTGACAGTGAATGTGGTGGCGCCGGTCTTGGCACCGGATGTCGACCCTGCCGCCATCAGCCCACTGGGCAGAAACTGCAAAAACTCCACGTTGGCGGAGCTGGTCAGCGAAGCAATCCCACTCTGGGCGGAGGTTGCCTGCAGGATGCGCTCGCCTGTGTTGAACGCCTGATCGGTCGCGCCGTCGTCAACAAACACAATCCAGCCGTTGCGCCACTCGGTGCCTGTGGCGCATGAGGTGCCCGTGGTGCTCGGGCACAGCATCACTTTTCGTGTGGACTTGATCGCTTCCGACCGTGCCAGCTGCAGGCTTGATGTCAATGCACGTGTCGCGCTGTCCCTGCGCCACTGGCGAACGGTTTCGCTGAAGTCGGGCATCGCCAGGGAGATCAGGACCGCGAAAATGGCAAGCGTCACCACCAGTTCCACAAGTGTGAAACCGTGTTGGGCTTGGGTGCGTGGCGGAAGGGGGAAAGACAGGTACTTCAATTTGCAGCTCCGTACTGCAATGTACCGGCCACGGTTTGTTGGGCTTGAGTCGCACCGACACGCGGTTGCTTTCGGATGCCTCAGCGGTAAAAAGCATTCATTTTTCACGCTTGGGCTTCACCTTGGCGCCGGACATCCTCTATTCATCCAGGCTCAGTCTCACCCGACCGATGCGATTGACAATGATTTTCTGTGTAGGCCCCACCCGCGGCATGATCTCCAGGGTAGCCATCCCGGAGGACATCATTCCCGTGGGATTGAATATGAATCGTTGGACATTTCCGCTGCCACGGATGCTCCGGATTCCAGTGGTGCCTTGCGATACCGCAACGAGTTTGTCTTCTGGGCCAAATTGCCCGTCGTCATCGAGATCCTGAAAGACCAGCCAGCCCGAGGCCCATTCTCTTGAGGATGGCGGCGCACAATTTCGTGCGTCCGGACTGCTGCACATCACGACGCGCCGGGACCAGTGAATGGCTTCGGACCTTGCCAGGGCGAGATGGTTGGTCAGTGCGCGGGTGACCAGATCGCGTTGCCATGTAGACAGCAACTCCACGAATTTGGGGATGGCGATCTGCAGGAGAACTGCCAGCAGCGCGGTAACCACCACCAGTTCTGTCAGTGTGTATCCGCGATGGGCCCCGTTGATTGCCTTGACTGTGTTTTCCATCCCTTTGATCCCCTGGCTGTTTGCCTGGGTGGATTATTCGGGTGGTGATGTCCAAATAGAATCGCCGAGGAGGCTATTGGTATGCGAATTGTCCCCTGCATGGAGGATCAATGCGGTATTTCGTTGCAGTGAGGCTACTTGCGGACTTCGTCCACCAGCGCCCGGAACTCGTCAATGTCCTCGAAACTACGGTACACGCTGGCAAAGCGGATATACGCCACCTTGTCGAGTTTCTTGAGTTCGCGCATCACCATTTCACCGAGCCGGGTGGCAGGTACTTCACGGGCGCCCAGGTTGAGCAGCTTTTCTTCGATGCGCTCGATGGCGGCATCAACCTGCTCGGTGCTGACCGGGCGCTTGCGCAAGGCCAGCGCGAACGAGGCGCGGAGTTTGGCCGGCACGTAGTCCACGCGCCGTCCATCCTTCTTGACTACCGCCGGGAAGCTGACTTCCGGGCGTTCGTAGGTGGTGAAGCGCTTTTCGCAATGACCACACTGGCGGCGCCTGCGGATGAAGTCCGCGTCTTCGGATACGCGCGTTTCGACGACCTGGGTTTCCAGATGACCGCAAAAAGGGCACTTCATCGCGCTGCGCCGCCTGGGATCACTTGTAGACCGGGAAGCGCGCGGTCAGGGCGTTGACCTTGGTGCGCACCGCTTCGATGTTCGCCGGGTCGCGCGGGTTGTCCAGCACGTCGGCGATCAGGTTGGCGGTCAGGCGGGCTTCTTCGTCCTTGAAGCCGCGGGTGGTCATGGCCGGGGTGCCGATGCGCACGCCGCTGGTGACCATGGGCTTTTCCGGGTCGTTGGGGATCGCGTTCTTGTTGATGGTCATGTGGGCGCTGCCCAGCACGGCCTCGGCTTCCTTGCCGGTGATGCCCTTGGCACGCAGGTCGACCAGCATGACGTGGCTCTCGGTGCGGCCCGACACGATGCGCAGACCGCGCTGGGTCAGCGTCTCCGCCACGATCTGAGCATTCTTCACGACCTGCTGCTGGTAAGCCTTGAACTCGGGGGTCAGCGCTTCCTTGAAGGCCACGGCCTTGGCAGCGATCACATGCATCAGCGGGCCGCCTTGAAGGCCTGGGAAGATGGCGCTGTTGATGGCCTTCTCGTGCTCGGCCTTCATCAGGATGATGCCGCCACGCGGGCCGCGCAGGCTCTTGTGGGTGGTGGAAGTCACCACGTCGGCGAACGGCACCGGGTTGGGGTACACGCCGGCCGCGATCAGGCCGGCATAGTGGGCCATGTCGACCATGAAAATGGCGCCGATTTCCTTGGCGATCTTGGCGAAGCGCTCGAAATCGATGCGCAGGCTGTAGGCAGACGCGCCGGCCACGATCAGCTTGGGCTTGTGCTCGCGGGCCTTGGCTTCCATGGCGTCGTAGTCGATCTCTTCCTTGGCATTGAGGCCGTAGGAGACGACGTTGAACCACTTGCCGGACATGTTCAGGGCCATGCCGTGGGTCAGGTGACCGCCTTCGGCCAGGCTCATGCCCATGATGGTGTCGCCGGGCTTGAGGAAGGCCAGGAACACGGCTTCATTGGCGGAGGCGCCGCAGTGGGCCTGCACGTTGGCGGCGTCGGCGCCGAAGAGTTGCTTGACACGGTCGATGGCCAATTGCTCGGCCACGTCCACGAACTCGCAGCCGCCGTAATAGCGCTTGCCCGGGTAGCCCTCGGCGTACTTGTTGGTCAGCTGGGTGCCCTGGGCGGCCATCACGGCCGGCGAGGCGTAGTTCTCGCTGGCGATCAGCTCGATGTGGTGTTCCTGGCGGGCGTTCTCGGCCTGGATGGCGGCGAACAGCTCGGGATCGGTTTGCTCGATGAGGATGTTGCGGTCGTACATGGTTTGGCAGTCTCGGGTGACGTGGACCCCGCGCACTTCGGTCGGTGTGGATGAAGCTGCAGGGACTGCCCAGGCGAACGGCTGAACGCCCGAAAACGGGCGGTGCACTTCCCAGTGGTTGTCCCGACCGGCAGATCGGGGGGCCACGTCAGCGCGGAGGGCGGGAGAACCGCCGTGCGCCTATCGCCAGTTGTGCACCGCGCTAGTTTAGCCGAGCCGTGAGGTCGGCGCGCCGAGGATCGGGGTATCCCGGTCAGGAACTGGTGAGATCGCCGGAGTGCGGCTCCGCTGGCGCCGGGGCGGCGCCAGGGGCGGCCTCGGCGGCGGGTTCCAGCAGACCGGTCCGCGTGGATGTCTCGGTACCGGGGGCGGCCGGAGCGGCCACAGGCATGGCCGAGAAAATCGGGAAGGAGGTGGGCATCGGCTTGCCCAGTGCGACGCTCTGGATGCGCATATGCTCGCTCATCACCTTGTTGATGTAGTCGCTGCCGTCGGAAGACACGGCTCCGACATACAGACGCAGCCCGCCTTCGACCGAGCCGGCCTGCTTGATGCAGTCCTGCAGCACCTTGACGCCGACGCGCAGGTTGCTCAGCGGGTCAAAGGCAGCGGCCTGGCCGCCGAAGTCGGCGTATTTGTCCGAATGGGCGCGGGTGAGCACCTGCATCAGGCCTTGCGCGCCGACCGGACTCTGGGCGTAAGGATTGAAGCGCGACTCGATCGCCATCACCGCCAGGATCAGGGTCGGGTCCAGGCGCGCCTTCTCGCCCATGGAGAAGGCTTCGGCCACCAGGGAGGCCAGAGGCTCCTGCGCCACCCGGTAGCGGCGGCTGAGCCATTGGGTCACTGCGGCCTGTTGCCTGGGCAGGGCGACGGGACTGGACGCCAGTGTGCGGTCGGCGGCGTCCTGAGGCGCTTCCGCGTCCTGCGCACTCAGCGTCACATCATGGCGCTCCAGCAGCCAGCCCAGCAGTTGCTGTTCGGCCTGGGTGCGCAGATCGCTGCGGGCTGCCAGGGTCAGGGCCAGAGCGGCCAGGCCGACGCCAAGCAGCGCCATGCCGTTGTGGGTGAAGGCCATGAAGCCGTGGAATGCGTCGGCCAGGGCCAGGCGCCAGGGGGTTGCGGCAGCTGCGTCGCTGCTCTTGTCGTGCTCGGTCAGGTACGGGGTCATTCTGTCGCTCCTTGCAAGGCTGAGCCATCCCGGAGGAGTGGCTGCATGCGGTGGGGGGCGCCATCAATGGCGGGACCGCAGGCCGAAGGAGGGTGGGGGCCGGCGGTGTTCGGGTTATCCCTGTGCGGGAAACGGGCGAATGGTATGGGCAGGCTAATGTCAAGTCAATGTTTTAAACTGTGTTTAATATAAAGTTTGGTTATTAGTATTTCGTGGGCTGTTGAGTCCGCTGACTTTCCTAGCGCCCCCGGCAAGCGTGACGGGGCTCTCCGCCGGGTCCTTGCCCGAAGGCGCCGCCTGTCGGTTCGGGTGGCTTTTGCAGCTCGTTGCAAGTCCGGCTGGCACCCTCGTCGGCCAACGAGAAAACAAAGGTTTCCGGGCGGTAACAGGGCTTGCCAACGACTGGGTGCGGGAGTAATCTTTGTGCACCGACGGTATGTCGGTAATCCCGCCAGACAAGTGGTACAGCCACCGTCCGGCACCCCACGGAAGCAATCTCTTGCTTCCAGGACGCAGGGACAATTCCCTCCTTGCTTCCGACCAGACGGCAAGTGCGTTTTTGCCCCGCCGTCAACCCCGGCAGCTTCGGCTGACCGGGGTTTCTCGTTTCTGGAGCAGGGTTCGCTGTCGAGGGGCGGTTCCGCGGCGACAATAGGGGTTTGAACGACCCCGCCCGGATCCCTTGGGTGGGAGTGGTTCCCGTCCATTCATTGTTAGCCCTATGTCGCTGTTCTCTTTGCGCAAAACGCCCCCGTCTTCTCCCGCGACCGACCCGATGGCTTCGGCCAGTGCCGGTGCCAAGGCGGTTGGCGCGAGCCAGACCCCCCATCCCCTCGATGCCGTCACCGGCGGCGCATTCTCTGCACCGACGTCTGGCGATCGGGCAGCCCGCGTGCGCGCCTGGCTGCTGACCGAGCCGACCTGGGAGGTGATGAACGAGGTCTTCAAGGAGCTGTCGCAGCGTGACCGCGGCGCAGCCAAGCCGCTGAAAGAGAAGCTCGATGAGCTGCGCCGGCAGAAGGCCCAGGAACACATCGGCGTCGAATGGGCCCAGAAGGCCGAGACGCTCATCGGGCAGTCGCGGATGAACCTGGCCGATGCCCTGGCCTGGCAACGCGATGCGGCCCGGGCCGGCGCGCCCTTGTCGCGCGAACCGCTGGCCGGTCTCAAGGTCGCGCTGTCCGAGCGTGTCAAGGCGATCGAAGATCTGCAGGACCGCGTTCAGGTCAAGCGCGAATCCGCGGTCCTGATGGCGCAGCGCATTGAAGTCTTGTCCACCAAGTCCTGGCGCGAGGCGCAGTCCAGTGCCCAGGCGCTGCGGGACGATGTTGCCGAATGGCAGAAGCAGGCCACCGAGCTCACCGCGGATCCGCAGTGGGCCAGCGTGGAACCCAAGTTCCCGCCGATGCTGGACGCTTCCCGTCAGCAACTGCAGCTGGTCTGGGACGCCTTCGAGGCCGCACTGGCCACGGCGGTGGCGGCCGATGCCGACCCGCAGGCCGCGTTGCCGGCGGTGCCGGTCTGGGCCGATGAGTTGCGTCAGGCCCGGGGTGAGACCGTCGAGGTGGTGGCTTCACAGGATGCCCAGGCCCACAAGGAACGCCGGGAGAAGGCGGTGGCCGAGCTGGAACGTGTGCTGGCCGTGCTGGAAAAGGAAGTCGGTCAGGGCCACGGCAAGGCCACACCCAAGGCCGCGGCCGATGTGCGTGCGGTGCTCAAGTCACAAGGACGTCTGCTGGGACCGGATCTGGAGGCCAAGGCCCACGCGGTGCTGGCCCAGGCGGGTGAGCTGGAAGACTGGCAGCGCTGGCGTGCCGACCAGTTGCGCGAAGAACTGGTGAAGAAGGCCGAAGCGCTGCTGGCGCCGCCCGAAGGCCAGCGCATGGGCGGCCGCAAGCTGCAGGAAACCCTGCGCGCCTTGCGCGAGCAGTGGAAAACCACCGATCAGGGCGGTCAGGCGAATCACGCGCTGTGGAAACGCTTCGACGAGGCTTGCACCCTGGCCCACAAGCAGGTCGAGGTCTGGCTCACCCAGGTTCGCCAACAGGCGGAAGCCCACAAGGCGCAGCGCCTGGCGCTGATTGAAGAGCTCAAGGCATGGACCGTCGCGCACACCGGGCAGTCCGACTGGAAAGTCCAGATCCGCGATCTGCATGCGTTTTCCGAGCGCTGGCGCGAGGCCGGCCATCTGAGCGAAAAGGCATTCGCCGAGTTGCAGCCGCAGTGGAAAGAAGCCATGCACCTGGCGCACGCGGGCCTGGAAGTCGCGCAGTCGCAAAGCGTCGCACGCCGTCGTCAGATGATCGAAGAAGCGACGGCGATGGGCGCCAGTCCTGCGCTGCGCATCGATGCGGTGAAGGAATTGCAGGGGCGCTGGCAGGCTGAAGCGCACACCGTGCCGCTGGAGCGCAAGCTGGAGCAGAAGCTCTGGGAAGCGTTCCGCAAGCCCATCGATGAGGCCTTCCAGCGCAAGAGCAGCGAGCGTGAAAAGGCCGCGACCGCGCTCAATGAACACGACCAGCGGGTGCTGGATGCGGCGCGCGCCCTGGACGCTGCCTGTGCGGCCGGTGATGCGCAACAGATCCGCAGCGCCCAGCAGGCGCTGGAACGCGCCCTGCGGGGCGAAGCAGAGGCGCCGGCGGTGCTTGCCAGCGCCGAAACCAGGGCCGAGTCGCCGAAGTCAGAACCCGCCGGTGAAGCCGCTTCGGCACCCGATGCCGGTGATGCTGCTGCGGCATCGGATGCCGACGACACCACCGCTGCGCCTGAGGCGCCGGCCCCCGCGCCTGTCCCCGCGGCCCCTGCGCGCAAGCTGGTCGCCATGCGTGGCGACGACCGCCCGGGCATGAAGAAGACCGAACCCGCAGGACGCGATGACCGCCGTGGTCCGGGTGGGCGCGACGCGCGCGATGGCCGGGACGCCCGCGGCCCACGCGGCGCCTGGGCGGAAAGCCGTCCTCCCCGCTCTGCGCCGGGCCATGCGACACCCCGTCTGGGCGACGCGGCCTTCCGCGCGCAGCGCCAGGCGATCGAACACGCCGAGGCCACCATGCGCAAGCTGGCGGCGCAGGCGCACGGTGAAGTGCTGACTCAACTGGTCAATGCCTGGGAAAAACGCGATCCTTCCGCGGTGCCGGCGGCACAGGCGCTGGGTGGCCGGGTGACCGCGGCGGCCCGTTCGGCCTGGACCAGTGCCCTGGGTGGAGCCGCCTCGCCGGTGCCCGCCGAGGCCTTGCTGCGGCTGGAAATGGCGGCCGAAGTGCCCACGCCCGCGGAGCAGCTGGATGCTCGCCGTCAGCTGCAGCTGCAGCTGCTGACCCGCCGCCACGATGCACCGCCGTCCGACACCTGGGGCCATGATCTGGCCAAGGTGCTCTCGGGGGCTTACGACGCCGGTGCTGCGCGTCGGGTGCAGAACGTGTTGAAGGTGCTGCTGCGCCGCTGACGCTCAGGGCCTGGACCGGAAGAATCCGTCGTAGAGCGTGACCAGCGCCGGGAACTCCAGGGCCAGGCGCTCACGATTGACGAAGTAGGCCTCGCAACTCACGGCAAAGAACTCGGCCGGGTGCGTGGCCGCGTACGCGTCGAGCCAGGGCGTGTCACCACCAAAGCGCTCGGCCAGCGACAGCGACTCGCGAAACCGTGCATAGGCGTCGGCCATCACGGCGCGCCAGTGCTCTCGGGCCTTTGCTTCGCTTCCGGTGCCCCACAGCGCACCGGGCAGGGGCGGGGCGCCGTCGGGCGAATTGCCGGCGCCCATGCCGTGCATGTCGATCTTGTGCGCGAACTCGTGGATGACGAGGTTGCCGCCGCGGTCGATGGTGTGCGGTGCGGCGAGCACGTCTTCCCAGCTGAGCATGATGGGCCCCCGGTCCATGGCTTCCCCAGCCAGAACCTCGTCGTACTGGTGCACGATGCCGGTCGCGTCGGTGTGGTTGCGTCGCGCCACGGCGGCACCCGGCTGGATCACGATGCCGACGAAGTCACCGTACCAGTCCAGCACCGAGAGCGGGTGCGCGGAGCGCTTCCCCGAGGGGGGCAGCATGTGCAGCAGTGGCAGGCAGGCCTGCGCCGCCACGGTCAGCGCCATGGCGTCGGTGACTGCCAGGCCGTGCGCGCCGTGGAATTCTTTTTCTTGCAGGAAATGGGTGCTCAGCAGCTTCAGGCGCTGGCGTTCGGTCTCGGTCAGCGTGCGCAGGAAAGGGTGGCGCTGCACGATGTCCCGCCATAGTGCCGTGGGCGGCTCCGGCAGGCGGCGCCAGGTGCGTGGCAGCCAGCGCTGCAGTGCGGCCGGGAGCAGGGTGCTCATGCAGGCGCCAGTGGCAGGCGCTGCAGGCCACCGGCGGTCAGGCGCAGCACTTCCAGTCGCGGCGGCTGCGCGTCGGCGTCCCAGTCGCTGAGCACCACGCGGCGCAGGCCATCGCCAAGATCGTGTTCTGCGGGGCGGTGCGTGTGCCCGTGGATCAGCGTGCGGGCATCCGCCCGCTGCAGCCATTCCCGGGCGGCCTCTGCGTCGACATCGGCCCAGAGTTCGGGGTCGTGGGCCATGCTTTGCTTGCGCGCCTCGCTGCGTTCGCGCAGGTCCTTCGCGACGGCTTCGCGCTTGGCCAGTGGCTGCGACAGAAACGCTTGTTGCCACGCGGAAGAGCGCACCTGGGCACGGAAGCGCTGGTAGTCGGTGTCGTCCAGGCACAGTGCATCGCCGTGACTGAGCAGCCAGCGCTGGCCATGGAAGTCGAGTGCCGTGGGATCGGCCAGGCCTCGCATGCCGCAGGCTGTCAGCGCGGCCTCTCCCAACAGGAAGTCGCGGTTGCCACAGAGGAAGAAGGTGGGGGTGGTGCGGCTGAACGCACGCAGCGCCCGGGCGCATTGGCTGGCGAAGCCGTCCGGTTCATTCAGTGCGTCATCGCCGATCCACACCTCGAACAGATCTCCCAGAATCACCAGCGCATCGGGGCGTCCGATGGCCGGCTTCTGCAGGTAGTCGAGCCAGGCCTGCACCGTGCTGGCGTGCGCCGCCTGGAGATGGAGGTCCGAAATGAAATCGACCGCCTGCCAGTGCGCGGGAGCGCGCCATGTGGCAAAGCGGTCGTCGGTCGCCATCGTCGGGTCTGGCGCAGGGGCCTGGGCCCCGCCGATCAAAGGGCGACGGCCTTTTCGATCACGACATCCTCTTTGGGCACGTCGTCGTGGAAGCCCTTGCGGCCGGTCGGCAGGGCTTCGATCTTCTTGACCACGTCGGAGCCCGACACCACCTTGCCGAACACGGCATAGCCCCAGCCCTGGGCGCTGGGCGCCGTGTGGTTGAGGAAGCTGTTGTTGGCGACGTTGATGAAGAACTGCGCGCTGGCCGAATGCGGGTCGTTGGTGCGGGCCATGGCGACCGTGTAGACCTCGTTGCGCAGGCCGTTGTTGGCTTCGTTCTGGATCGGCGCGTCGGTGGACTTCTGGGTCATGCCGGGCTCGAAGCCGCCGCCCTGGACCATGAAGCCGGGGATCACGCGGTGGAAGATCGTGTTGTTGTAGTGACCCTTGTTCACGTACGACAGGAAGTTCGCGGTGGTCAGCGGCGCCTTGTCGGCGTCGAGTTCCAGCGTGATGACGCCGTGGCCGGCGATGTGCAGTTCGACCTGAGGGTTGGCCATGTTCATTTCTCCAGAGTGGCTTTGAGGATGGTGACGGGCGTCTTGGGCACGTCCGTGGGGAAGGGGCCACCGGCGCCGGTGGGCACGGCCTTGATCTTGTTGACGACGTCCATGCCGGCGATCACCTTGCCGAACACGGTGTAACCGTAGAGCTGGCCTGCGGCCAGCAACTTGGCTCGGGCGATGTTCTCGTAGATCCGGCCCTGGTACTCGAAGCGGGGCACCGGGTCGCCCGGGGGGAGCGGTGTCGGGTCGAGGAAGGCATTGTCCTTGACGTTGATGAAGAACTGCGCTGTCGCAGATTGCGGGTCGTTGGTGCGGGCCATCGCGACGGTGCCGATCACATTTTTCGGACCGCCTTTCTGGATCGCGGCCTGACCTTCGTGCACGACCGGTGGGCGCGTGGGCTTTTCCTGGTACTTGGCATCAAAACCACCGCCCTGCAGCATGAAGTTGTCGATCACGCGGTGGAAGATCGTGCCGTCGTAGTGCTTGTCCTGCACGTACTGCAGGAAGTTCTCGACCGTCCTCGGGGCCTTGTCGGGGTACAGCTCCAGCACGATGTCGCCCATGGAGGTCGTCAGTCGGACCTTGGGCGCTGTGGCTGCAACCGGTGCAGGTGATTTGGCTGCTGTCTGCGCCACGGCAGACAACGCGGCCGAGGACAGGACCGAGACCAGCAAGGCCTTCAGCAGCGGGCGCCGCAGCAGGCCAGAAAAACCGTTCACTCCTTGCATCAGGGTGTTCCTTCGAAAAATATCTTCCACTGGTCGCGTTCGCGCGTCCAGTATTGGCGGCGGGTGACGCCGCGGGCCTGGTTCTGTGCCAGCTCGCCAAAGGTCACCACCATGGTGTCCTGGCTGTCTTTCCAGCGCAGCAGGGACACGTCCTTGATCGACAGGTCCCTGGGCATGCGTTGCGAGCGCAGTTCGCTCTCGACACGGCTCCAGGTCTGGCCGGAATCCTTGCCGCTGTCGGCGCGCTGGGCGTAGAAATCCTTCAGCCGGTCGATCTGCCCGCCGCTCTTGGCCTTGCGCCAGGCCTCCAGCGAGGCCTCGAACGAGCGGCGGTCTTCATCCAGCGCATCGGGCTGCACCCACTGCAGTTCCGGCGCAATCACGACCGGCGTGGTGCGGATCTGGACCGTGGCCAGCAGCTTTTCAAGATCGGGGTTGGACAGCACAACACAGCCGTCCGAGGCCTGTGGCGCCCGCACGAACTGCTCTTTGGGTGTGCCGTGCAGCCAGATGCCGCCGCCGGTCTTGCCGCGCTGGACATCCAGCGGGTTCGGATAGCTGATCGGCAGGGCGCCGACACCATAGAGGTCTGGCAGCGTGGACGGGTTCAGGTTGCTGGTGATGTAGTAGACGCCCAGCGGGGTGCGTTTGTCGCCTTCGGCCGATTTTTCGATGCCCTGCAGGCCGACCGAGATGTAGAAGTCGCCCAGCAGCTTGAGCTTCGGGGCCGGTGCGAGGTTGGAGCCCGGCGCCGCGGGTGTCTGGTTCTCGAACAGGTAAAGCCGGGACTTCGAGGCGTCGACAGCGATCGCATGCCGGCTTTGCGAGGCCAGCGCGAGGAATTGCGAAGGCACGGCGCCTTCGGGTGGACGCTCGGTCAGCGCCAGCATGCGGCGGCGCGATTCTTCACGCAGGATCGCCAACTGCGGTGCGGCGGCCATGGCCTTGGTGTCGGGCACATCGCCCAGCTGGCGGACCGGGCGCACCTGCAGGCTCAGCAGATCACCATGCACCAGGTGGGCGAGGTGGAAATTCGGGTAGTCACGGACCAGTTCATCGGCCTTGACCAGGGCTTCGCGGTGCTGCCCCTGGCTGATGAGTCGGTAGATCGACAGCAGCCGCGCTTCTGCCTGCCCCAGTTTGGGCACCACCTGGGCAACGGCTTCGTCGGTCAGGGCCTGCTGCTGCAGACCATTGCCGCGCGACGAGGACGCCGTCAGCGGATGGGTGGCGGCCTGGACAGTGGACAAGGCCGAGTCGATCAGCGACTGGCCCGCCGACACCGGGGCCGGTGCACTGGGCAGGGCGGTCTGGGTGGAGGGTGCCGGCGTGGCCGTCGTGAACGCACTGCCGCTGCGGAAAAACACCGACTTGACGGCATAGGCGGCTCCTGCGGCGGCGGCCAGGGCAATCGCACCGACCAGCATCCACCGCGGAACTCCGCTGCTGAAACCCGAATTCAGGGAGGCGGAAGAAACGCTGGCGTGACCCCGTTGAAAGTACCGCCGACCCGACATCAGGATCCCGTGGATTCGCGAACGATCAGCCAGCGGTTGCCGCTCTTGACCAGATCGAGCGTCTTGCGGCTGCTCACGCTGATGGAGTCAGACGCATAGGCTTGACGAAACCGCACCGAAGCACGGTCACCGTTGACCGTCACGGCCAGATCGCTGACACCGACGTCGATCTTGTTGCGGGGCACGATGCGGGCCTTGCGGTCGGCCTCCCAGTCCTTGCGGGTCTGGCCGCCGGGCGGCGTGAAGTTGGAGGCGTAGGCGCCCAGGTAACCCGACATGTTCTTGTTGGACCAGGCCTTGGCCCAGGCGTGCACGGCGGCTTCCACGTCGCCTTGGCCGTTGTTGGCCGTGGCAGGCGCGGGTGCTGCCGGCGCGGGCGCAGGGGTTGGTGCAGCCGTCGCTGTGGCAGGCGCGGCTGTCGTCACCGGGGGCTTGACCGCGGCCACGGGGGCTGCGGCAGCGGGTGCGGCGGACGTCGGCTTGACGCCCTTGGCGTCGGCGGCGAACAGGTTGCGGATCAGGCTCAGCTTGGGCGCCACGGCGGCGTTGCCGGCGTCGAGCTGCAATGCCTTGCTGTAGGCCTGGCTGGCCAGCTTGGCGTAGACGTCGCCCAGGTTTTCGTGGGCCGTGGCATAGCTCGGGTTGGTGCGGATGGCCATTTCGAGGGCAGCGCGGGCCTTGTCGAACTGGCTCTGTCCGGCGTAGAGCACGGCCAGGTTGTTGTAGGGCTCGGGCAGTTCGGGGAAATCTTCGGTCAGCTTGGAGAATGTCGCGATGGCATCGGTCGGCTTGCCACTTTCGGTCTGGATGACACCCTTGAGGAAGCGCATCTGCGGGTCGCGCGGCTTGCCTGCCAGGTACTGGTCGGCCTTGCCCATTGCATCGGCAAGCTGGCCGGCGCGCAGCAGACGATTGACTTCTGCGTAGTCGTCGCTCTGGGCCCATGCCATGGTCGCACCCATCGCGGCGGACACGGCAATCGAGAGTGCCACCATGCGCAGCGGAGCTGCGAGCGAGCGACGGGCTTTGCCGGAAGGCGTGACGGACTGGGAAGAAGAAAAAGTCTTGGGGTGGTTCATGGGACCTCAGATGGCGAAAGCGGCAAACCGAAGGCCGAAACGGGCCAACATGTAAGACTATAGCGCTCAGTCAGGAAGGCGAACCAAACCGGGCTGGCTATACTGCCGCATTGTATCTGAGGGTGTCACGTCGATACCCGTGTTCAGGTGCGTCCGAGCAGCCGGTTCGGCCCGGTTTCCCCCATGCCCTTGCGAATCTTCAACTCCCTCTCCCGCGGCGTCGAGCCGTTTGCGCCCATCGATCCCGGACACGTGCGCATGTACGTCTGCGGCATGACGGTCTACGACCTCTGTCACCTCGGTCACGCCCGCTCCATGCTGGCTTTCGATGTGGTGCAGCGCTGGCTCAGGGCCAGCGGCTTTCGCGTGACCTATGTCCGCAATGTCACAGACATTGAAGACAAGATCATCGCCCGCGCCGTCAAGAACGGCGAGACCATCAAGCAGTTGACCGACCGGATGATCGACGCGCTGCACCAGGATGCCGACGCGCTGGGCATCGAGCGCCCGACGCACGAGCCGCGGGCCACCGAATACGTGCCGCAGATGCTGGACATCGTGCGCCGCCTGGAAAACAAGGGCCTGGCCTACCGCAGCCCCAATGGCGATGTGAACTACGCGGTGCGCAAGTTCCCTGGCTACGGCAAGCTCTCTGGCAAATCGCTGGACGATCTCCGCGCAGGCGAGCGCGTGGCAGTGGACGATGGCAAACAGGACCCGCTGGACTTCGTGTTGTGGAAGTCGGCCAAGGCCGGCGAACCTGCCGAGGCCCAATGGGACAGCGCCTACGGCAGCGGCCGTCCGGGCTGGCACATCGAATGCTCGGCCATGAGTTGCGAGATGCTGGGCGAGAGTTTCGACATCCATGGCGGTGGCGCCGACCTTCAGTTTCCCCACCACGAAAACGAGATTGCTCAGAGCGAAGGAGCGACTGGCCAGCCGCTGGCGCGCTTCTGGATGCACAACGGCTTCGTGCGCGTGGACAACGAGAAAATGTCCAAGAGCCTGGGCAACTTCTTCACGATCCGCGAGGTGCTGGAAAAGTACGACGCCGAGACGGTGCGCTTCTTCGTGCTGCGCGCGCACTACCGCAGCGCGCTCAACTACAGCGGCGTGCATCTCGACGACGCCCGCGCTGCCCTCAAGCGCCTGTACACCGCGCTGGCGACTGTGACGGCCGAAGTGCCCGCGGCCATCGACTGGTCTTTGCCGTTTGCGGCGCGCTTCAAGGCCGCCATGGACGAGGACTTCGGCACGCCCGAGGCGGTCGCTGTGCTGTTTGATCTGGCCGGTGAAGTCAACCGCACCCGCGACGCATCTGCTGCGGGTCTGCTGCAGGCCCTGGGCGGTGTGCTGGGGCTGCTGCAGCAGGATCCCCAGGCCTATCTGCAGGCTGGCGGTGCAGGCGAAGGGCTCGACGAAGCTGCCATCGCGCAGCAGATCGCTGACCGTGCGGCTGCCAAGGCCGCGAAAAACTTTGCAGAAGCAGACCGCATCCGTCAGTCGCTCTTGGCCCAGGGCATCGTGCTCAAGGACGGCCCGGCCGGCACGACCTGGGAGCGCAGCTGATGGTCACTTCCATGCTGCCCGAACCCGGGCCGGACGCTCCGCTGTACTGGCAGGAAGCCTGCCGCCACCTGATGAAGCGCGACCGCGTGATGAAGAAGCTGATTCCGCAGCACCCGGGGGTGAGCCTGCAGTCGCGCGGCGATGCGTTCGTCACACTGGCGCGCAGCATCGTGGGCCAGCAGATCTCGGTCAAGGCCGCGCAGTCGGTCTGGGAAAAATTCGAGAAACTGCCGCGCAAGATGACGCCGGCCTACGTGCTCAAGCTCAAGGTCGACGACATGCGCGCGGCCGGCCTGTCGGCCCGCAAGGTCGAGTACCTGGTGGACCTGGCGCTGCACTTTGCCAACGATCAGGTGCACGTAAAGGCCTGGGCAGAGATGGACGACGAGGCCATCATTGCCGAGCTGGTGGCGATCCGCGGCATCGGCCGCTGGACCGCCGAGATGTTCCTGATCTTCCACCTCATGCGCCCGAATGTGCTGCCGCTGGACGACATCGGCCTGCAGAACGGCATCAGCCGGGCTTATTTCTCCGGTGAGCCGGTCAGTCGCAGCGAGATCCGCGAGGTGGCTGCATCGTGGGCACCGTTCAGTAGCGTCGCCACTTGGTATATTTGGCGCTCGCTGGACCCGCTGCCGGTCAGTTATTGAGCCCCTCGGGGCTTTTCCGTTTCCGGACGTCGTTCACACAAAGACCAAAGGAGTCCTACCTTGGCCAAAAGAAACTTCCTCGACTTCGAGCAACCCATTGCCGAACTCGAAAGCAAGATCGAAGAACTCCGCTATGTCCAGACCGAATCCGCGGTCGACATTTCCGCCGAGATCGAACAGCTGTCGGGCAAGAGCCTGCAACTCACCAAAGACATCTACAGCACCCTGACGCCGTGGCAGATCACCAAGATCGCGCGCCATCAGGACCGCCCCTACACGCTGGACTACGTGAACGAAATCTTCACGCATTTCCAGGAGTTGCACGGCGACCGCCACTTCTCGGACGACCTGTCCATCGTGGGAGGTCTCGCACGCTTCAATGGCCAGCCCTGCATGGTGCTCGGCCACCAGAAGGGGCGTGACACGAAGGAGCGTGGCCTGCGCAATTTCGGCATGACCAAGCCCGAGGGCTACCGCAAGGCGCTGCGCCTGATGAAGCTGGCCGAGAAGTTCAAGCTGCCGGTGTTTACCTTTGTCGACACGCCCGGCGCCTATCCGGGCATCGACGCCGAGGAGCGCGGCCAGTCCGAAGCCATCGGCCGCAACATCTTCGAGATGGCGCAGCTGGAAGTGCCGATCATTTCCACCATCATTGGTGAAGGTGGCTCGGGTGGTGCGCTGGCGATTTCGGTGGCCGACCAGGTGCTGATGCTGCAGTACTCGGTGTACTCGGTGATCAGCCCCGAAGGTTGCGCCTCGATCCTGTGGAAGACCAGCGACCGCGCCAGCGATGCCGCGGAAGCCCTGGGCATCACGGCCCACCGCCTCAAGGCCTTGGGGCTGGTGGACAAGATCGTCAACGAACCGGTCGGCGGCGCGCACCGCGACCACGGGCAAATGGCCGCCTTCCTCAAGCGTGCCCTGAACGACGCCTGGCGCCAGGTCGCCGATCTCAAGGTCAAGGAACTGCTGGAGCGCCGCCACGCGCGCCTGGACAGCTACGGCCGCTTCACCGACACCAAGGCCGACAGCGCCAAGCGCTGATCTTCGCCGTGGCCGCGTCGCCCAATCCGTGCGGGCCGGCGCTGGCCAACTGGAGCGGGCGGTATCTGCCTGACCCCGCGCGGGTGGCGGTGGCTTACAGTGGCGGCGCCGATTCGACCGCCTTGCTGCTGGCGGCGCACGGGCACTGGCCGGGCAGGGTAGTGGCCCTCCACATCCACCATGGTCTGCAGGGCGCGGCCGACGGGTTCGAGAACCTCGCTCGCGGTTTGTGTGACCGCCTGGGCGTGCCGATCTCGGTGGCGCGGGTCGATGCCCGCCACGCGCCGGGCCAGAGTCCCGAGGACGCCGCGCGACGGGCCCGTTACCAGTCCCTTGCCGCGACCGCCAGCGAGCAGGGCGCTGCCGCCGTGCTGCTGGGGCAGCACGCGGACGACCAGGCGGAAACTGTGCTGCTGGCGCTCAGCCGGGGGGCCGGGCTGCCCGGCTTGGCCGGGATGGGCGAGCGGTTCGAGCGCGATGGCATGCTGTTTGGGCGACCCTTGCTGGCCTTGGCATCGCAAGCTTTGCGCGACTGGCTGGTCCGGGAAGGGCATGCGTTTGTCGATGACCCGACCAACGCCGACCAGCGTTACACCCGCAACCGCATCCGTGCAGTGCTGACGCCTGCCTGGCAGGCCTGTTTTCCAGGCTACCGCGAGGCGCTGGCCCGCAGTGCCCGCCACGCGGCTCAGGCACAGACGCTGCTGGATGAACTGGCTCTGGCGGATCTGGCGCAGACGGGGGAGCCGCCCGCGATTGCTGCACTGCAGACGCTGTCCCGGGCGCGGCAGGCCAATGCATTGCGTCTGTGGCTCAGGCGCTGGGCCGGCAATGCGCCCAGCGAGGTGCAACTCGACGAACTGCTGGACCAGGTCGATGCCTGTCGCACCCGTGGGCACAGCTTGCGGATGCGCGTGGCGGCCGGGTTGGTGGTCCGCGACGGCGAACGGCTGCGCTACGAGCGGCCGATATAATCAACAGGTTTTGCCCGGCCCGGTGGTCGCGGCATGTGGCAAGGATCTTCCAGACGCCTGCCTTCTTTTCGACCCCAACCATTCTTCTGCGATGGCATTGATTGTTCACAAGTACGGCGGCACCTCCATGGGGTCGACCGAGCGCATCCGCAATGTGGCCCGGCGCGTGGCCAAGTGGCACAAGGCCGGCCACCAGATGGTGGTGGTCCCCAGCGCCATGAGCGGTGAGACCAACCGCCTGCTGGCCCTGGCCAAGGAACTGCAGCCCGCCACCCAGGGCCAGGCCTACGGCCGCGAGCTGGACATGCTGGCCTCCACCGGCGAACAGGCCTCGTCGGCCCTGCTGGCGATCGCGCTGCAGGCCGAAGGCATCGACGCCGTCAGCTACGCTGGCTGGCAGGTGCCGATCAAGACCAATGACGCCTACACCAAGGCCCGCATCGAGTCGATCGACGACGTCCGCGTGCGTGCCGATCTGGCTGCCGGCAAGGTGGTGATCGTGACCGGCTTCCAGGGGGTGGACCCGGCCGGCAACATCACCACGCTGGGCCGTGGTGGCAGCGACACCTCGGCCGTGGCCGTGGCGGCCGCGATGAAGGCGGCCGAGTGCCTGATCTATACCGATGTGGACGGCGTTTACACGACCGACCCGCGTGTGGTGCCCGAGGCCCGCCGCCTGGAGCGCGTGAGCTTTGAAGAGATGCTGGAAATGGCCAGCATGGGCTCCAAGGTGCTGCAGATCCGCTCGGTGGAATTCGCCGGCAAGTACAAGGTGCCGCTGCGCGTGCTGTCCAGCTTCACGCCCTGGGACATCGACCTGAACGAAGAAGCCAGCTCTGGCACCCTGATCACTTTTGAGGAAGACGAAGATATGGAACGAGCCGTTGTTTCCGGCATTGCCTTCAACCGCGACGAAGCCAAGGTGTCCGTCCTGGGCGTGCCCGACAAGCCGGGCATTGCGTACCAGATCCTGGGCGCGGTGGCCGAGGCCAACGTGGAAGTGGATGTGATCATCCAGAACCTCTCCAAGGACGGCAAGACCGACTTCTCGTTCACCGTGCACCGCAACGACTTCCAGAAGACGCTGGACCTGCTCAAGGGCAAGGTTTTGCCGGCACTGGGTGCGGCCGACGTGGTGGGTGACAACCGCATCTGCAAGGTGTCCATCGTCGGCATCGGCATGCGCAGCCACGTGGGTGTGGCCAGCCGCATGTTCAAGTGCCTGAGCGACGAAGGCATCAACATCCAGATGATCTCCACCTCCGAAATCAAGACCTCGGTCGTGATCGACGAGAAGTACATGGAGCTGGCCGTGCGCGCGCTGCACCGCGAGTTCGATCTGGACCAGACGGCGGACAGCATCAACAAGTGATGCCGGGGTGCCTATCGGCCCGGTCGGCGTTCTGGTGGGTGACCAAGCCCGTCAATTGCTCCTTCGGCACCAATAGCAGCACCTGAGTCTCCCGGCCCATGTCGGCCGGATGTCCAACCACCTTCTTGGTCCTGTGGTTGCGGTTCACGGAAGGGCGGTGCACCGCATCGCACAACCCGTGAACATCACCCCGCAGTGCTGCGGGGTGTGAGACCACCCGGACGCGGCCATCGTCTTCATGGGGCACACGGCCGACGTTGCAGATTGGTCGTCAGGCTGGGTGTCTGTTCATGATCGATGCAGCACCCATTGCCCTTTAGACCAATAAAGTCAGTGGCTGGCGGCACAATGCCCCATGGAAAGCAAACACCCTGCAAATGCCTGCCGCCGATGCGGTGCCACGGCCTACAAACCAGTCATCGCGCGCGACGCCAGTGGCGCCATGATGCCCAGCGGGACTTACCGGTGTGTGGGGTGCAAGCTGGAGTTCAACACCGTCGATCAATGGCGTGCCAGCACAGAGATCGAGCGCACGGCCGCCCACTGAGTAGGCCCGCGTCCGCGGCTCCCGTGGATCAGCCCTCTCGCTCCTTGACCCAGCGGAATATTGGGCCGCTCCGATTCGGGTCTTGGCTCCCTGTATTGGTTTTTGCATGTGGATGCGTTGGAGCCAGCTTGCAGATGGGGCACGCGCGTCAGTAGCGGTTCGACGGCATGTGAAGAACAGCGGACGAGCCAAACGAAACGCCGGTATACCCGCACCAGTCTCAGAAAGACAAAAGGCCCCCACTTGCGTGGGAGCCTTGTCTTACTGGCGGTGGACGCAGTCCGCAGCGAACCTGTCTCGCCTTGAAAGCGGCCCCGGAGCTTCAGTCGCGTTTCTCGACTGCCCTAGGTACCGTTCAAGCCACAAGTCCGTCAAGATTTGTTACAACATTCTTTCCGCGCCACAATATGGCTGAAAAGGAGAACGTGCATGACAAGGGAGTCAGGTCAATCGGCAGAGGCAGGTACGCCTGAAAATTCTGTTGTTGCAGAGGTGCCACCGCCCACAGTTCGATTGCAGATCAGTGCTGCGAAGAAGCTGAACCTCGCAGCGTTCCAGAACGCGGTACCTGCTTTGCACGAACTGGTGATCGTCAATGAGACCTCGTCTCCGATCAACGAGTTGACCGTTCAACTGATTTCCGAGCCGCCCTTCGTAAAGCCACGCGTATGGAACGTGGAATCGGTGGGCGCGGGCGAGAGCTATCACCTTCGTGATCTCGATGTGCAGCTGGATGGGGCCCTCCTTTCTCGTTTGACGGAAGCTGAATCAGCTTCGCTGCATTTCGAATTGCGCAGTCGCAAGCAATCAGATGAAGTTCTTGCAAGGCACGATTCCTCCGTAGAACTTCTCGCTCGGAATCAATGGGGCGGCATCGGTCATTTGCCAGAAATGGTTGCGGCGTTTGTACAGCCGAACGACCAGGCAATCGACCGGTTGCTCAAAGGTGCCGCCTTGGCATTGCAGGCGGGAGGAAAGTCCGGGTCGATCGACGGCTACACCCATGGCTCGAAACGGGCATGGGAACTGGCGTCGGGAATCTGGGCCGCAGTGCTTCAGCGCAAGCTCAACTACGCACTACCGCCAGCCAGTTTTGAACACACGGGGCAGAAGGTTCGCAGTCCTTCACAGGTGCTCGACGGCGGCCTGGCCACATGCCTTGATCTTGCCCTGCTGTTTGCAGCCTGCCTGGAGCAGGCTCACCTCAACCCCTTGCTGGTGTTCACCCGTGGTCACGCATTTGTCGGTGTGTGGCTTCGGGACGAAGAGTTTTCTACCTCCGTGGTCGATGACATCACAGCGGTGAGAAAGCGCTTGAAGCTGCAGGAGATGTTGGTCTTCGAAACAACCCTCGCGGCTCAGGGACAAGCTGTGAGTTTCAGCCAGGCCATTGCCAACGCAAACCGTCAGTTGTCTGAGGAGGAAGAAGACAAGTTTGAACTGGTCATCGACGTAAAGCGTGCGCGCATGTCGCGGATCAAGCCGCTGGCTCAGGCGTACGCTGTCGCAGAGGCTATGCCAGTTGAGGCGGAACCAGAGGGAACGATCGGTATTGAAGATGCCCCGGACCTCCCCGACGAGGCCATCACCGATACGCCGACATCTGAACTCGATCCCAAAGACAGACTGGCCCGGTGGCAACGAAAACTGCTTGATCTGTCGCTACGAAACACACTGCTGAACTTCAAGCAGGGCAAGAAGGCGCTGTTGCTCGACGTGGCAGCACCAGAACTGGAAGATACCCTGGCAGAAGGGCAAACCATCAAGCTGCTGCAAAGCCCAGCATTGATGCAGGGCCAAGATCCCCGTAGCCAACAACTGCACGAAGCAAGAAGCCTTGAAGACCTTCGCAAAGCGCATGCAAAAGACGCCCTGAAGCGCCGTGAGGTCTTCATCCGGCTGGAAGATCAAGAACTGGAAGGACGCCTGGTTGAGTTGTATCGAGGCGCCCGTAATGCGATGCAGGAAGGTGGCTCCAACACACTTTTCATCGCGCTCGGGTTCCTGGTCTGGACCCGTCCTGACAAGCCTGACTCTCGGGTCAAAGCGCCCTTGATCCTGCTGCCTGTCACGCTGAACCGCAAAAGCGCCCGGTCGGGCTTCACGCTGCAAGAACATGAAGATGAGGCGCTGTTCAATCCGACGCTGGTCGAGATGCTTCGGCAGGACTTCCAGTTGGAGTTGGGCATTGCCGCAGGCGACCTGCCGCGTGATGAGTCCGGTCTGGACATAGCAGGTATCTGGAAGCGCGTTCGCAGCGCCATCAAAGATATCCGGGGCTGGGAAGTCAGCGAAGACGTCGTGCTGTCGATGTTCTCGTTTGCCAAGTACCTGATGTGGAAGGACTTGTCTGATCGCACCGACGATTTGCGCAAGTCGCCAGTGGTGGCGCACCTGATCGACTCGCCGCGCGAACCCTATCCATCCACAACGCCCTTCCCGGAGACCCGGAGGCTGGACACTGACTACCCACCGCAGCAGGTATTCAGCCCACTCCCCGCAGACTCGTCTCAGCTGTCTGCCGTCATGGCTGCCGCCAGAGGCAAGGACTTTGTGTTGATCGGTCCGCCTGGCACGGGTAAGAGCCAGACCATTGCCAACTTGATCGCGCAGTGCCTGGCTGAAAACAAGCGTGTACTTTTCGTGGCTGAAAAGATCGCTGCGCTGGATGTCGTCTTCCGCCGCCTGCGCGAAGTGGGACTGGGGGAGTTCTGCCTCGAATTGCATTCAAACAAGAGTCGCAAGCTCGACGTGTTGAGCCAGCTCCAGAAATCCTGGGAATCCAAAGGTGAAGTGGATGCTGCCACCTGGGAAGCCAAGGCCCGGCAACTGGGTCAAGTGCGTGAGCAACTGTCTACCTATGTTGAGCGCCTTCACCACCGCCACAGCAACGGTTGGACGATCTTCAAAGCCATCGGGTGTGTCGTCGGAGGCCATGAGTTGCCAGACCTGCGATTCAGTTGGACCTCTCCCCGGGCGCACGACGAAGCTGCTCTGACCGAACTGCGCAATCTCGCTGGCAGGTTGCAGGCCAACGCAGCGGCAGTTAACCATGATCAATTGTTGACCGGCCCCCTGGTGCCTGTGCATGTCACAGAATGGTCTGCCAAGTGGCAACAGGAAATGGTCAGGTCTGCACAGACGCTGCAAACTATCAGTCGAGCCTTCCAGGCCGCAGTGCAATCCTTGGGGCAACTAATTGGTATGGAATGGCCTGCGCTGCACCGTCAAACCCGGTCGGCGCTCGGTGTACTTGCCAAAGCCTTGCCTCAGGCATCGTCTCAAGATTGGAGCTTCTGCGCGCTGCCGGACAGTGAGACCATCTGCGCCGCCTTGAAAGCTGGCAATGATCTGCTCGGCCAACACCAGGAAATCTCGTCGAAGATGTCCGCTCCGTGGCAGGCAGAGCTGCAGAATCGCTTGTCCCATGCGCTCGACTTGCTCGACAAGTACCGAAATCTGCACGCGGAACTCGGAACGCCCTGGCCACCTGCCGTCAGCGATGAGATCGAACGCGGGGTGCAGTTGCTCGAGGAAATGAGCCAATTGCGCGCTGGTCTTTCCGTGAAGTACGGATCAGGTGTGGGACAGCTCAATGTGTCGCAGCTGCAGCGCGATTGGGCCAAGGCCGAAAAGGCGCTCTGGCCGATGTCTTGGCTGGGCAAGCGAAAAGTGCGCAGCGTGCTGGAAGGAGTCATCGACGGCACCGGTGAACCACGTGTTGCCGATGATCTGTCTGCGCTCGTGCGCATCAAAGGCCTACGTGAAGAAGTCCAACAACTGAACCCGGGTGCTGCTGCTGAAGGCTTATGGGCTGGAGTCAAGACCCGGGTTGATCACGCCCGCAGCGCCTTGAAAACCAACACAGCTCTGCATGCAGCACGCATGCAAAAGCCCTTTGGACTGGAGGGGCTGGACGCTGCATTGGAGGGCTACTGTGGCGAGCGCTGGACACGGGAGGTTCAACGGCTGAAAACGTTGTTGGACCTGGACCATCGCTTGACTGAGTGTGCATCGCTCTCAGAAAGCAGCCATGGACTTTGGCAAGGGCACAACACCGATTCCGCAGTTCTTCGTTCAGCGCTCGCATTTGAACGCGAGCGATTGATCTTGCTTCAAAGAGGCATGTTGCAGGCACCGCATCAGGAGGTGGCCGAAGGGCGATGCGGTCCAGCCCTACAGCAACAGCATGAGTGGTTGCAGAGACGCGGTGCAGTGGAAGCACGGCTGCTTTCGATGACTGGTCTCGCGACCGAGTGCCCTGGGGTCTGGAATGCATTGGATACCGACAGCGACGGAATTGAACGAGCACTGAAGTTCCATGCCTCGCTTAAGGCTGGCTTGTCTGGCCTTGGACTGGAACCCGCTGCCGCTGCCGGGGCGCGTCGCAGCTTGCATCAGGTGCTGGCAACGCGTCGCTCTGAACTGGGTGACTTAGGCGTGATTGGGCAAGCCTGCCACGGGGCCATGGCGACACTGACAGACCTCAACAGTGCGACAGACCAGTTTTGCAACTACGCCGCGCAACCAGATACCGTCCGCCGCGCGTTCGCAGACCTTGTGCCCGAAGAGCTGGCTGAGACGGCGGTGCAACTAGAGGTAAATCACCACGGCCTGCACGCATGGTGCGCCTGGCGCCACGTTCAGGTCGATGCACGCAATGCAGGACTCCCGTCACTGGTGGGCGCTATCGAGGTGGGTGACGTGACCCCAGCGCAGGTGCCCACTGCATTCGAAGTGAACTACGCCCGCTGGTGGCTGGCCGAAGCCGTGGACGAAGACGAGGTTCTCAAGCGATTTGTCTCCGCTGAGCACGAGCTTCGCATTCAGGAGTTCCGCGCCTTGGACGACGAGTTCACCAAGGTGTCCCGAGAGTGGATTCGCGCCAAGCTGTGCGCCAACCTGCCGGCGACCGACAGCATTCAACGCAACAGCGAGTGGGGCATCCTGCGCCACGAGATCACCAAGAAGAAACAGCACAAGCCGCTGCGCCAACTGCTGCAAGAGATTCCATCGGTGGTGTTACGGCTGACCCCATGTTTGCTGATGAGCCCTCTGTCGATCGCGCAGTACCTCTCGGCCGAAGCCAGCAATTTCGACTTGGTGGTGTTCGACGAGGCCTCGCAAATCCCGGTGTGGGACGCCATCGGCGCCATGGCCCGTGGCAAGCAGGTGGTGATGGTCGGGGACCCCAAGCAATTGCCGCCCACCAATTTCTTTGGCCGCAACGAAGGCGCCGACGGGGACGACGATGTCGTGGAAGGCGATCTGGAGAGCATCCTCGACGAGTGCCTGGGTGCCAGCCTGCCCACGCGCAACCTGTCTTGGCACTATCGCTCCCGCCACGAAAGCTTGATCGCCTTCAGCAACCACCGCTATTACGGAGGTGGATTGGTCACGTTTCCGTCGCCTGTCACCGACGACCGTGCTGTCAGCTTTCACTTGGTTAAGGGGCGCTATGAAAAAGGCGGTGCCCGCATCAATCAACCAGAGGCGCAGGCTCTGGTAGCTGATCTGGTGAGCCGACTCAAGCGCCCGGGCTTCCGGGAGTCCGGTCTGACCATTGGTGTGGTGACATTCAACTCTGAACAGCAGGGACTGATCGAAGACTTGCTGGACGATGAACGCCGCAAAGACCCCGGCTTGGAACCCTACTTTTCCGAAATGGAGCTCGAACCGGTGTTCGTTAAGAACCTGGAGAGTGTGCAGGGCGACGAGCGCGACATCATGTACTTTTCGATCACCTACGGGCCGGACATGGCCGGTACCGTGTCAATGAACTTCGGCCCACTGAACCGCGACGGCGGCGAGCGACGCCTGAATGTGGCAGTGACGCGCGCACGACACGAACTGCGGGTGTTCTCCAGCCTCCGGGGCGAACAGATGGACCTGTCTCGCACCAAAGCGAACGGTGTACGCGATCTGAAGCACTTCCTTGAGTTTGCAGAACTCGGTCCCCGCGCGCTGGCAGAAGCGCACCATGGCAGTCAGGGCGACTTTGAGAGCCCATTCGAAGCCGGCGTGGCCACGGCACTGGGGCGAAAAGGTTGGCAGGTGCACACCCAGATCGGCGCTTCGTCGTTCCGCGTGGACTTGGGCGTGGTGCACCCGGATTTTGCGGGTCGGTATCTGGCGGGGGTGGAGTGCGACGGTGCGACCTACCATCGCTCTGCTACCGCTCGTGACCGGGACAAACTGCGCGAACAGGTGCTGCGCGGCCTGGGCTGGGAGATCGTTCGCATCTGGTCCACCGACTGGTGGGTGAACCCGGGTGGCACGCTGGAACGCGTACATGCGACATTGACCGAGTTGCTTGAAAAAGATCGGGAACGACAGGCCAAAGAAGCCGCGGAATCACCCGACGAGGCGGTCCCCGAGCCGGGTGATTCAAGTGTAGAGCCCAGCCTTGATGTGATCAACGAGGCCGATGCAGCCATTGCACGAGCGGCATTGGGCCTTCAACCGCCCACCATCGACGCCTCTGTGGACCCCGAAGCGCAGACAGAGGCGGTCTATGCACGTGCGGCATCGCCTTCACCAGTAGTCGAGAACAATGCCTCTGAAGCCCGATCAGATCGACGTTTTCAGGCATCGCAACCCAGCGATGCGGTGCCTGCCGGCGCCATCTCAGCTGACATGTTCTACGAGCCTAGCTACGACAAGGTGTTGAGGCAGATGGTCGAGTGGGTTGTGATACATGAGGGACCGGTATTGGATGCGGTTCTGGCACGACGCATTGCGCGGGTTCATGGATTCCAACGAACGGGTAGCCGGATTCAAGAACGAATCGAGAACATCGCGCATCAGCTGTTCAAAGCGACCGAGGAACCCGGCGGGACCTTCTATTGGCCTCGTGAGCTTGAGCCATGTGCGGAAATATCTTTCCGTTGGCCAACAGACGATGACAGCGCCCGCGGCGTAGAAGAAATTTGCACAGCGGAGCTCCTATCGCTCGCTCGATGGGTATTGCGCCGAGGGCTCTCCGAGCAAGAATCTTTGATCGCCATGGCTCGCGAGCTGGGTTTGCAAAGACTTCGCGAGGCGAGCCGTGGTCGCCTGGAACACGCTCTCCTGATAGGGCGCGAATCTAAATGAAGTGTGGTGGCGACGAGTTGATGCCATCGCTCACGACTGAAAGCGCGTATGCCTCACAGCATTCCTGAACACTTACACCACTTATTTGACGGCTATGACGGAGGCAAGGAGCCTCCTGACGGGCAAATCGAGGCGCTGATCGCTGCCGCACCGCAGGAGTTTAGAGATCGTCTTGTCGAGCGACAGAAGGAGTTGCACTGGGTATTCATCGAGAACGAAGGTGCGTTGTTCAGAGGCCCATCTCGTGGCAATCCGATTGAAGTCTGGAGCGTCGGGCACGGGAAATTTGTCGACTATCCAGCGAGAGATCTGCTGCGCGGCGTAGACTGGGGGACTGTCATCACCTCTGAGCAAGCAAGGTCACTGATGAGTCAGTCATAGCCAAGAACGACTTGTAGCTCACTGAGTCAGGAAGCTCTTTCGAGAACCATGAACTAAGTTGCACCACTGGAAGTGATTGTTGCGAATCCACAGACATCGGAAGGTAGATGCCGGCCTGATTGCTTGGCCACACATGCCGATCGCACGACCAGGGCGATTGAATATCGGAATCTCTACCGAGTTTTTTGGGTACGCAGGGCGACGTTCAATTGATCGATCACTTCGGCCCAGTCCGCATCCTCCAGCAACTCCTCGCGCAACAGCGCCGCCTGAGCCGGTGTCCAGAAGGAGGCGTCTTCCAGCAGCACGTCTTCCGGCAATGGTGAGTGCTCCGTCAGGAACGCCCCGATGCCTGCGGCGTCTGTGCGCAGGCCCAACTGGGAAAACAGTTCAGAGAAACGATGAAATGAATGTTCCATGGCTGTGATTCCTGCTATTCAAACACCATCAAATGGTGATGTGGCCATAGGCTACCTCACGACAGCACCACCCCAGTAGCAACACAAGCATTCCACACGTCATCGTGGCCAGGGGCAACCAGAAACACGGACTTTCCCCGTTCAACGGGCCACGCCGTCGACGGCCTGCGCAGCCGCCTGCAGCATCTTGCGCACGCACCAGCCGGCATAGAAGCGACCAAAGAGCCAGCCAAGTAACCGCGGCCCTCCCGCTGGCGGGAGCTTGTAGTCGATCCAGACCCTCAGGTGGGTCCCGCGACCGCTTGGGACCAAGTCGAAACCCATGCGGTAGCCGCCGATCACCAGCAGTCTCGGCTCGCCGAGAGTCTCCCAAGTCTTTCGGTGCTGGGGTGTGCGCTCGACAACAGCTTCGTCCAGCCACAGGGACATGCCGAGAATGCGGCCCGTCATGCGGATGACCGAACCCACTGCCTTGCCACGGAGCTCGTCCGTTTCAGTGCGCATCGTGCCCCCGGCCATCATGGCGGAGCGCTGGCCCATGTGCGCGGCCAGCCGGACAGGATCGTCCAGAAGCCGGAACACCACCTCCGGGCGAGCGGCCAGAGTGGCGCTCACCTCGCGGTGGAATGGGTAAGTGCCCATCGCGAAGGGTCCGGCGCATCGGGCTGCAGCGTGATGCCTTGAAGGCAGACATCCAGGATCGTCATGTGTGCCAATGCCCAGGTGGGTTTGAGTTGCTTGTGTGCGGCGCGTTGAATGGATGCAGACGGCGGATCGCCCGCTCATGTGTCAAGGCGTGATGCTGATGCCGTTGGGGGCCTTGCCCACGGGAACGGTCTTCGTGAGCCTGAGGTCCTTCAAGTCCAGCACGGCAACCGACTGGGCGTAGGTGTTCGTCACATAGGCAAACCGACCGTCGCGATCAACGACCACGCCATGGGCTCCGGCACCGGTCAAGATGGTCTTGACGACCTTGAAGCTCTGCAGGTCGATCAGGCTGACGGCCTTGCCTGGCTTGCTTCGCGTGCCCTGGTTGGCCACCAGCAACGTGCGCGAGTCCGGTGTGGCGTACAGCTGGATCGGTACCGTTCCGACAGCGACCTTGCGGATCACCTGGCGCGTGACGGTGTCGATCACGGCAACTGCGTTTTCCTGAGACAGCGAGACAAAGGCCAGGCGACCGTCTGGCGTGAAGCCCGTCTGGGCTGGCCCCTTGCCCACCGCTATCTGTGCCACCGCCTTTTGGCTGGCGGTGTCAATGACCGACACCGTGCCGCCCTTGAGATTGGCGACATAGATCTCCTGGCCATTCGGGCTGACTCGAAGGCCATGGGGAAACTGGCCGACCGCGATGGTCGCCACAGTGCGGCGCGCCGAGGTGTCGACCACACTGACCGTGTCGTCACCGCCGTTTGTGACGTAGGCCATTCGACCATCGGGCGACACCACCACATGGGCCGGGTGCATGCCCACCGGCACCTGAGCAACGACTGCGTGTGTGCTGGTGTCGATGAGCCAGACCGCCCCGGGCTGAGCCATCGCCTCGTGGGCGCCGTGTGCCATGCCCTGGTGTGCGGAGGCACCGGCCGTCGGACCGGGCTCGCCGTTGTTGGTCACCCAGACGAATTTGCCATCGGGCGAAACCTGCACGTTGTGCGGCATCCTGCCGACGCGCACGGTCGCCAGCGATTCGAACGATGTGGCATCCAGCACGCTGACCGTGTCAGCCCCCTCGTTGGCCACGTAGACCTTGTCGGCGGCCAGCGCTGCGCCAGACCAGACCAGCAGGCCGGTCTGCACGGCGGTCAAAAGCCAGTTGTTCTTTCTTGTCATCACGAGCCATCCAGGTTGAGAAGCGTCAGACGGAATCCGGTGAACTGCTGCGTCACGTTTTGCCGTGCCGCAGCCGCAGCGCATTGCCGATCACCGACACCGAGCTCAGGCTCATGGCCAGCGCAGCAATCAAGGGCGACAGCAGCCAGCCCGTCAACGGGTACAGCACGCCGGCCGCCACCGGGATGCCCAGCGCGTTGTACAAAAAGGCAAACACCAGGTTCTGTTTCATGTTGCCCACGGTCGCTTCCGACAGCGCCCGCGCGATCGCAATCCCGCGCAGATCGCCCTTGACCAGGGTCACCTGCGCGCTGTTCATCGCCACGTCGGTCCCGGTCCCCATGGCCACGCCCACATCGGCCTTGGCCAGTGCCGGCGCATCGTTGATGCCGTCGCCGGCCATGGCCACCACGCGGCCTTCTTTCTGCAAGCGCTCGACCAGCAGCAGCTTGTCGGCCGGCTTGACCTCACCATGCACCTCGTCGATGCCCAGGCGGGCGGCCACAGCCTGGGCCGTGGTCAGGCCGTCACCGGTCGCCATCACGATGCGCAGTCCCGATGCCTTGAGGGTCGCCAAGGCCTCCGGCGTGCTGGCCTTGACCGGATCGGACACCGCCAGCAGGCCCATCAGCTGGCCATCCACCGCCAGGTGCATCACGCTGGCACCTTCTGCACGCAAGGCCTCGGCCTGCGGCACCAGCGCCGCGACGGAGACACCGATCTGCTCCATCAGCGTGGTGTTGCCCAGCGCCAGCTGGCGCCCGGCCACCTGGCCGCGCACGCCGATGCCCGAACCGGATTCGAAGTTCTCGGGCTTGTCCAGTGCCATGCCGCGTTCACGGGCGGCGCGCACGATGGTTTCGGCCAGCGGGTGCTCGCTGCCCTGGTCCAGGCTGGCGGCCAGGCGCAGCATCTCGTCGGCGTCATATCCGGGCGCCGGAATGGCGCGCTCGAAACTCGGCCGGCCCTCGGTCAAGGTGCCGGTTTTGTCGATGATGAGGGTGTCGATCTTGCGCATGTTCTCGATCGCCGCGGCGTCCCGGAACAACACGCCGTGCGTGGCTCCCCGACCGGTCGCGACCATGATGGACATGGGTGTGGCCAGACCGAGGGCGCAGGGACAGGCAATGATCAGCACCGACACCGCGTTGATCAGGCCGAACACCCAGCGCGGCTCGGGGCCGAACAGGCCCCAGCCGAAGAAAGTCAGCAAGGCCATGCCCACCACCGTGACGACGAAGTAGCCCGCCACCACATCGGCCATGCGCTGCATCGGCGCACGGGAGCGCTGTGCCTGGGCCACCATCTGCACGATCTGCGACAACATGGTGGACGCGCCCACGCGCTCACTGCGCATCACCAGCGCGCCGCTGGTGTTGAGCGTGGCGCCGATCACCTTGTCGCCCACCCGTTTGGCGACCGGCATGGGCTCGCCCGTGAGCATGGACTCATCGACCGAACTGCCGCCTTCGGTCACCTCGCCATCCACCGGAACTTTTTCGCCGGGGCGCACGCGCAGTACGTCACCCACATGCACATGGGTCAGCGGCACGTCCTCTTCGGTACCGTCGGCGCGGATGCGGCGGGCCGTCTTGGGAGCCAACCCCAGCAGCGACTTGATGGCCGCCGAGGTCTGCGACCGGGCCTTGAGTTCGAGCACCTGGCCCAGCAGCGTGAGCGAAATGATCACGGCGGCGGCCTCGAAGTACACGGCGACGCGGCCCATGGAGATGAACGAGTCCGGGAACACCTGGGGCGTGACCGTCGCGACCACGCTGTAGACAAAGGCGGCCCCCGTGCCCAGCCCGATCAAGGTCCACATGTTGGGACTGCGGTTCACCACCGATTGCCAGCCACGCGAGAAAAACGGCCAGCCGGCCCACAGCACGATGGGAATGGACAAGACCAGCTCGACCCAGCTCTGCACGGACATGTCCATCCACTGGAGGCGGTGGCCAAACATGGCGAGCACAAAGACCCCGGCGGTCAGCGGCAGCGTCCACCAGAAGCGGCGCTGGAAATCGCGCAACTCCGGGTTGTCGTCGTCTTCGAGTTCCGGCAGCAAGGGCTCCAGCGTCATGCCGCACTTGGGACAGGTGCCCGGATGGTCCTGGCGAATCTCCGGGTGCATCGGGCAGGTGTAGACGGTGCCGGCGGCAGCTGGCGCTGGCGCTGGCGCTGGCGCTGGCGCTGGCGCTGAGTCTGCCGGCGCTGCGGATACCAGGTATTGCTGCGGGTTCGCCGCGAACTTGACCTGGCACTTGGCACTGCAGAAGTAGTAGGGTCGCCCCGCGTGGTTCAGCGTGTGTGCCGACTGCGCCGTGACCTTCATGCCGCACACCGGGTCCTGGAGATCGGTGGGCGAGGGGGGCACGGTCGGCGGGGTGCCGCTGCTGTGGTGTTGGTGTGTGCCCATGTCCATGGGCCTACGGCTTGTGGTCCTGGGGGCGACCGGGTGTCTGCGGGTGCCGACCATGTCCTCCATGACCGTGTCCATGCATCAGGTGCATCAGCGGGCACGCCAGCAACAGCAGGTAGGGCCAGAACCCCAGGACATGGCCCCAGTGCTCGCGCAGCAGATAGAACCCGGCGATCAGGGCGGCCGTCGCCAGCGTCATGCCGGCTGGGCGCCGCCAGAAGGAAGGCACATGGGGCTCGTTGTCATCGTGGTTCATGGTGTCTGGTGCTCTGTTGGTCAGGCTTTGACCGCGTATCGCATCATCATTCCCGCCTCGGCATGTTCCAGCGTGTGACAGTGAAAGACGTAGTCCTGATCGCCTTGGTGCGCATGCGAAAAGTCGATGGCGATCCGCACGGACTCACCGGGCCACACCTGCAGGGTGTCGACCACCCCCTGGTCCTGAGGCAGCAGGCCGCGTGCACCGGCCAGGGAGCGAACCGGCGCGGGACTGCCCAGGCGTTCGAGCACCCGGAACGAGAACCCATGCAGGTGCATGGGGTGCGGCATGCTGCGTTCGGCGTTCTCGATCAGCCAGGTTTCGCGCGCACCGCGCTGGACGGTCAATGGGACCGCCGCGTGGTCGAACACCCCGCCGTTGATCGTCCAGTGGCCCTTGCCATCGTGGCCCAGTTGCATGCGCCGCGCGGCGCCCGCCGGTTCAGCCGGGGCGGTGAGGCTGGACAGGCGTGCAGGCAGACGGCGGTCGTACAGCGTGCTGGACGGCGTCAGGTCGATCCGCATCAGCGCCAGCGCATCGCCTTCCATGACCATCGCTGTGGCCGGGGCCGTGGTGTGTGACCCCCCATGCTGGCTGTGATCCATCGTGGCCATGTCGTGACCACCTTCCTGGTGCATCGGATCGAAGGGCAAGGACGCCAGGGTCACCGGGCGGGTGGGGTTGGCTTCCCGGAAATCCACCAGCACATCCAGCCGCTGGCCCGGGGAGAGAAAGGTCTGATCGATGCGCAAGGGCTGCGCGAGCAGGCCACCGTCCGTGCCCGCCAGGTAGAAGCCCAGCGCCTTGCCGTCCTGCAGGAACGCGAGCCGGTAGCTGCGCGCGTTGCTGCCATTGAGGATGCGAAAACGCACGATGCGACGCCCAGCCTTCAGGTGTGGACGCTCGGTCAGGTTGACCATCAGCCGGCTGCCCACCCAGCCACCGAAAGACTGGGCGGCACTGGGCGCGTACTGGAGGCGCCCTTGCGCATCGAACTCCTTGTCCTGGAGCACCAGCGGGATTTCGGATTCGCCCAGCGCCAGCGCCAACTCCTTGCGCAGGGCGGCTTCATCATCGTCTTCGACAAACAGCAGGCTGGCCAGGCCGTGATAGGCCTGCTGAGGGATGTATCCGTGGGCGTGGGGGTGGTACCAGTACATCGACGACCGGTCCTGCAAGACGAACGCGTAGTCCATGCTCTGGCCCGGCGCCACGACGTTGAGGCCATTGCCGTCGTTGCGAGAGTCGACACCCAGGCCATGCCAGTGAATGACCGTCGGTTGATCGATGTGATTGATCAGCTTCACCCGCATCTCGTCACCACGGCGGGCTAGAAGCGCTGGGTTGAGGAACTTCTTGCCACCCGATTCCACGGCGTAGGCCAGGATGGGGGTGCGCTGCCCCGGTAGCACTTCGATCTCGCTGCGGACCACATGGACTTCCTTGAAGTCTGTCGCAGGCAGAACGCCAAAGAGACCGCTGCTTCCCGGGAGTCGCAAGGGGTTGGAGAAGCCCGCCGCCTGCACCTCAAGGCGAAGGATCTGTTCTGAGGACAGGCCTGACTGGGCAACGGTGGCCGCCCAGATGCCCGGGCAGGCGGTCGCGGCACCCAGAGCACCCACGCCGCTCAGAAACTGCCGCCGCGAATACATCGACATCACAAAATCTCCTGAACTGAAAACGAAAACTGGCGCTGCCTCAGAACGTGGACGCGGTCACTGGGCACCGGTACTGGCGGGGGACTGCGGCATGCGCTGCATCATCATTTCCATCATGTTCTGCATCATGTCCATGCGCATCTCCATCATTTGATGGCGCTGGGTCAGGTCCGGCGTGGCGGCGCCAGGCGTGCCCGCCCCCGGCATTCCAGACATGCCCCCCATGGACTTCATGTTTTTCATCATGTCCATGCCTTCCTGCATCGCCTTCATGTGCGCGGCCATCAGGGCTTCCCGTTCGGCTGGCGTTTTGGCCGCCGCCATCTTGGCGCGAAGTGCCTGCATGGTGGCCATGTGCTTTTGCATCTGCTCCTGCATCTGCGGCATGGAAGGCTTGCCCCTGGGCATGTCGGCCTGAGGCGTGACCGGTGGCGTGGTGGTCGTGGCCTCCGGTGTGGACGGGTGATGTTGTGTGTGCTCGGCGGCCTGCTGCGCCGAAGCCGCAAACGCCATGCTGGTGACGGCCACCGCCAGAAGGGTCGGGATCCACTTGGACATGTCAATTTCCTTTCATGACTGGCCGCTGGCGGGATTGCCAGGGCAGGCATGGAGGTGATCGGCCACCGTGTCGTGGGTATCTGCACCCTCACACCATGCCGTCACTGTAGAAACCGGCCGGGGTCACCAAGATGACCCGAAGATGACAAAAAAGTCAGCTTCAGCGCGGCTGGCGCTGGCTTGCCTGCCGGTTGACCTCGTCGTTCAGGGACCGGATCTCGGTCGACCACCGGGACTTGATCCAGGACAGCACGGCGACGATGTCTGCGTCGCTGAGCGAATCGCCGAAGGCGGGCATGTTGGTGACGTAGTCCGGCAGACCCGCGGCCTTTGCGACGCCTTCTTTGGTGAGCCGGATCAGCACATCGTCGGGGTGGTGCCAGGTGTGACCCGTTTCGTCGTGGGGCGGCGCTGGCAAACGCCCGTCTGGGCCTCTTTCTCTCCAGTTGGCCTGTCCTTCGAGGTTCACCCCGTGGCAACTGGCACAACGCGCCTGATAGATCTGCGCTCCACGCTGGAGCACCACCGGGTCATCTTGGCGAAGCATCCCCGGCGCGCTCGCCCCGAATGGACCGGGCAACAACTTCCAGTAGGCGGCGGCCATCCCTGCCAATGCAAGGACAGCCGTAGCGAAACAAAAAACCCGGGATCGCAGAATCACTTTGCAGGCTGGATGTCGGTCACCGTGATCTGGCCATTCTCATTCGTGGCCATGAACAGGATCTTGGCACCCACGCTGGTCTTGTCCAGCAAGGACTTGTCCTTGGCCACAAAGACCATGGTCATGCCGGGCATCTCCATGTGCTTGATTTCGCCGTGCTTGATGGTGATTTTTCCTGCGTCCTTGTCGATCTTGCGAACCTCGCCTTCGGTCATGCCGGGTGCCGCCGCCATGCCCGTCTTGTCGTGGTCCATGTTCACCTGGGCGAACACCGGCAGGTTCAGCAGCGCAGCGGCGGTCAGTGCGGTGGCGTTGAAGATCGGTCGCAGCTTCATCGTGATGCCTTGAGCATTGCAATGCATGTTGTGCCCCAGTCCTTTGCTCACTTGGAGGCCACCTTGACCTGCCCCTTCATGCCGGCATCGAAGTGACCGACGTGCAGACAGGCGAAATCCACGGTGCCTGCTTTGGTGAACTGCCAGATCACCTCACCTTGTTTTCCAGGCGCGAGCGAAAGTTTGTTGGGTTCGTCGTGCTCCATGTCGGGGAATTTCTTCATCACCTCGTAGTGCTCCGCCAACTCCTGCGGGGTGCCCAGGCTGAACTCATGTTTGACGCTGTCGGTGTTCTTCAGAACGAAGCGAATGGTTTCACCTTGCTTGACCCGGATGTCCGAGGGTTTGAAGCGCATGCCATTGATCATGTCGACCTGGATCGTGCGCGTGACCTTTGCCACCACGCCCGGCTTGCCGATCGGCGATTCGTCGTGGTGACCGCCGGCATGGTTGCCACCCGCAGTAGCCGCCGCAGTGGCCAGGAGAACGCCGGAAAAAATCAGCGCAGAGCGCAGGACTGAGAAGGAACGGGTGATGCTCATGGGGTGTCTTTCGAGGTGGGGGGAACGGTTGGAAGAATCTCTGGTGGGTGCCGTCGGATCAGTGCGTCATGCCATGGGCCGTCGGCTTGATCGCCTTGGCTGCGGCTGGCGCCGCGTCGCCGCCGACTGTCGGGCGCGGCGCTGGCGGGAGCGCGCCGTTCCACTCGTAGGCCACGGTGCCTTCGGGGAACTTGTACGGACCCGGGTCCTTGTAGTCACCCGGTTTCTGGTCCTTGCGGACCTTGAAGACCGTGAACATGCCGCCCATCTCCAGCGGGCCGAACTGGCCAGTGCCGGTCATCATGGGGGCGGTGTTGTCGGGAATGGGCATCTGCATCTCGCCCATGTCGGCCATGCCGCGTTCACCCATCAGCATGTAGTCGGGCGCAACCTTCTGGATCTTCTTGACCAGGCCGCGATGGTCCACGCCGATCATGGTGGGCACAGCATGGCCCATGGCGTTCATGGTGTGGTGGCTCTTGTGGCAGTGCATGGCCCAGTCGCCTTCTTCGTCGGCGATCAGCTCGATCTGCCGCATCTGCCCCACGGCCACATCGGTGGTGACCTCGTGCCAACGGGTGGACGGCGGCGTCGGCCCGCCATCGGTGCCAGTGACCAGGAATTCGTGGCCATGCAGGTGGATCGGGTGGTTGGTCATGGTGAGGTTGCCCACCCGGATGCGCACCCGGTCGTTCAATCGCACGTTCAGCGTGTCGATGGCCGGGAACACCCGGCTGTTCCAGCACCAGATGTTGAAGTCGGTCATGGTGTTGACCTTCGGCGTCTTGCTGCCGGGCTCCACGTCGAATGCGTTGAGCAGGAAACAGAAATCCCGGTCCACCTCGCTGATGTGCGGGTGTCTGGCTTTCGGGTGCGTCACCCACATCCCCATCATGCCCATGGCCATCTGCACCATCTCGTCGGCATGCGGGTGGTACATGAAGGTACCGGGACGACGGGCTTCGAATTCGTACACATAGGTCTTGCCCACGGGGATGGCCCGCTGGGTCAGGCCGCCCACACCGTCCATGCCGTTGGGCAGTCGCTGGCCGTGCCAGTGGATGGTCGTGTGCTCGGGCAGCTTGTTGGTCACGAAGATGCGCACGCGGTCGCCTTCGACCACTTCGATGGTGGGGCCCGGGCTCTGGCCGTTGTAGCCCCACATGTTGACCTTGAAGCCCGGCGATACCTCACGCACCACCGGCTCAGCCACCAGGTGGAACTCCTTGACGCCGCCGTTCATGCGCCAGGGCAGGGTCCAGCCGTTGAGTGTGACCACAGGGTTGTAGGGTCTGCCGGTGGAAGGGATCAGCGGTGGGGCGGTATCGACAGAGGTCTGGATGACGGGTTCCGGCAAGCCTGCCAGGGCGGAGCGGGCCACAGCCAGGCCGGCCACGGAGGCGGCGGCACCGGCAAAAAACTGTCGTCTGGAGTTGGTGTTGGTCATGTGTTGTGTCCCTTCAATGTGCGGCCGCAGTCGGTGCATCTCCACCGGCACCGCCCAGCGAGACGAAGCTGTCGGGCTCTCCACCCTGCAAGACCCACTGAAGATCGGCCTCGGCGATCCAGAAGTCGCGCTGTGCGCCGATGGCATCCACGGTGGCCTGGGACTGGTTGCGCACCTCGTCCAACAGGTCCCAGACGCTCTTGAGCATGCCGTTGTAGTGCAGCACCGTTTCTTCGGTGACGAACTCACGGGTCTTGAGCACATCGCCTTGGCTGTCCTGGGCCAGCGCATGGGCAGCGAAGTACACCTTCATGGCGCCTCTGGCCAGAGCGCGGCTGCGCAGGCCCTCAGCTCCAGGCAACTGGTTGCGGATCGCGTCGACACGCTTTTGCAGATCGGACTCCGTCATGGCCTGCGCCGGGATGGCGGGAAGCTGGTCCGGAATCGCAAAGCCATCTTGCAAACCCGTTTTCCCCATCGTCTTGACCAGTTTGCTTTGGGCCTGTGCGGCGGCTTGTTGTGCTCGCCGCAGGTTCATGCGTGCGTTGGACGCCGCCAGTTGAACGGGGGACAGTTGCAATTTGCTCCAGTTGCCCACCGTCACCATGCGCTGCCCCAATTCATAAGCAGCCTGTGCAGCGTCCAGCATGTCGCGCTGGTGCTTCAACACCTGTTGGGCTGCCACGGCTTCGATCCAGGCTTTGCGCCCGGCGGCAGCCACCTCCAGCACTTCACCGGCATCCTCGACGCGGCGCTGAAGGCTGGGATCGAGTTCCGTCCAGCGGCCTGCCGCAATCAACTGCGCGTTCTCGGTTCCCAGGCGCGCCAGTGGCCGGGCCAGATCGCGATGCACCCGCCATGCCATGCGAACCGCGGCCTCGGCGGTCGGGATGGACTCTTCTTGTGCGGCGGGTGATGGGGCTGCCTGAGGCTCGTCGGCCTTCTCCCACTTGAGCACGTCGGCATGGCCACGATGGAATTGACCCACTGCGTCATTGGCCCGGCGCCAGTCGGCCTCCTGCGCCGGACCGGGGGTCTGCGCAGACAGCGCCCACGGGACAGCCAGCAAGCCCACGGCCAGCAGGCGGTGGTTGGCCAGACTGAAAGATGAAGATGTCACAGTGATCGCTCCGTGTTGATATGGATCAAGCGGGTCGGATTCTGGTGGCGCCGTCTCGACACTTTCCTGTCTGTCTGATTACAAAAATGTCATCTTCATCCGATCAGCTTTCGGCGCAGGCAAACTGGCGGTCAGGAGAACGCACGTGAAAATTCTGATCGTTGAAGACGAGCCCAAGGCAGGCGACTATCTGAAGCAAGGCCTGCGCGAGGCGGGATACACCGTGGACCTGGTCACCAACGGCGTGGACGGTCTGCACCATGGGCTTGAAGGGGATCACGATCTGGTGATCCTGGACGTCATGTTGCCCGGCATGGATGGGTGGCAAGTCCTCAAGAACCTGCGCAGCCAGGGGCGCCAGATGCCCGTGCTGTTCCTGACGGCACGCGATCAGGTCGAAGACCGTGTCAAGGGCCTGGAGCTGGGGGCCGACGACTACTTGGTCAAGCCGTTTTCCTTTGCCGAGTTGCTGGCCAGGGTCCGGACGATCCTGCGGCGCGGTCGCACGGGACTTGAGGCCACGGCCATGAAGGTGGCCGATCTGGAGCTTGACCTCCTGCGTCGGCGTGTCACCCGGGCGGGCAAGCGCATCGACCTGACCGCCAAGGAGTTCGGCTTGTTGGAGTTGTTGATGCGCAGGCATGGTGAAGTACTGCCACGCTCCCTGATCGCCTCGCAGGTGTGGGACGTGAACTTCGACAGCGACACCAACGTGATTGAAGTGGCCATGCGGCGTCTGCGGGTCAAGGTGGACGATGGTTTCGAGCCACGCCTGATCCAGACCGTCCGCGGCATGGGCTACGTACTCGAAGCGCCCGAGGACTCGAACTGATGCTTGGCCGCCTGTCGCTGACCGCGCGCCTGACCGCGCTGTACACCGTGGTTTCGGCCTGCATCCTGGTCGGGCTGGGACTTCTCGTGTCCATCACGGTGGGCCGGCACTTTGTCGAACTCGATCGGGATTTTCTGAGGGACAAGACCGACCTGGTGCAGACCATCGTCAGTGAGTCGTCTTCGCCGGAGATGCTGGCCGCTCGGTTGGATGAGCTGCTCAAGAGCCACCACGGGCTGTTCGTCGTTCTGCGAAAAAGCGACCAGTTGGTCTATGGGGAAGATGAATCGGTGTTTTCCAGCCTGCCGGCATCCGTCGGGACGAACGAGCGCTCCTTCGACTGGGTTGCAGGCCATCGGACGCTGCGCGGGTTGAAGGCCTATCTCCGCCCCTCCGCGACATGGAGCGTTTTGCCAACGGACGGAAAACCACTGGAACTGCAGATCGCGCTGGACACCGCGCACCACAACCATTTCATGCAGTCTTTGCGCCAGACGCTGATGCTCTATCTCATGGGCGCTCTGCTGGTCAGCGGATTGCTCGGCTGGTGGGCCGCACGCCGTGGTCTGGAGCCATTGCGAATCATGAAAGAGCGCGCGATGGCGGTCACCGCCCAGAATCTGGGTCAGCGCATGCCCGTCGAAACCGTGCCGGTGGAGTTTGCCGACCTGGCTCAGGGACTGAACAATATGCTCGGCCGCTTGCAGGCCGACTTTGCACGGCTTCAGGAGTTTTCCAGCGACCTGGCACACGAGCTCAGGACCCCCATCAACAACCTGCTGACCCAGACCCAGGTGTCTCTGGCGCAAAAGCGGGATGCCGAAGCCTACAGGGACATCCTCGCCTCCAATGCCGAAGAATTCCAGCGCCTGGCACGCATGGTTTCCGACATGCTGTTCCTTGCCAAGACCGAAAACGGGATCGAGCTCCCCAGCCCGGAGGCGATTTCGCTTGGTCAGGAAGTACTGGATCTGTTTGACTTCTACGATGCAGTGGCGGATGAAAAACGCATCCGCCTGAAGGTCACCGGGGATGCACGGGTCATGGGAGATCGCTTGATGGTCCGACGTGCTATCAGCAACCTTCTGTCGAACGCATTGCGGCACTCGCCCACGGACGCTGAGATCTCTGTTGCCGTTGAAGAGCGGCCGGATGAAACCCGCCTGTGCATCACCAACAGCGGGATGACCATTGCGCCTGAGGTCTTGCCCCGGTTGTTTGATCGCTTTTTCCGCGAAGACAAATCGCGCAGCCACCCAGAATCAGACGGCACAGGTCTCGGCCTGTCGATCACCCAGGCCATCATGGCGGCCCACGGCGGTTCGGTTTCCGTCACCTCGATTCAAGGGCAGACCACCTTCTGCCTCGGATTCCGCCGTTCACCTGTTCGTTGAGGTGAGGATTCCGTCGCACACCAAATTCAACTTGGGTGAGGACGTGAGCACCAATTGGCCATGTGGGCTACGGACATTCCAATCGAGCGCCAGAGCGTCCGAGGCACCGGACACCGGCCATTCGCAGAGCCACGCCTCTCGCAACATCTCGCATCTCACTGCCGATGCCTTCTCAGTCTGTTCGCCGCCCGAGCACGATGATCATCATTCCCGCGAGGCTGACCGCCACGCCGACCCAGTCCGTCGGTGTCGGGCGCACCTTGTCCACCAGCATCAGCCAGACCATCGCCACACCGATGTACACGCCTCCGTAGGCCGCGTAGACGCGACCGGCCGCTGTCGGGTGCAGCGTGAGCAGCCAGGCAAACAGCGCCAGACTCAAGGCCGCCGGCACCAGCAGCCACACCGGCTTGCCCTGTTTGAGCCAGAGATACGGCAGGTAGCAGCCGACAATTTCAGCCACCGCCGTGCACACGAACAGCAGGAAGGTCTTGAGCAGGTCCATGCGGTCATTGTGGGCCGGCACTTGCCCCTCAAGCCGCTTGAGGTCCTACCGTGTCGGCGTGGGCGTTGTGCCCATGCGTCGGAGATTCGACATGAAACCCTGGAAAGCTGTGGTGGGCGTGGGTGCGGCCTGCGCTGCCTGCTGTGCGGTCCCGCTCCTGGGCGGCGCTGCCGCGCTCACCATCGGTTCGGCTTCACTGGCCGCGGCCGGGTCGACCCTGCTGACCTGCGCCGACGAATTCGCGCCGCTGGTGTGGGTGCTGTTTGCGCTCGCGGCCGTGGTGGCGGGCGCCGTCTTGTGGCGCAGAAGGCGGCAGCGGAGGAACTATTGCGTGCCGGGCGAATGCCGTTGACTAGGATGGCGGCATGAACGCAAAACTCTCGATCGGTTTCGTGGCCCGGCAGACCGGTTGCACGGCGCCCACCATCCGCTACTACGAAGAGATCGGGCTGCTGCCGCCATCCGGTCGCACCGAGACCGGTCAGCGGCAGTTCGACGACAGGACGGTCCGTCGACTCGCGTTCATCCGCCGCTGCCGCGACTTCGGTTTTTCCATCGAGCAGGTGCGCGAACTGGTGGGCCTGGTCGACGAGCCCGACCGGCCCTGCACCGAGGTGCGCGACATCGCCGCCACGCATCTCGTGGAAGTCCAGCGCAAGCTGGACGAGCTGAAGGCGCTGGAAGCCAGCCTGAATGCGTTCGTCTGCAGCTGCGAATCGGCCTGCGTTGGCGGGCCGGCGGTGGATTGCACGATCCTGGAAGACCTGGCGGTTTCTGCGGAGAGGGCGCAACGGGCGCCGGAACGCGGAGGAAGCTGTTGTCCCTCCTGAAGTCCGGGACCTTGTCGTTGACCGGTTTTGCGTCCGGGTCATGCCCTCCGGTTCCTGGCCGAAGGGGAAGTTGGCTGAATGGCGCTCTATGATCAGTAAAGGCTGGTAGTTGACATTCCTTCCGCAAACTCGAAGGTCAAAAACGGGCCCGAAGCGGAACTTAAGCCGTCTCCGAAGCGACCACCGACTCCGCAGGCCTCTTGGGCAGCCCCCGCAGTTCACGGAAGCGCTGCGAGGTACTGGGTGGCCCTTTGCTCCGAAAAGTGGTCGATGACGACCTGCGCGACCACCAGTAGAAGCAATCCTGCCACGACGCCGTGCACCCAGCCTCTGCTTGTAAGCAGCAGGCCCAACACACTCACGGCCGCTAGCACTGCCGCGCTGTAGCGGTAATACCTATACTTTGATAACACAACCTCTATGCGTGCTCGCTCTTTGGCTAACACCTGGCTCTGTTGAGGTTTGCCGATACTCAAGGTCAGTTCTTCGACCAAGCCCTTGTCCCGTACAAGCAGCGATGTTGCCGTTCCACACAGCAGCATCGCAGTTGCCAAGACGGTGATGCCGAACCCCACGGCAAAACCGGAGTGCGTCGTAACCCAGAGCCAAACGGCAATGCAGGTCAACGCAGCTGAGCCCGCGAAGATGAGCAGCATTTCGTTGTACTCGCCTTTGAAATATTCACGAATCAGAGCCTGCAGTGGTGCAAAGGTTTCGGTGGGGTTCATAGGAACTCTCTTAGTTGCCCGCGTGACACTCAGCAGCGTGTGCAGCGCGCCACTCGGAAGGGGTTTGCGACTCCCATTGCCGAAAGGCACTGAACCGCCCCGGGTTTTGAGGAGGCTCTTTTCCCTGAGAGGATAGAGCCATGAGCAAGAAGTCGAACCAGTTTTCACCAGAAGTGCGCGAGCGTGCCGTTCGCATGGTCCTGGAGCACCGGG
>NZ_JBPZHA010000014.1:0-103993 GCF_051857515.1 Hydrogenophaga sedimenti
CAAGCCGCACACGCACTTCACCGGTGAGGTGTATGTGCTGTCCAAGGACGAAGGTGGCCGTCACACGCCGTTCTTCAACAACTACCGCCCGCAGTTCTACTTCCGCACGACGGACGTGACCGGTGCCATCGAGCTGCCCGAAGGCAAGGAAATGGTCATGCCTGGTGACAACGTGTCGATCACGGTCAAGCTGATCGCCCCGATCGCCATGGAAGAAGGTCTGCGTTTCGCCATCCGTGAAGGCGGCCGTACCGTCGGCGCCGGCGTGGTTGCCAAGATCATTGCCTAAGGAGCACACACATGTCTTCCAAGCAAAAGATCCGCATCCGTCTGAAGGCCTTCGATTACAAGCTGATCGACACCTCTGCCGCCGAAATCGTTGACACCGCCAAGCGCACCGGCGCGATCGTCAAGGGCCCCGTGCCCCTGCCGACCCGCATGAAGCGCTTCGACATCCTGCGTTCGCCGCACGTCAACAAGACCTCGCGCGACCAGCTGGAAATCCGCACCCACCAGCGTCTGATGGACATCGTCGACCCGACCGACAAGACGGTGGACGCACTGATGAAGCTGGACCTGCCGGCCGGCGTGGACGTCGAAATCAAGCTGCAGTGATGACTGTGGCGGGCCGGGGCGAAAGTCCGGGCTTGCCATGATCGGGCCCGCCGGTTATACTGGCGGGCTTTTCGGGCTCTTGGCCCGAAATTTTCGTTTGTCGGTCCGGTTCATGAAAATGTTCAGGGTCGCATTCCCGTCCTGGTTGCCTTCGGGTGATCGGGTCAAACATCAGCCCCGGCCAATTGCAGTCGGGAACGGAGAAAACAATGAGTCTTAGCAACTCCCTCGGGTTGTTGGGTCGCAAGGTGGGCATGATGCGTCTGTTCACCGATGACGGGGACGCAGTGCCTGTCACGGTGGTCGATGTGTCGAACAACCGCGTGACGCAAGTCAAAACCCAAGCCAACGATGGCTACGACGCGCTGCAGGTCACTTTTGGCCAGCGCCGCGCCTCCCGCGTCACCAAGCCCATCGCGGGCCACCTGGCCAAGGCCGGTGTCGAAGCGGGTGAAATCATCCAGGAATTCCGCGTTGCCGCCGACGTGGCTGCCCAGTACCAGCCGGGCGCTACCGTGGCCGCCAACGCCATCTTTGCCGCCGGCCAGAAGGTCGACGTGCAGGGCACTTCGATCGGTAAAGGCTTCGCCGGCACCATCAAGCGCCACAACTTCAGCTCGCAGCGCGCGTCGCACGGCAACAGCCGTTCGCACAACGTGCCGGGCTCGATCTCCATGGCCCAGGATCCGGGTCGCGTGTTCCCGGGCAAGAAGATGACCGGCCACATGGGCGATCAGACCAAGACCATCCAGAACCTGGACATCTTCCGCGTCGACGAGTCCCGTCAGCTGCTGATGATCCGTGGTGCCGTGCCTGGCGCCAACGGCGGTTTCCTGACCGTCCGTCCCGCCGTCAAGGCCAAGAAGGGAGCTAACTGATGCAAGTTGAACTCCTGAACGACCAGGGTCAGGCCGCGTCCAAGCTGGATGTGCCCGAAACCATCTTCGGTCGCGATTACAACGAATCCCTGATCCACCAACTCGTGGTGGCCTATCAGGCCAACGCCCGTCAAGGTACGCGTGCCCAGAAAGACCGTGAACAGGTCAAGCACTCGACCAAGAAGCCGTTCAAGCAGAAGGGCACGGGCAACGCACGTGCCGGTATGACTTCCTCGCCGCTGTGGCGTGGGGGCGGCCGCATCTTCCCGAACAGCCCGGACGAAAACTTCACCCAGAAGCTCAACAAGAAGATGTACCGCGCCGGCATGGCGTCCATCTTCTCGCAACTGGTCCGTGAAGGCCGCCTGGCCGTGGTCGATTCCATCAAGGTGGATTCGCCCAAGACCAAGCAGCTCGCCGCCAAGTTCAAGGCCATGAACCTGAACAATGTTCTGGTGATTGCCGAAGAAGTCGACGAGAACCTGTATCTGGCTTCGCGCAATCTGGCCAACGTGCTCGTGGTCGAGCCGCGTTACGCCGATCCGGTGTCGCTGGTGCACTACAAGAAGGTGCTGGTCACCAAGGGTGCCATCGACCAGCTCAAGGAGATGTTCGCATGAGCGTCACGAAATACGACGAAGGCCGTCTGATGCAGGTGCTCGTGGCACCGATCGTGTCGGAAAAGGCCACCCAAGCCGCCGAGCAGTCCAATGCTGTGCTGTTCAAGGTGCTGCAGGACGCCACCAAGCCCGAAATCAAGGCCGCCGTTGAACTGATGTTCAAGGTCCAGGTCAAGGGCGTGTCCGTGCTCAACCAAAAGGGCAAGACCAAGCGCTTCGGCAAGACCGTGGGTCGCCGCGACCATGTGCGCAAGGCCTATGTCACGCTGGTCGAGGGTCAGGAACTCAACTTCGGTGGGGAGGCCTAATCATGGCAGTGATCAAGATGAAACCGACTTCGCCAGGCCGTCGCGGCATGGTGAAAGTCACGCGCGAACACCTGCACAAGGGTGACGGTTTCGCGCCGCTGCTGGAACCCCAGCACCAGAAGTCCGGCCGCAACAACAACGGCCACATCACGGTTCGCCACAAGGGCGGCGGTGCCAAGCACCACTACCGCGTGGTCGACTTCCGTCGCAACAAGGACAACATTCCGGCCAAGGTCGAACGCATCGAGTACGACCCGAACCGCACGGCGCACATCGCGCTGCTGTGTTACGCCGACGGCGAGCGCCGCTACATCATCGCCCCCCGTGGCGTTGAAGTCGGTGCCACGCTGCTGTCCGGTTCCGAGTCGCCGATCCGTGTGGGCAACACCCTGCCGATCCGCAACATTCCCGTCGGTTCGACGATCCACTGCATCGAGCTGCAAGTCGGCAAGGGCGCCCAGATCGCCCGTTCCGCTGGTGCTTCCGCCGTGCTGCTGGCTCGCGAAGGCATCTACGCCCAGGTGCGCATGCGCTCGGGTGAAGTGCGCAAGATCCACGTGGATTGCCGCGCCACCATCGGTGAAGTCTCCAACACCGAGCACAGCCTGCGCCAGATCGGCAAGGCTGGTATCAAGCGCCACATGGGCATCCGCCCGACCGTGCGTGGTACCGCAATGAACCCGATCGACCACCCGCACGGTGGTGGTGAAGGCAAGACCGGCGAAGGCCGCGCTCCGGTGGATCCGTGGGGCAACCTGACCAAGGGTTACCGCACCCGCAACAACCGCCGCACGCAGTCGATGATCGTCTCGCGTCGCAAGAAGTAAGGGGTTGAAGAAATGACTCGTTCACTCAAAAAAGGCCCCTTCATTGACCATCACCTGATGGCCAAGGTTGAAAAGGCTGTGGCCACCAAGGACAAGAAGCCGGTCAAGACCTGGTCGCGCCGCTCCATGATCCTGCCCGAATTCATCGGTCTGACGATCGCCGTGCACAACGGCAAGCAGCACGTGCCTGTGTACATCACCGACCAGATGGTGGGACACAAGCTCGGCGAGTTTTCGCTGACGCGCACGTTCAAAGGCCATCCGGCCGACAAGAAAGCCAAGAAGTAAGGACCAACCATGAGCACAGAAACCCGCTCCGTCGTTCGCGGCGTGCGCCTGTCGGTGGACAAAGGCCGTCTCGTGGCCGACCTGATTCGTGGCAAGAAGGTCGACCAGGCGCTGAACATCCTGGCGTTCACGCAGAAGAAGGCCGCCGGCATTGTCAAGAAAGCGCTTGACTCGGCCATCGCCAACGCTGAACACAACGATGGTGCCGACATCGACGAACTGTTCGTGAAAACGATCTACGTCGAGCAAGGCGCCACACTCAAGCGTTTCTCGGCCCGCGCCAAAGGCCGCGGCAACCGCATCAGCAAACCCACGTGTCACATCTACGTGACGGTTGGCAACTGAAGAGGTCAGAGGACATATGGGACAGAAAATCAACCCCACCGGGTTCCGCCTCGCAGTTTCCCGCAACTGGGCCAGCCGCTGGTACGCCAGCAACCGTGACTTCGCCGGCATGCTGGCCGAAGACATCAAGGTTCGCGAATACCTCAAGGGCAAGCTGAAGAACGCCGCCGTCTCGCGCGTCGTGATCGAGCGCCCCGCCAAGAACGCCCGCATCACCATCTACTCGGCACGTCCGGGCGTGGTGATCGGCAAGAAGGGTGAGGACATCGAGAAGCTGAAGAAGGATCTGGCCGCCAAGCTCGGCGTGCCGGTCGCTGTGAATATCGAGGAAGTGCGCAAGCCCGAAATCGATGCCAAGCTGATCGCCGATTCGATCACCCAGCAGCTCGAAAAGCGGATCATGTTCCGCCGCGCCATGAAGCGCGCCATGCAGAACGCCATGCGTCTGGGTGCCCTGGGCATCAAGATCATGTCTGCCGGCCGCCTGAACGGCATCGAAATCGCCCGTACCGAGTGGTACCGCGAAGGCCGTGTGCCCCTGCACACCCTGCGCGCCGACATCGACTACGGCACCTCGGAAGCCAAGACCACCTACGGCGTCATCGGCGTCAAGGTCTGGGTCTACAAGGGTGACACCCTGGGTCGCAACGATCTGCCCGCCGTGGAAACCCCGCGTCCGGAAGAAGAGCGCCGTCCCCGCGGTCCGCGCCGTGAGCGTCCGGCCGGCCCTGCTGCCCGCGCCGCTGTGCGTCGCGGTGGCAATGCCGCCCCGGCCGATGGTGCCGACAAGCCCGCCGAGGCCACCGACAAACCCGCCGTTAAGCGCGTTCGCAAAGACGCACCCGCAGGGGCACCTGCGGACGGCAAAGGAGAATAAACATGCTGCAACCCGCTCGCCGCAAGTACCGTAAAGAGCAAAAAGGTCGCAACACGGGCGTCGCCACCAGCGGCGCCACCGTGGCCTTTGGCGACTTCGGTCTGAAGTCCACCGATCGCGGCCGTCTGACGGCCCGCCAGATCGAAGCCGCACGCCGTGCGATTTCCCGCCACGTCAAGCGTGGTGGCCGCATCTGGATCCGCGTGTTCCCGGACAAGCCGATTTCCCAGAAGCCTGCCGAAGTCCGTATGGGCAACGGCAAGGGTTCCGTGGAGTACTACGTGGCTGAAATCCAGCCCGGCAAGGTGCTGTACGAAATCGTGGGCGTGCCCGAGCAACTCGCTCGTGAAGCCTTCGCCCTGGCCGCCGCCAAACTTCCCCTGCGCACCACTTTCGTGGCACGCATGCTGGGTCAGTAATTCAGGAGAACATAGATGAAAGCTGCTGAACTGCGCCAGAAGGATGTGGCCGGCCTGGAAGCCGAAGTGAAGTCTCTGCAGAAGGCCCATTTCGGCCTGCGCATGCAGAAGGCCACGCAACAACTCAACAACACCGCCACGCTGGGCGATACCCGCCGCGCCATCGCTCGTGCCAAGACCATCTTGGCCGAGAAGCAACGCGTTGCCAAGTAAGGAGTGAAGTCATGACGGAAGCCAAAACATCCCTCAAGCGCACCCTGATCGGCAAAGTCGTCAGCGACAAGCGCGCCAAGACCGTGACCGTGCTCGTCGAGCGCCGTGTGAAGCACGAGCTCTACGACAAGATCGTGGCCAAGTCGAGCAAGTACCACGCCCACGACGAAAAGGGTGAGTACAAGGCCGGTGACATCGTCGAGATCACCGAAAGCCGCCCGCTGTCCAAGACCAAGAACTGGGTGGCTACCCGTCTGGTTCAAAAGGCCGCCGTGGTGTAAGCCTGTTCACGCTGGTCTCAGCGCGAAACAAGGAAGCGACCGAGAATTCTCGGTCGCTTTTTTCATTTCCGGGCCTGCTCATCTGGCACCGGTTCCGGCCGGCAGGCCATCACACCCCGAGGAGAACACATGATTCAGGTTGGCGAGAAAATTCCGGCGACCACGCTGATGGAATACGTCGAAGTCGAAGGCAATGGCTGCAGCATCGGGCCGAACCCGGTGGACACGCACAAGGCAAGCAGCGGCAAGACGATTGCGCTGTTCGCGCTGCCGGGCGCCTTCACGCCCACCTGCTCGGCCAAGCACGTGCCTGGCTATGTGGAGCAGTTCGATGCACTCAAGGCCGCAGGCGTGGACGAGATCTGGTGCCTGAGCGTGAACGACGCTTTTGTGATGGGTGCCTGGGCGCGTGACCAGAAGACTGGCACCAAGGTGCGCATGCTGGCCGATGGTGATGCGGCGTTCGCCAAGGCCACCGGCTTGACCCTGGATCTGACGGGCAAGGGCCTGGGTCTTCGCAGCAACCGCTATTCCATGCTGGTCAAGGACGGCGTGGTGAAGACCCTGAACGTCGAAGGTCCCGGCAAGTTCGAGGTGAGCGACGCGGCGACCTTGCTGGCGCAGGCCAAGGCCGGTGTCTGACGGGCGCCTGGGCCTGTTCGTGAAGAGGGCGGCTGCCTGCGGGCGGCCGCCCTTTTTTCATGCGGTGCCCGGGGCGGGCGAACGCAGGTCCAGCTTGAGGTAGTGGGCGCCGGCGAGGGGGTTGTGGTAGTAGGGTTCGGTCTCGACAAAGCCCACTTCCTGGTAGAGCGCGCGGGCGGATTCCATGTCGCTCAGCGTGTCGAGCAACATGGTGGTGTAGCCGGCCTGCTGGGCGGCCAGCACGATGGCATCGACCAGTTGACGGCCCAGTCCCAGGCCGCGGAAGCCGGGCCGCACGAACAGGCGCTTCATTTCGCAGGCGTCCAGATGGTCGCTGTTGACCAGCGGCCGGAATGCGCAGCAGCCCGCAGCCTGTCCGTCGACCTCGGCCAGCAGCAATCCGCCCGAGGGGCCCACGTAGTCTCCGGGCAGGCCGTCCAGTTCCTGGTCGAAGCCCTGGAAACAAAGGTCGATGCCCAGGCTCGCCTGGTATTCCAGGAACAGGGCCCGGATCGCATCCACCTGCTGCGGGGTGCGGACTTCAATCAGTGAGACGGTGGCGGCGCGTGGTTCGGACATCGGGGCGCGAAGAAAGCGGTTCGGCCAAGGAATATACGACAGCGTGTCCCCGCAGGCGCTGACCGGTCATCCGCCGGCAGACTGCCCCAGTCCCGCCAGACCGTAGACCGCCACCGCACACAGCGCCCACACCACCAGCGCCAGCAGGCGCGACCCGGCCGAATCCGCGGCGCTGGGCAGCGGGACATCGACCTGCTTGTCGCCCAGCACCATGGGACGGATCAGGTTGTCCTTCTTCACCAGCCTGTAGAACACGATGGCGGCCAGATGCAGGACCACAAGAAGGAGCACCAGCAGCTTGCCGACCGACTTGTGGTACTTCGTGGCCAGACTGACGGTGTCGCCCGACACCAGGCTGGCCAGCGGGCCGGTGAACGCGATCTCGTCGTCGCTGAACAGGCCGGTGCCGACCTGCAGCAGCAGGATGGACAGCAGCGCCAGCACCGACAGCATGCCCAGCGGGTTGTGGCCGACGCGGTGCTCGGGGCGGGCCTCGCCGCGCAGATAGGCGAACACGGTCGACGGTCCGTACAGGAAGCTGCGAAAGCGGGACCAGTGGCCGCCGACAAACCCCCAGACGATGCGGAACAGCAGCAGACTGAGCACGGTGAGCCCCAGGCGGCCATGCCAGTCCATCCAGGGGCCGCCCACATTGGCCGTGATCACCAGGCCGACGACACAGGCCACGAGGGCCCAGTGGAAGAGGCGGGTGGGAAGGTCCCAGACACGGACGGTGTGCATGTTCAGCCTAGGTGTAAACACTGAAAACGGATAGAGACGATACACGGAACCGGGTTCCTGTGGAACTTTTTCCCACGACATAGGCTCCGGCACCAGGTAGCCGACGCTACGGGTTCCCATTCATTTACACCATCGCTCAGGAGTCCCTTCATGAAGCTGTTCGCATCTCTCGCGCTCGCCGTCACCGTGTCCACGCTGTCGGTGCCGGCCATGGCCCAGTTCCAGAAACCGGAAGACGCCGTGAAGTACCGCAAGGCCGTCATGACGCTGATGTCGGCGCACATCGGTCGCATCGGTGCCATGGCCAGCGACAAGGCGCCGTTCGACGCGAAAGTGGCCGCCGAGAACGCGGCATTCGTGGAGGAGCTGAGCCGGTTGCCCTGGGCGGCCTTCGGCGCGGGCACGGACAAGGGGGAGACCCGCGCCAAGCCGGAAATCTGGTCCGACGGCGCCAAGTTCAAGAAAACCTCGGACGACCTGGTGACAAACACCGCCTCGCTGAACGCGGCGGCCAAGACCGGCAACCTGGACAATCTGAAGAAGGCATTCGGTGAAACGGCGAAAACCTGCAAGGCTTGCCACGATACCTTCCGCAAGGAGTGAGCAGATACTTTCTTGGAATTTCTGCTCAACAAAAAGGGCTGGACACCTTCGGGTGCCAGCCCTTTTTTGCTTGGAGCGTCGGCGGTGGTCAGCCCTTGGCCAGCAGATCCTCGATCAGCGCATGCAGGGCCGGGAAGTCGGGTTCGCCCACGAAGCGTTTGACGATGCGCCCCTGCTTGTCGACCAGGTAGGTGGTCGGGGTCAGCTTCACATCGCCCCAGTTCTTGGCCAGCTCGCCCGTGTTGTCCAGCGCGACCTTGAAAGGCAGCTGCCGGGACTGCGCATAGTTGACCACCCAGGCCGGCTGGTCGTAGCTCATCGCCACCGCGATGGTTTCCAGTCCTTTGCCCTGGTACTTCTTGTAGGTGTCCACCATGGAAGGCATTTCCTTCACGCAGGTGGTGCAGGTGGTGGCCCAGAAGTTGACCAGGGTCACCTTGCCCTTGAGCTGCTCGGTGGTGGTGGTCGAGCCGTCCAGCAGGACGAATTTGGACGCCGGCGCCTGGTCGCCACCCGCACAGGCCGCGAGGCCCAGGGTGGCAACGCCGAGCAGGGCGGACAGGGACAGCAGCGAACGGCGGCGGGAAATGGACAGGCGCTTCATGGGTGTGCGGAACATCGGGTGTCCCGGTGTGAGTCGCCTATTGTCGGAGAGTTCAACGCGAAGGACAAATCGCGCGCCATTCACCGGTGTCCCAGCCAGTCGGCCAGCACCTCGGCCTGGTGTTCACCGAGCAGCGGGGGCGGGCGCTGGCTGCGCACCGGCGTGGCGCTGAGCCTGATCGGGCTGGCCACGAGATCGACCTGGTCGGCCAGCGGGTGGGCCTGCTCCCCTTCCCAGCGGTGGACCATGCCGCGCGCGAGCACGTGCGGATCGGCAAACACCTCGGCCAGGCTGTTGATCGGGCCGCAGGGCACCTTGGCGGCTTCGAGGGCCGACAGCCAGTCGGCCTTGCCGCGGGTCTTGAAGATGGCTTCCAGCAGCGGCACCAGGACGGCGCGGTGGCGCACCCGGTTCTGGTTGCGGGCAAAACGCCCGTCGGTCGCCAGTTCGGGCTGCCCGGCCACTTCGCAGAACTTGGCGAACTGGCCGTCGTTGCCCACGGCCAGGATGATGTGCTGCGGCTGGCCTTGCGCGTCGGGGGCGACCTCGAACACCTGGTAGGGCACGATGTTGACGTGGGCGTTGCCGGCGCGGCCGGGCACCTTGCCTTCTTCGCGACCGCGCACTAGGTAGTTGGCGCCCAGGTTGGCGAGCATGGCGACCTGGGTGTCCAGCAGGGCCATGTCGATGTGCTGGCCCTCGCCGGTGCGTTCGGCGTGGCGCAGCGCGGCCTGGATGGCGACCGTGGCGTAGAGGCCGGTGAACAGGTCGGCCACCGCCACGCCCACCTTCTGCGGGCCACCGCCCGGGAGGTCGTCGCGCTCGCCGGTCACGCTCATCAGCCCGCCCATGCCCTGGATCGCGTAGTCGTAGCCCGCGCGGTCCTTGTACGGGCCGGTCTGGCCGAAGCCGGTGATGGAGCAGTAGACGAGCTTCGGGTTGAGCGCGTGCAGGCTGTCGAAATCGAGCCCGTAGCGCGCCATGTCGCCGACCTTGTAGTTCTCGACGAACACGTCGGCCTTGGTCGCCAGTTCGCGGACCAGCGCCTGGCCCTCGGGCGTGGCGATGTCGCAGGTGACGGAGCGCTTGTTGCGGTTGGCGCCCAGGTAGTAGGCCGCCTCGGCGGTGTCGGTGCCGTCGCGGCCTTTCAGGAAGGGCGGTCCCCAGCCGCGGGTGTCGTCGCCGCCGGGGTGATTGGCGCCGGGCGGTCGCTCGACCTTGACCACGTCGGCGCCCAGGTCGGCCAGCGTCTGCGTGCACCAGGGCCCGGCGAGCACACGGGACAAATCGAGTATGCGGATACCATCCAGAGCATTCATCGGGCCATTGTGCCCGCCGCGGTGGCGCCATGCTGCCGCGCATTCCGGAGACTCCGTTGCTGCACTCTGTTCGCGCCGCCGGCCTGGCGGTGCTGCTGGTTCTGGGCGCCTGCAGCCCGACCTTCAACTGGCGCGCCTGGTCCGTGGAGGGCACGGCATTGCAGGCCATGATGCCCTGCAAACCCGAGAGTGCGACCCGGCCGGTGCCGATGCTGGGCACGCCGGTGGAGCTGCACATGCACAGCTGCGAAACGGGTGGCCTGAGATTCGCACTGGCCTGGGCCGATGTCGGGCAGCCGGCGCAGGTTCCGGTGGCGCTGGCCGCCTGGCGCCTGGCGAGCCTGCAGACCCTGCGGGTGACGGTCACATCGCCGGACGATGCGGCGCTGAACTGGCCGGTCGCGGTGGCTGGCGTGCCGCAGGCGCAGGGCGTGCAAGCCCAGGGCACCGATCCGCAGGGCCAGGCCGTGTCGTCCCGCACCGTGTATTTCGCGCACGGTACGCAGGTGTTCCAGGCGGCGGTCTACGGCGCCCGCCTGAACGGCGAAGCGATCGAGACATTCTTTGGTGGCCTGAAGTTGCCTGCGCCATGAGCGGCGCCGTGGCGCCTGGGGCCATCGACCGGTTGTCGCCGCGCACCGCGGTCGCGGTGTTCCTGTCCTTCGCACTGGCCTACTTTCTTTCGGCGCTGATCCGCGCCGTCACTGCCACGCTCTCGCCGGTGCTCAGTGCCGAGCTGTCGCTGCAGGCGCGGGATCTCGGCCTGCTGGCCGGTGGCTACTTCTTCGGTTTTGCGCTGACCCAGCTGCCGCTGGGGGCGTGGCTGGACCGCTTCGGTCCGCGGCGCGTGATCCTGGCGTTTCTCGGGGTCGCGGTGCTGGGCTGCGCGGCCTTCGCCTCGGCCACCAGTTTTGCCGGATTGCTGGCTGCGCGGGCGCTCACCGGCATGGGCGTGAGCGCCTGCCTGATGGCGCCGCTCACGGGCTACCGCCGCTGGCTGTCGCCGGCCACGCAGATGCGCGCCAACTCCTGGATGCTGATGACCGGCTCGCTGGGCATGGTGGCGTCGACGCTGCCGGTGCAATGGCTGATGCCGATGATCGGCTGGCGCGGGCTGTTCTGGCTGTTGGCCGCACTCGTGCTGCTGTCCATGCTCGGGTTGTTCCTGCTGGTGCCGCACTGGCGCATGCCTCCGCCGTCCCCGGGTGCCAGGCCGGCACAGACGCCCGGCTACGGCGTGATCTGGCGCCATCCGTACTTCCGCCAGATGCTGCCCATCGGCTTCGTCAACTACGGCGGCATGGTGGCGGTGCAGACCCTGTGGGCCGGGCCGTGGATGGTGCAGGTCGCGGGGTACACGGCAGCGCAGGCCGCCCGTGGGCTGTTTGCGATCAACCTGTGCATGCTGCTGGGCTTCTGGCTCTGGGGGCTGCTCAATCCACGGCTGGCGCAGCGCGGCATCCGCGCCGAGCGGCTGATCGCCTGGGGGCTGCCGCTGAGCTTCGTGGCGCTGGCGGCGATCGTGGCCATGGGGCCGGGGGCGGGCTGGCCCCTGTGGGCGGCGTTCTGTGTGAGCAGCACCTTTGTCTCGCTGTCGCAGCCGGCGGTGGCGCTGGCCCTGCCGGCGGCCGCGGCGGGACGTGCGCTGTCGGCCTACAACCTGGTCATCTTCGCCGGCGTGTTCGCCGTGCAGTGGGCGATCGGCGGCCTCATCGACGTGTTCGCGCTGCTGGGCTGGGACACGGTGGCGCGCTTTCGCGGCGCGGTCGCGGTGTTCGGTCTGTGTGGTGTGACCGCCTATGGGCTGTTTCTGCGCGCGCATCTGCGCCAGCCCGCCAGAGCAGCGGGATAAACTCGCGCCATGAACGGCATCCTCATCGTCGCACACGCTCCGCTCGCGTCGGCCCTCCGGTCCTGCGTGCTGCACGTGTTCCCCGACAGCGCCAACGCGGTGTCGGCCCTGGATGTCCTGCCCAATGCCCCGCCGGAAGAATCGCTGGCCCAGGCGCGCGTGCTGGTCAAACAGCTGGACACGCCGCAGGTGCTGGTGTTGACCGATGTGTTCGGTGCGACGCCCTGCAACGTCGCGCACAAGCTCGTCGACGGTGTGCGTTCCAAGCTGATCGCAGGCGTCAACCTGCCGATGCTGCTGCGCACCGTGTCCTACCGGCACGAATCGCTGGACGCGCTGGTTTCGCGCGCCATGATCGGGGCCACGCAGGGCGTGATCCAGGTGGCGGTGACCGCACCACAAAATCAGGCGAGAAGACAGACACATGATCAAGACCACCGTGACCATCAGCAATAAGCTCGGGCTGCATGCCCGCGCTTCGGCCAAGCTCACCAAGCTGGCCGGCAGCCACAACTGCGAAGTGTGGATGTCCAAGGGCGACCGGCGCATCAACGCCAAGAGCATCATGGGCGTGATGATGCTGGCGGCCGGGCTGGGCAGCCAGGTCGAGATCGAGACCAACGGGCCGGAAGAGCAGGCGGCGATGGACGCCATCCTCGCCCTCATCAACGACAAATTCGGCGAAGGCGAATGAGCTTCACCGTTCACGGTCTCGCCGTTTCCCGGGGCATCGCCATCGGGCGGGCCGTGATCGTGGCGTCCAGCCGCATGGACGTCGCGCACTACTTCGTCAAGCAGGACCAGGTCGAGGCCGAGATCGAACGGCTGCGCCAGGCGCGCAACGGAGTCGTCGAAGAAATCGAGAAGGTCCAGGCGAGCCTGGGTGAACTGGGTTCGCACGACGCGCACCCCGAGCTGAGCGCGCTGCTGGACGTGCACCTGATGCTGCTGCAGGACGAGCAGCTCACCAGCGGCGTGAAACACTGGATCGTCGACCGCCACTACAACGCCGAGTGGGCGCTGACCACCCAGCTGGAGGTGATCGCGCGCCAGTTCGACGAGATGGAAGACCCGTATCTGCGCGAGCGCAAGGCCGACCTGGAGCAGGTGGTCGAGCGCATGCTGCGCATGATGCGCGGGGTGGTGTCGCCGGTGGCGGCGCCTGCTGCCGCGACGGCCGGCTCCGGCGACGCGGGCGCGCTGTTCGACCCGTCGGTCGACGTGCCGCTGGTGCTGATCGCGCACGACCTGTCGCCGGCCGACATGCTGCAGTTCAAGCAGAGCGTGTTCGCCGGGTTCGTGACCGACGTGGGCGGCAAGACCAGCCACACGGCCATCGTCGCGCGCAGCATGGACATCCCGGCGGTGGTCGGCGCGCGCTCGGCCAGCCACCTGATCAACCAGGACGACTGGGTCATCATCGACGGCGACGCCGGTGTGGTGGTGGTCGATCCTTCGCCGATCCTACTGGCCGAATACGGTTTCAAGCAGCGCCAGGGCGAGGTCGAGCGCGAGCGCCTGTCGCGCCTGAAGAACACGCCGGCCGTCACGCTGGACGGCCAGAAGATCGAGCTGCTGGCCAACATCGAGCAACCGTCGGACGCCGTCGGGGCACTCAAGGCCGGCGCGGTCGGCGTGGGCCTGTTCCGTACCGAATTCCTGTTCATGGGGCGCAACGGCAAGTTGCCCGACGAAGAAGAGCAGTACGCCGCCTACCGCAGCGCGGTCGAAGGCATGCAGGGGCTGCCGGTCACGATCCGCACCGTCGACGTGGGGGCCGACAAGCCGCTGGACCGCACGCCGGTGCGCTCCGGCGAAGACCACCTCAATCCGGCGCTGGGCCTGCGGGCGATCCGCTGGAGCCTGGCCGATCCGGCCATGTTCCTGGCCCAGCTGCGCGCCATCCTGCGCGCGGCGGCGCTGGGGCCGATCAACCTGCTGATTCCGATGCTGGCGCACGCCAGCGAAATCCGCCAGACGCTGGCGCTGGTCGACAAGGCGCGGGCGCAACTCGACACCCAGGGCGCGGTGCATGGCCCGGTGCGCCTGGGCGCGATGATCGAAGTGCCGGCGGCGGCGCTGACGATCCCGCTGTTCCTGCGCCATTTCGACTTCCTGTCGATCGGCACCAACGACCTGATCCAGTACACGCTGGCGATCGACCGCGCCGACGAGGCCGTGGCGCATCTCTACGACCCGGTGCATCCGGCCGTGCTGCACCTGGTGGCCAACACCATCGCTCAGGCGCGGGCGCAGGGCAAGAGCGTGAGCGTGTGCGGCGAAATGGCGGGCGATGTCGGCATGACGCGCCTGCTGCTCGGCCTGGGCCTGCGCAGCTTCTCGATGCACCCCTCGCAGATCCTGGCGGTCAAGCAGCAGATCCTGCGCTGCGACACCGGCAAGCTGGCGACCTGGGCGCAGAGCGTGCTTGCGGCCGAAGACCCGGCCGCGCTGATGGCGGACTGAACCCGCCTTGATCAGCGGCGCGTGGCGAGCACCGCCGCGCCGATGATCATGGCGGCGGCCACCACCACCGGGATACCGGGCATTTCTCCCCGCACCAGCAGCAGCGTCAGCGTCGACAGCAGCGGCGTGAGGAAGCTCAGCACGCCGATCTGCCGCGCGTCGCCGCGCTTGAGCGCGGCGTCCCAGAGGAAGAACGCGCCACCCAGCGGCCCCAGCCCCAGCACGGCGATCAGCAGAAGGTCGCGCGTCGACAGTGCCGTGGCCGGTTCCAGCCACCAGTGGCAGACCAGCGACAACAAACCCGAGGCGAGGGCAAAGCTGCCGATCGCGGCGGTGGGAAAGGGCTTCACGCGCTTGGTCAGCAGCGAATAGCTGGCCCAGATGAAGGCCGAGGCCGCGGCCGGGATGTAGCCCCAGGCCCAGACCACCTCGGCCGAACCGCCACGGCCCAGGATCGCCAGCGCGGCGCCCGCGAACCCGAGCAGGGCGGCCAGCACATGGCGGCGGGTGAGCGACACGTCCGGCAGGAACAGCGGCGCCATCACCACGATGCCCAGCGGCCACAGGTAGTTGATCAGGTTGGCCTGCACCGGTGGTGCGTGGCGCAGGGCGATGAACAGCAGGAAGTGGAAGCCGAACAGGCCGTACACGCCCAGCGCCAGCGTGCTGGCCGGCACTTTCCACTGGCGCCAGTCGAAACGCGAAAGCGGCAGGGCGATCGCGCTGCCCATCAGCAGCGACAGCCCGGTCAGGAGGAAGGGCGGCACATGCGACAGGGCCACGCCCAGCGCGGCCAGCGCAGCCCACAGGACGATGGCGCCCAGTGCCAGGGCGTTGGCGTTCATCGGCCCCTCCCTTGATGCAGGACAGATGCGTGGGCCCGGGGATTCAAGGATACTCTCATGGGTATATTTTGGAGGTCAAACAATGAGCACGTTCGATCACAGCAGCCTGATCCAGAACATCAACCGGCAACTGGGACCGCTGCGCAAGTCCCAGCCCGAAGCCATGGCCGGTTTCGGCCAGCTGGCCAGGGCCTCGATGGCGGAGGGGGCGGTGAGCGCCAAGCACAAGGAGCTGATCGCCCTGGCGATCGGCATCACGCAGCGTTGCTCGGGTTGCATCGGCTTTCATGTCAAGGCCTTGCAACGGCTGAACTGTACCCGTGCCGAACTGGAGGAAATGCTGACCGTCTGCGTGTACATGGGGGGCGGGCCTGCGCTCATGTACACGGCCGAGGCGCTGGCCGCCTGGGACCAGATGGCGCCAACCGGTGCGGACTGAGCATGGAACTCAGATGCCGGCGGCCCCTTAGCGCGCAGTTGCACTGAAGGGGGTGCCCAAGCGTCGTTGCGTCTAGCTGCGCAGGGCAGGGCAGTCGATGGGAGCGATCACCAGACCGGCACCGGCGGACACGCGCTGACCGCGGCTTTCGATCTCCGGTTTCAGCATGCTTCCGAGGTCGTCCAGAATCTGACTGTGCTCGTGCTCGTGCTCGTGCTCGTGCTCGTGGCTGCCTGCGGATGCGCCATAGCGGCGCACCGACAGCGAGTCGCCGGCCCTCTCAGTCCTTGTTCAGCACGCCGTGCGCCTGCTGGTCGGCGTGGTAGCTGGACCGCACCATGGCGCCCACGGCGGCGTGGGTGAAGCCCATCTCGTAGGCCTTCGCTTCGAACATCTTGAAGGTGTCCGGGTGCACGTAGCGTCGCACCGGCAGGTGGTGGCCGCTGGGGGCGAGGTACTGGCCGATGGTCAGCATGTCGATGTCGTGTGCGCGCATGTCGCGCATGACTTCCAGGATTTCCTCGTCGGTCTCGCCCAGGCCGACCATCAGGCCGCTCTTGGTCGGGATGCCGGGAAAGCGCTGCTTGAACTTCTTGAGCAGGTTCAGGCTGAACTGGTAGTCCGAGCCCGGGCGCGCTTCCTTGTACAGGCGCGGCACGGTCTCCAGGTTGTGGTTGAGCACATCGGGCAGGCCGGCGGCCAGGATGTCCAGTGCCTTCTCGTCGCGGCCTCGGAAGTCGGGCACCAGCACCTCGATCTGGGTCTGCGGCGAAAGCTCGCGCGTGCGCTGGATGCAGCTGACGTAGTGGCCGGCGCCACCGTCGCGCAGGTCGTCGCGGTCCACGCTGGTGATCACCACGTACTTCAACTGGAGCTGGGCGATGGTCTTGGCCAGGTTCTCGGGTTCGTCCGCGTCCAGCGGGTCCGGACGGCCGTGGCCGACGTCGCAGAACGGGCAGCGGCGCGTGCACTTGTCGCCCATGATCATGAAGGTGGCCGTGCCCTTGCCGAAGCATTCGCCGATGTTGGGGCAGCTCGCTTCCTCGCACACGGTCACCAGCTTGTTGCTGCGCAGGATGTCCTTGATCTCGTAGAAGCGCGTGGTCGGTGAGCCGGCCTTGACGCGGATCCACTCGGGCTTCTTCAGCACCTCCGCGGGCACGATCTTGATCGGGATGCGGGCGGTCTTGGCCTGGCTCTTCTGCTTGGCGGTGGCGTCGTAGCTGGCGGCGGGCTGGGCGTCGCGGACGGTGGGGCTGGCGTCGGCCGCGGGGGTGTCGGGGCGGGTCATGGCAGAAGCGCGGGTGGCGCGTTGGGGTTCAGGGGCTGAGGGTGGCGCCGAGCTTTTCGCTCAGGACCTGGGCCGCTTCATCCCATGAAACGGCAACCCCGATTGTAGAAAGATCGACCGTCTGCAGGCCGGCATAGCCACACGGGTTGATGCGCCAGAAGGGTTGCAGGTCCATGGTCACGTTCAGCGCCACGCCGTGGTAGGTGCAGTGCCGGCTGACCTTGATGCCCAGCGCCGCGATCTTGCCCAGGCCGGCGAAGTCCGGCTGTGGAGGCGGGGAACCTTCTTCGCGTTTCTGCGGGCGCTGGGGCAGCAGCGCATGACTGAAAGGGTCGTCCAGCCGCACGTAGATGCCCGGCGCTCCCGCCACGCGGTGCCCGGTCACGCCGAAGTGGCCGAGGGTGCGGATGACCGCCTCCTCGATGCGGTAGACGTACTCCTTGACGAAGTAGCCGGCGCGCTGCAGGTCGATCAGCGGGTAGACCACCACCTGGCCGGGGCCGTGGTAGGTCACCTGGCCGCCCCGGTTGGTCTTGACCACCGGGATGTCGCCCGGCGCCAGCAGGTGGTCTTCGCGGCCGGCCAGCCCTTGGGTGAACACGGGCGGGTGTTCGCAGACCCAGAGCTCGTCGGGCGTGTCCGGCGTGCGCGCCGCGGTGAACGCCACCATGGCGTCGTAGGTGGGCTGGTACGCGACCAGACCGAGCGGGCGGACGATCATGGGGCGGCGCCGGATCGTCAGAGCACGACCTTGACCATCGGGTGCGTGGTCAGCGTGCGGTAGAGCTCGTCGAGCTGCTCGCGGCTGGTCACGTACACCGTGAGCGTCAGGCCCATGTAGTTGCCGGCCTTGCTGGGGCGCAGCTCGATGGTCGTGGCGTCGAAGCCCGGGTCGAAGGACTTGGCGATGTGCGTCATGGCCGTGACGTAGCCGTCGACATTGGCGCCCATCACCTTGATCGGAAAGTGACAGGGGTATTCGATCAGCGATTGGTCCGGCGGAATGGGTCGGTTCAGGTCCATGCGGAGTCTCAGGTCAGTTGCCGGGTCTTGGCGCCCTGGTAGGCGGCATGAAGGCGTTGGTAGATGGGGCCGGGGCGGCCGGTGCCGACCGGTCTGTCGTCCAGCAGGGTGACAGGCAGCACCTCCTTGGTGGCGGAGGACAGCATCAGCTCGTCGGCCGCCAGCACGTCTTCGCGCGGGATGCGGCGCAACCGGAACGGGATGCCTGTTTCGGCGCAAAGTTCCTCGATCAGGTCGTAGCGGATGCCCTGCAGCACCAGGTGGTCCTTGGGTGGTCCGCTGACCACGCCGTCGCGCACCACCCAGACGTTGCTGGACGCTGCCTCGCTGAGCCAGCCGTCGCGGAACATGATGGTTTCGACCGCGCCGGCGTCGGCGCTGATCTGGCGCGCGAACACCGCGCCGAGCAGGCTGGTGCTCTTGATGTGGGCCTTCTGCCAGCGGAAATCGTCGGCCGTGACGCAGGGCACGCCGTCGGCGCGCTGGGCCATCGAGGGGGGCTTCATCTCGCTGGTCATGACGAACACCGTCGGTGTCAGCCCCTCGGGCATGACATGGTCGCGCCGGGCCACGCCCCGCGTGATCTGGATGTACACCAGCTGGTCGGCGGCGCCGGTGGACGAGGTCAGCGAATGCATGAGATGCCGTGCGATCTCCAGCCAGCGCTTGCGCGCGAACGGTTGCGGAATGCGGGTTTCCGCCAGCGACCGGTCGAGCCGGTCCATGTGTTGCTCAAACCGGAAGAGCCGGCCGGCGTAGGCAGGGAGAACCTCGTACACGCCGTCGCCAAAAATGAATCCGCGGTCGAGCACGCTGACCCTGGCGTCCCGCACGCGCGTGAACTCGCCGTTGAGAAAACAGAGCGTGTCGGGGAGGTCGGAAAGCATGGAAGGGATTATCCGGCGCAGTGCCGCGCACCGCCGGCCGGTTGACGGCCGGGGTGGGTTTATACGTATAATCACTGGCTTTGCGACGACCAGCGACCTTTGTAACCTGACTGTAAAGATGGATGTCGACAATGCCCCGGCTGCGTTGCCGGAGACGGCAGCCACAACAGCAGATGCTTGGGAAGATGGGGCGCAAGAGCCCGAGTTCAAGCCCCTGACCCGTGAAGAAGCGGAGCAGTGGCGTGCCAGTCAGCCGGAGTTGACTCCGTGGCGGGTGGTGAGGGTGCAGTGGCTGGTGGGCTTGTCCCTGGCTGCGCTGGTGGGTCTCGTGACCCGTCAGGTCCCGATCGCCTGGTCTGTGCTGTATGGCGCTGCCGCAGCCGCGCTTCCGACGTCCTTGATGGCTTGGGGGCTGACCTCCAGTGCGCTGGCCAGGAATCTGGCGGGGCGGGTGGAGACGGTCTTCATGAATTTCGTGCTCTGGGAAGGGGTGAAGATCCTGCTGACCGTGATCCTGTTGTGGATCGCTCCCAGGATCGTTCCGAATCTCAACTGGCTCGCGCTGGTCGCGGGTCTGGTGGTGGTGCTCAAGGTGTACTGGTTTGGATTCGTGATCCAGGCCCGGCGTTGAATCAAACGGTTGACGGAAACATACAAACATGGCTGCTGAAGGACATTCACCGACCCCGGGCGAGTACATCCGCCATCACCTGACCCACCTCAATACGTCGGGTCACAAGCAGGGGTCGATCGTCGACTTCTCCATCATCAACATCGACTCGGTGATCTTCAGCGTTCTGCTGGGTGCGCTGGTGAGCTTCTTCCTGTGGCGCGCCGCCCGCAAGGCTTCGGCTGGTGTGCCGGGCCGCTTCCAGGCTGCGGTCGAGATCCTGTTCGAGATGGTCGACAACCAGGCCAAGTCCGTGATCCACAACGCCAACAGCCGCAAGCTGGTGGCTCCTCTGGCGCTGGCGGTGTTCTGCTGGATCTTCATGATGAACTTCATGGACATGCTGCCGCTGGACCTGCTGCCCATGCTCTGGGGCAAGTACAACGCCGCGATCGGCCACGATCCCGAGCACGCCTACCTGCGTGTCGTGCCCACGGCCGACCTGTCCACCACGCTGGGCCTGTCGATGTCGGTGCTGCTGCTGGTGCTGTTCTACAACCTGAAGATCAAGGGCCTGGGCGGCTGGACGCACGAACTGGTGACCGCGCCTTTCGGCACCAGCAAGAATCCGGTGTTCGCGCTGCTGCTGGGCATTGTCAACTTCGCCATGCAGATGATCGAATTCGTCGCCAAGACCGTGTCCCACGGCATGCGACTGTTCGGCAACATGTTTGCCGGTGAACTCGTGTTCATGCTGATCGCGCTGCTGGGGGGCTTCGCCGCCTTCTCGCTGAGCGGTGGCCTGTTCTTCGTCGGGCACATCATCGCCGGTACCGTGTGGACCATCTTCCACATCCTGGTGATCACGCTGCAGGCGTTCATCTTCATGATGCTGGCCCTGATTTATCTGGGTCAGGCGCATGACGCTCACTGAGTTGCACGGACCTTCCGCGCGCTGAGTTTCTTTTCTTTCTTTTTCACCTCACTTCCATTTCATAGGAGTCATCATGGAAAACGTTCTGGGTCTCGTCGCACTGGCTTGCGGTCTCATCGTCGGTCTGGGCGCTCTGGGCGCTTCCGTCGGCATCGGCATGATGGGCGGCAAGTTCCTCGAATCCGGTGCACGTCAGCCCGAGCTGATGAACGACCTGCAAACCAAGATGTTCCTGCTGGCTGGTCTGATCGACGCCGCCTTCCTGATCGGCGTGGCCATCGCCCTGCTGTTCGCCTTCGCGAACCCCTTCACGCTGGGCTAATCGGTTTGCTGCCGCTTTCGGCAGCAGGCTACTGAAATGCCGGTGATCCCGCCGGTCTTTCTCCCTGTTTCCGTGGGTCCTGCGGCAGCTGCGTCACCACTCTTGTCAACACACAGAAAGGCGTTGCGATGAATATCAATGCAACCCTCTTTGCGCAGGCCGTCGTCTTTGCGATCCTGATCTGGTTCACGATGAAATTCGTGTGGCCTCCGATCGCCAAGGCTCTCGACGAGCGTGCGTTGAAGATTTCCGAAGGTCTGGCGTCGGCCGAGAAGGCCAAGTCCGAACTGGCCGTGGCCAACAAGCGGGTGGAAGAAGAGTTGAGCAAATCGCGCAACGAGTCTGCCACGCGTCTGGCCGATGCCGAGCGTCGTGCTCAGATCCTGATCGAAGAGGCCAAGGGCCGTGCGACCGAAGAGGCCGCCAAGATCGTGGCCAGCGCCCGTCAGGAAGCTGAGCAGCAGGTCATCAAGGCGCGCGAATCGCTGCGCGAAGAGGTCGCTGCACTGGCTGTCAAGGGTGCGGAACAGATCCTCAAGCGCGAAGTCAACGCCGGCGTTCACGCCGAGTTGCTCGGGCGCCTGAAGGCCGAGCTCTGATCCTCGCGTCCACTTTCCTGTCCCGTACCGCTGGCATCCACAGGTAGATCATGGCTGAAATTGCAACCATTGCCCGTCCCTACGCCGAGGCCTTGTTCAAGGCTTCCGGCGCTGACGTTGCTGCCGCGTCCGTCTGGCTCGACGAGCTGGGCGCCGTGGCCGCCAACGAACAGCTGCGCCAGTTCGCAGACAGCCCCAAGGCGTCCCCCGAGCAGGTGTTCGGCGTCATCAGCGGCGTGCTCAAGAATGCTCTGCCCGCTCAGGGCCAGAACTTCCTGCGCACCGTGATCGACAACGGCCGCATTGCTGCCTTGCCCGAAATCGCAGCGCAGTTCCGTGTGCTCAAGAACGCCCGGCTCGGCAGTTCCGATGCGGTCGTGTACAGCGCATTCGATATCGACAGCGCTGCGCTGGCCGACCTCTCGGGCGTGCTGGAAAAGCGTTTCGGCCGCAAGCTCAACCTCAAGGTCGAGCTGCAGCCCGAGCTGATCGGTGGCATCCGGGTGGTCGTGGGCGACGAAGTGCTCGACACCTCGATCAAAGCCCGTCTGGAACAAATGAAAGTGGCGCTGACGGCCTGACCGTCGGTATCCCGCTTGCCTCGCGCGCCCTCATCCCATTTAACGAAAGAAGGAAAGAGTCATGCAACTCAATCCCGCTGAAATCTCCGAACTGATCAAGTCCCGCATCGAGGGCCTGGGCGCATCGAGCGATGTGCGCAACCAGGGTACCGTGGTGTCTGTGACCGACGGTATCTGCCGCGTGCACGGTCTTTCCGATGTGATGCAGGGCGAAATGCTGGAATTCCCGGCCAACAAGGACGGCATCCCGTCCTTCGGCCTGGCGCTGAACCTCGAGCGCGACTCCGTCGGCGCCGTGATTCTGGGTGAGTACGAGCACATTTCCGAAGGCGACACCGTGAAGTGCACGGGCCAGATCCTTTCGGTGCCGGTTGGCCCCGAACTGATCGGCCGTGTGGTGAACGCTCTGGGCCAGCCGATCGACGGCAAGGGTCCGGTCAACGCCAAGCTGACCGACGTGATCGAAAAGGTCGCCCCGGGCGTGATCGCCCGCAAATCGGTGGACCAGCCGGTGCAGACCGGTCTGAAGTCGATCGACTCCATGGTGCCCGTGGGCCGTGGCCAGCGCGAACTGATCATTGGCGACCGCCAGACCGGCAAGACCGCCGTGGCGATCGACGCGATCATCAACCAGAAGGGTCAGAACATGACCTGCGTTTACGTCGCGATCGGCCAGAAGGCCTCGTCGATCAAGAACGTGGTGCGTGCTCTGGAGCAAGCCGGTGCGATGGACTACACCATCGTCGTGGCCGCTTCGGCCTCCGAATCCGCTGCCATGCAGTACCTGTCGGCCTACTCCGGCTGCACGATGGGTGAGTACTTCCGCGACCGCGGTCAAGACGCCCTGATCGTGTACGACGACCTGTCCAAGCAGGCCGTGGCCTACCGTCAGGTGTCGCTGCTGCTGCGCCGCCCGCCAGGCCGCGAAGCCTACCCCGGCGACGTGTTCTACCTGCACAGCCGTCTGCTCGAGCGCGCCGCTCGCGTGAACGCCGACTACGTCGAAGCCTTCACCAAGGGTGAAGTCAAGGGCAAGACCGGTTCGCTGACCGCACTGCCTATCATCGAAACGCAAGCCGGCGACGTGTCCGCTTTCGTGCCGACCAACGTGATCTCGATCACCGACGGCCAGATCTTCCTGGAAACCAGCCTGTTCAACGCCGGTATCCGCCCCGCCATCAACGCCGGTATCTCCGTGTCCCGCGTCGGTGGTGCCGCCCAGACCGACCTGATCAAGAAGCAGTCCGGCGGTATCCGTACCGACCTGGCCCAGTACCGTGAACTGGCTGCCTTCGCGCAGTTCGCTTCCGACCTCGACGAAGCCACCCGCAAGCAGCTCGATCGTGGCGCTCGCGTGACCGAACTGCTGAAGCAGGCCCAGTACAGCCCGTTGTCCATCAGCCTGATGGCCGCCACGCTGTTTGCCGTGAACAAGGGCTACCTGGACGACATCGACGTCAAGAAGGTGCTGTCGTTCGAAGCCGGCCTGCATGCTTTCCTGAAGGACAAGCACGCTGCCCTGCTGCAGAAGATGGAAGCCGGCAAGGCGCTGGACAAGGACAAGGAAGCTGAAGCCCAGCTGGCCGCAGCGGTCGCCGACTTCAAGAAAACCGGCACGTTCTGAACCGCCCATTGACCCGATAAAGGAGCAGCAATGGCAGCAGGCAAGGAAATACGCGGCAAGATCAAATCGGTGGAAAACACCAAGAAGATCACCAAAGCCATGGAAATGGTGGCCGCCTCCAAGATGCGCAAGGCACAGGACCGCATGCGTGCGGCCCGTCCTTACGCGGAAAAGGTGCGCCAGATCACCGGCAACCTGAGCAAGGCCAATCCGGAGTACACCCACGCGTTCATGAAGCCCAACGACGCCAAGACCGCCGGTTTTGTCGTCGTCACGACCGACAAGGGTCTGTGCGGCGGCATGAACACCAACGTGCTGCGTGCGCTGACGAACCAGCTCAAGGATCTGCAGGCCAAAGGCGTGGGCGCCGAAGCCGTGGCCATTGGCAACAAGGGTCTGGGCTTCCTCAACCGCATCGGTGCGAAGGTCGTTTCCAGCGCCACCGGTCTGGGCGACACGCCCCACCTGGACAAGCTGATCGGCCCGGTCAAGGCGCTGCTGGATGCGTACACCGAAGGTCGCGTCAATGCGGTGTATCTGTGCTACACGAAGTTCATCAACACGATGAAGCAGGAAGCCGTGATGGAGCAGCTGCTGCCCCTGAGTTCGGACAGCCTGCAGGACCAGGCGGGTGGCCGTGACTGGGACTACCTGTACGAGCCCGATGCCGCAGCCGTCATCGACGAACTGCTGCTGCGCTACGTCGAAGCGCAGGTGTACCAGGCAGTGGCCGAAAACATGGCCTCGGAGCAATCGGCGCGCATGGTGGCCATGAAGGCCGCCACCGACAACGCCGGCAGCGTCATCGGCGAACTCAAGCTGGTCTACAACAAGACCCGCCAGGCCGCGATCACGAAAGAGCTCTCGGAAATCGTGGCCGGTGCGGCAGCGGTTTGACGTTCCACAGAATCTAGAGAAAACAGAAGGTATCCATCATGTCTCAAGTACAAGGCAAGATCGTCCAGTGCATCGGCGCCGTCGTGGACGTGGAGTTTCCGCGCAACCAGATGCCGCACGTCTATGACGCGCTGAAGATGGAAGGCTCCGCGCTGACCCTCGAAGTCCAGCAGCAGCTGGGCGATGGCATCGTGCGCACCATTGCGCTGGGTTCGTCCGACGGCCTGCGCCGCGGCATGGTGGTGACCAACACCGCCAACCCCATCATGGTTCCCGTCGGCAAGGCCACCCTGGGCCGCATCATGGACGTGCTGGGCACGCCCATCGACGAGCGTGGTCCGGTTGACCAGGCCCTGACCGCCTCCATCCACCGCAAGGCCCCGGCCTACGACGAGCTGTCGCCGTCGCAGGAACTGCTGGAAACCGGCATCAAGGTGATTGACCTGGTCTGCCCGTTCGCCAAGGGCGGCAAGGTGGGTCTGTTCGGTGGTGCCGGTGTGGGCAAGACCGTGAACATGATGGAACTCATCAACAACATCGCCAAGGCCCACTCGGGTCTGTCGGTGTTCGCCGGTGTGGGCGAGCGTACCCGTGAGGGCAACGACTTCTATCACGAGATGGCCGACTCCGGCGTCGTGAACCTGGAGAAGCTCGAAGACTCGAAAGTTGCCATGGTCTACGGCCAGATGAACGAGCCCCCGGGCAACCGTCTGCGCGTGGCCCTGACCGGTCTGACCATCGCCGAGTCGTTCCGCGACGAAGGCCGTGACGTGCTGTTCTTCGTGGACAACATCTACCGCTACACCCTGGCCGGTACCGAAGTGTCCGCCCTGCTGGGCCGTATGCCTTCCGCCGTGGGCTACCAGCCGACGCTGGCCGAAGAAATGGGCCGTCTGCAAGAGCGGATCACGTCGACCAAGGTCGGCTCGATCACCTCGATCCAGGCCGTGTACGTGCCGGCCGATGACTTGACCGACCCGTCGCCTGCCACCACCTTCGCCCACTTGGACTCCACCGTGGTGCTGTCGCGTGACATCGCCGCCCTGGGTATCTACCCCGCCGTGGACCCGCTGGACTCCACCAGCCGCCAGCTGGACCCGCTGGTCGTGGGCCAGGACCACTACGAAACCGCCCGCGCCGTGCAAGGCACGCTGCAGCGCTACAAGGAACTGCGCGACATCATCGCCATTCTGGGCATGGACGAACTGGCACCGGAAGACAAGCTGGCCGTGGCCCGCGCCCGCAAGATCCAGCGTTTCCTGTCGCAGCCGTTCCACGTGGCCGAAGTGTTCACCGGTTCGCCCGGCAAGTACGTGCCGCTGTCGGAAACCATCCGTGGTTTCAAGATGATCACCGCCGGTGAGTGCGATCACCTGCCGGAGCAGGCCTTCTACATGGTCGGCACGATCGACGAGGCTTTCGAAAAGGCCAAGAAGGTTGCCTGAGCGGCCAGCGGGGCATCCTGACCGGGTGCCCCGGCGCTGCTGAGTCCCCTTTCACCTTTTCCAGGAGTAACTATGAGCACCATCCGCGTCGATGTGGTCAGCGCCGAAGAGTCCATCTTCTCCGGCGAGGCCAAGTTCGTGGCGCTGCCGGGCGAGAGCGGTGAACTGGGCATCCTGCCCGGTCACATTCCGCTGATCACCCGCATCAAGCCCGGTGCCGTGCGCATCGAGAAGGCCGACGGCGGCGAAGAGTTCGTCTTCGTGGCCGGTGGCATCCTCGAGGTCCAGCCGCACCTCATCACGGTGTTGTCCGACACGGCCATCCGTGGCCACGATCTGGACGAAGCCAAGGCCACCGAAGCCCGCAAGGCCGCCGAAGAAGCCGTCAAGAACGCCAAGAGCGACATCGACTTGGCCAAGGCCACGTCGGAGCTGGCGGTCATGGCCGCACAGATCGCTGCGTTGCGCAAGTTCCGTCAGAAGAAGTGAGACGCCCCTGGCGTTTCATGAAAAAAACCGGCGCCTGCCGGTTTTTTTTTGCCCGCGGCTGGCACCCTGCCAGTGACGGTGGAATCATCCTGTTCCTGTGAAGCGAGTCGCCAAAGCCCCCATGTCCTCCATCTCCGAACGACCGGACCTGGCACCCGAAGAGGTCGCCGCCCGCCTGCTGGTCACCCCCTCGGCGCTGGATGAGCTCAAGCTGGCCGATGCCCGGCGGGTGATCACCTACATGCACCCCCAGCTGATTTCCGCCGGCACCGTCTTCATTCACGAAGGCGAGCTCAAGGGCAACGACTACATGATGCTGGTGCTCGAAGGGGACATCTCGGTCGAGAGCGAGCTCCCGGGCAACGATGGCAGTCTGGTCGTCAACATCATCGGACCGGGGCACCTGATCGGCGAGATGGGTGTGCTGGACGGCTCGCCGCGTTCGGCGACCTGCACCGCCGTCACCGACATCGCTGCCGCCGTGCTGTCGCGGTCGGCACTGCGGCGGCTGCTCAAGGCCGAACCGGCGGTTGGCGCGCGCCTGCTGCTGGCCATCTCCAAGCGCATGGCAGACCGGCTGCGCGAGACCACCCGCAAGCTGCGCACCTTTGCCCAGATGAACAAGGCGCTGCAGCAGGAACTGCAGGTGGTGATGAACAACCGCACCGCACGGGGCGGGGCGAAACCCGAGACTTGACGGGCCGGGCCGTCAGGCCCGCACGACCAGATCGGGCAGCTCGTTGGGGTTGGCTTCGTCGGCCGGCTGGGGAAAGTGCTCTACCAGCACCGCGGAGACTTCTTCGAGCGCCTGTGTCAGCCCGTCCTCCAGACGTCCTTCGCGCAGCTGCACGGTCAGCCGGTCGACCATGCCCTGCCATTGCGCGGGCCCGACGCGCGCCGCCAGCGCACGGTCGGCCACGAACTCGATCGAGTGTTCGGCCAGCAGCAGATAGATCAGCACGCCGTTGTTGTGGGCCGTGTCCCAGACCCGCAGGCGGCCGAACCAGCTCATCGCGCGCTGCCGCGCCAGGGCCTGCATGGGCGTGTGGCGGCCCAGGCGCCAGAGATAGGACAGCGGCAGCGCCGCCTCGACGCACACCCGGATCTCGCCGGAATGACGGCCTTCGCTGGCGGCGACGCGGCGGGCCAGCCGCTGCGCCATGTCGTCGGGCACACGCCGGCGCGTGTCGCTGCTGTCGAGCCATCGGTGCTTGAGGATGGTGAAGAGTTTGTTCATGCTCACCAGCTCCCCGAGGCGCCACCGCCACCGAAATCACCGCCGCCGCCCGAGCTGAATCCGCCCCCGGAACTGCCGCCGCCGCTCCAGCCACCACCCGAGGAGCCGCCACCCCAGCCACCGCCGCGTCCACCGCGGCCCGACGAGGGCATGGACGGCAGCATCTGGAAGAACAGCGCCGCCAGCATGGCCAGCAGGCCGGCGCCGGCGGAGATCCAGAACACCTGCGTGAGCACCCAGGCCAGGCCGCCGGCGCCCGCGCCTGTCAGCAGCGTGCCCAGCTTGTTGCCGAACAGGCTGCGCAGGATGGCGGAGCCGATGGGCACGGCGAACACCAGGAAGATCAGCACATCCATCGGTGCGAAGCCGCTGCCGGGGTCGGCCGACCCGGTCTCATCGGGCAGCGGCAGGTTCTCGCCCGACACCTTGGCCATGATTTGGTCGACCCCGGCCTGGATGCCGCCGGCAAAGTCGTTGCGGCGGAAGGCGGGCGTCACCGCCTGGTCGATGATGCGGCGCGCCATCAGGTCGGGAATGGCGCCTTCGAGCGCCTTGGCCGGTGCGATGCGCACGCGCCGGTCGTTCTTGGCCACGACGAACAGCACACCGTCACCGATCTCGCGGCGCCCGATCTTCCAGGCGTCGCCCAGCCGCTGCGTGTAGTCGGCGATGTCCTCGGGCTGCGTGGTCGGCACCAGCACCACCGCGATCTGTGTGCCCTTGGCGGTCTCGAACGCCGCCAGCTTGCTTTCCAGCGCAGCCAGCGCCGCGGCATCGAGCGTGCCGGTCTGGTCGGTGACGCGCGCGTGCAGGGCCGGCAGCGGCAGCACGCCCTGCGCGAGCACCGCTGCCGACAGCATCCACCACAGCGCACCCAGGCACAGGGCGCGCAAGCCGCGGGCGGTCATTGCTTGTTGAAGTCGACCTTGGGCGGGGCGCTGATGGCGGCTTCGTTCTCGACCTTGAAGCCTTCCTTGGTCTTGTAGCCGAAGGCCATGGCGGTCAGGTTGGTCGGGAAGCTGCGGGTGAGCACGTTGTAGGACTGCACCGCCTCGATGTAGCGGTTGCGGGCCACGGTGATGCGGTTCTCGGTGCCTTCGAGCTGCACGCGCAGGTCGCTGAAGGCCTGGTTGGCCTTGAGGCTGGGGTATTGCTCGGCCACCACCATCAGGCGCGAGAGCGCGCTGCCCATCTGGGCCTGCGCCTCTTGGAACTTGGCCATGGCGGCCGGGTCGTTGACCATCTCCGGTGTCATCTGGATCGCCGTCGCTTTGGAGCGGGCCTCGATCACCTTGGTCAGCGTGTCCTGCTCGAAGCTGGCCTCGCCCTTGACCGTGGCGACGATGTTGGGGATCAGGTCGGCGCGGCGCTGGTACTGGTTGAGCACCTCGGACCAGGCCGACTTGCTCTTTTCGTCGAGGCTCTGGAAATCGTTGTAGCCGCAGCCGGAAACCAGCAGCGTGGCCGAGAGGGCGAGGGCGGCGAGGGAGAGACGGGACTTCATGGGCTCCTCCGAGGGCAAAGACCTATCATAGTGCGCCATGCGACGACCCAAGTTTTCCCCCGGCACCGCCGACGACACCGAAACCGCCTTCTACGACGCCCTGCAGCACGGCGACCTGGAGCGGCTGATGGAATGCTGGGCCGACGAGGACGACATCGTGTGCGTGCACCCGGGCGGCGAGCGCCTGGTGGGGCATGCGGCCATCCGCGCGGCGTTCGAGAGCCTGTTTGCGCACGGCAGCGTCAAGGTCCGCCCCGAGCGGGTGCGCCGCATCGACGCGGGGGGCTGCAGCGTGCACAGCGTGGTCGAACGCGTCGACGTGATGGGCGACGACGGCCCGGCCAATGGCTGGATCATGGCCACCAACGTCTATGCGAAGACGGTGCACGGCTGGCGCATGGTCACGCACCACGCGAGCCCGGGCAGCGGCACCGAGCCGGTCGACACCGCGGCCTCGCCCTCGCTGCTGCACTGAGCCGATGTCCGCGTCCGGTTTCTCCTACACCGCGCCCTGGTGGCTGCCGGGTGGCAATGTGCAGACGCTGTGGGCGGCGCTGGCGGCGCGGCGCCACGGCGGCGTGGCGCCGCAATGGACGCGGCAGCGCTGGCAGACGCCCGACGGCGACTTCATTGACGTCGACACCAGTGCCCACGCGGTGGCGCCCGACGCGCCGCTGATCGTGCTGTTCCACGGCCTGGAGGGCTCGTCGGCGAGCCAGTACGCGGTGGCCTTCGCCGACTTCGCGGCGCAGGCCGGCGTGGCGCTGGCGGTGCCGCATTTCCGTGGCTGCTCGGGGGAGCTGAACCTGGCGCCGCGCGCCTACCACTCGGGCGACTTCCAGGAGGTCGACTGGATGTTGCGGCGTTTCGCGGCGGAACATCCGGGCCGCCCGATGTTGGCCGCCGGGGTGTCGCTGGGCGGCAATGCGCTGCTGCGCTGGGCCGGCGAGATGGGGCACGGCGCGTCGCGCACCGTGCGCGCGGTGGCCGCGGTGTGTTCGCCGCTGGACCTGGCGGCAGGCGGGCAGGCGATCGGGCGCGGCTTCAACCGGCTGGTCTACACCCGGATGTTCCTCTCGACCATGGTGCCCAAGGCGCTGAAGAAGCTGGAGCAGCACCCGGGCCTGTTCGACCGTGAAGCCCTGCTGGCCGCGCGCGACCTCTACGAATTCGACAACCTGTTCACCGCCCCGCTGCACGGCTTCCGCGACACCGACGACTACTGGGCGCGGGCCTCGGCCAAGCCGGTGCTGGCCGACATCCGGGTGCCGGCGCTGGCGCTGAACGCGCGCAACGATCCTTTCGTCCCGGCCGCGTCCCTGCCCACGCCGGCACAGGCCGGGGCGCACGTCACGCTCTGGCAACCGGCGCAGGGCGGGCATGTCGGCTTTCCGGCAGCGCTGGGCGCCCTGGGACTGCCGGGCCATGTGCGGGCCATGCCGGCCGCGGTCGGCCGCTGGCTGCTGGCCCAACTCTGAGAACCTCATGGACGACATCGTCAAGGCCGCCCTCGCCAAATGGCCCAATGTGCCGGACTGCCACGGCTGGCTGGGGCTGGACGCGCGCGGCGACTGGTACATGCGCGACGACCGCTGCCAGCGCACCGGCCCCTTTGCGGTGGAGCCCGGTGAGCATGCGGTGCCGTCCAAGGGCTCGCGCCTGCTGCACGACAAGCTGATCGCCTTCATCGGCCGCAACTACCTGCCCGACGCGCAGGGGCAGTGGTTTTTCCAGAACGGACCGCAGCGGGTCCATGTCGAACTGGAGGCCACGCCCTGGGTCTGGCGCCTGCAACCGGATGGCGCGGTGCTGGCGCACACCGGGGTGCCTGCGGGAGCCGTCCAGCGCACCCTGCTCGACGCCGAGGGGCATCTGTACCTGGTGACCGACCTCGGACTGGGCCTGGTGCACACCAGCGACATGGCACTGGCGGCCGACCGGGTGGAACTGGGGGAGTGGACTCCCGAGCCGGTGGATGCGGCGGCGCTGCCGGCGCAGTGGGGCTTCGTGCGCAGCCCGCAGCGCCTGCTGGGAGCGCGTCCCTGGGTCTGAGCGCCCCGCCGCGCAGGCCATTGAGGGGCAAAAAAAAGGCCGGTCAGTCGACCGGCCTTTTTCGTGCGTGAAACGGTGCTTACTTGACCGCGGCCAGCATGTAGCCGATGGCTGCCTTGATGTCGGCGTCGGACGCGGTCGAACCACCCTTGGGCGGCATGGCGTTCTTGCCCTTGATCGCGCTGGCGGTCAGGCCATCCAGGCCCAGGCCGACGCGGGGGGCCCAGGCGGCTTTGTCGCCGAACTTGGGTGCGCCGGCGATGCCAGCGCCGTGGCAGGTGGCGCAGGTCTGCTTGTAGAGGGCTTCGCCAGCGTTGGCCACCGGAGCGGCGGCGGCAGGAGCCGCTGCGGCGGGTGCGGCCGGGGCAGCAGCCGCGGGGGCCGCAGCCGGAGCGGCTTCAGCGGCCGGGGCGGCGGCAGCGCCAGCGGCGGCCGGGGCCTTGGGTTCGGCGAACTTGGCACCACCGGCGTTGGCCATGTAGACCACGGCGCGGCCGATCTCGGTGTCGTTGTACGCACCGCCACCCTGGGCGCCCATGGCGTTCTTGCCCTTGAGGGCCGAGTTCAGCAGGGCGTCGAAGCCGGCGCCGATGCGGGGACCCCAGGCGGCGGCGTCACCGAACTTGGGCGAGCCGGCGGCGCCGGTGGCGTGGCAGGCCGAGCACTGGGCCTTGAACACGTCCTCACCGGTGGCCAGCGGACGGTTGGCGTCGCGCAGTTCGACCGAGCCGATGCGCTGGATGCGCTGGGCGGTGGCCAGTTCCGGGTCGACCGAACCGGCGGCAGGCTTGTTGCCGGAGGTGACGTAATACACCAGGCCGATGATGACGAAAACCGGCACCACGAAGGAGAAGAACGACGTCCAGAGCAGCTGGGCGGGCGTTTTGATCGGGCCGGTGTGGGAATCGTGCGCGTGGTCGCTCATGGGGTCCTCGGGGGCGAGAAGGGCGGAAAGTGTGGGAGGAATTGCCCGGCAGAGGGCAAATAGCCTCGAATTATAGCGATCGGCCCTTTGCACCAGCCTTTCAGGCGGGCCTGCCGGCGGCCTGGTCAGGCAGTGCGAGGATCAGTGCTTCCCAGGGCGCGAGCACCAGCGCCTCCAGGGGGAACACGCTGCCGGGGGCGTCGGCCCGCTGTTCGGTCGTGCCGGGGCGTGCGGGGTGGTTGCCCAGCAGCAGGGTGCCGCGCCGGGCACCGGCTTCGGCCGCCAGATCCACCGTCGACGGCTCGCCGCTGAAGTTGCAGACCACCAGCCAGGCGGAGGCGCCCAGCGTGCGCAGCACGGCGTACACCTGCGGATGCCCGGGCAGCAGCAGCGTGGTGCGGCCTTCGGCCATGACCGGGTGCTGCTGGCGCAGCGCGATCAGGCGGCGGTAGTGGTGGAGCACCGAGTCGGGGTCGGCCACGGCCTGCGCGGCGTTCACCTCGCGCCAGTTCGGGTTGAGTTGCAGCCAGGGTGTGCCCGTGCTGAAGCCGGCGTTCGGCTGTGACGCGTCCCAGGGCATGGGCGTGCGGGCGTTGTCGCGGCCCTTGGCGTGGATGCTGCGCAGCACACCGGCCGGGTCTTCGCCGCGCTCCTCCACCGCCGTGCGCCAGTGGTTCCGGCTCTCGATGTCCTGGTAGTGATCGATGGACGGGAAGGCGACGTTGGTCATGCCCAGCTCTTCGCCCTGGTAGACATAGGGCGTGCCCTGCAGGCCGTGCAGCCAGGTGCCCAGCAGCTTGGCGGACGCGACGCGGTGCTCGGGGCTGTCATCACCAAAGCGCGACACCGGGCGCGGCTGGTCGTGGTTGCTCAGGTAGAGGCTGTTCCAGCCCTGACCGTCGAGCGCGTCCTGCCAGCGTTGCATGGTGCGCTTGAGGTCGGTCAGTTGAAGCGGCTTGAGCGCCCACTTGCCGCCCACGTGGCCACCGATGGAATCGAGGTCCATGTGCTCGAACTGGAACAGCATGTTGAGCGCGCCGTTCTCGGGGTGCGTCAGGGCCACGCCTTCGGCCACCGTGGCCAGCGGGGCCTCGCCCACGGTGAGGGTGTCGTAGTGGTCCAGCACCTCGCGCCGCATCTCGCGCAGAAACGCGGTCAGGCGGGGGCCGTTGCAGCTCATGGCGAAGCCGGGCTGCAGGAAGCCGTCGCGCACCACCGGCGCGTCGGGCAGCGAACCGTCGGCGTTCCAGGGCTTGGAGATCATGTTGATCACGTCCATGCGGAAGCCGTCCACGCCCTTGTCGAGCCAGAAGCGCATGACCTCGTAGACCTCGGCGCGCAGGGCCGGGTTCTCCCAGTTCAGGTCGGGCTGCTTGCGGCTGAACATGTGCAGGTAGTACTCGCCGGTGGGCTGGTTCCATTCCCACACCGAGCCGTTGAACGCGGCTTCCCAATTCGTGGGTGGCTGACCATCCCGGCCTTCACGCCAGATGTAGTAATCGTGAAACGGGTTGTCGCGGCTCTGGCGCGCTTCCTGGAACCAGCGGTGCTCATCCGAGCTGTGATTCACCACCAGGTCCATCACCAGCCGGATGCCGCGCCGGTGCATGGCCGCGAGCATGGTGTCGAAGTCGGCCATGCTGCCGAACTCGGGCGCGATGGCGCGGTAGTCGCTGATGTCGTAGCCGTTGTCGTCCTGCGGTGAGGCGTAGACCGGCGAGAGCCAGACCACGTTGACGCCCAGCGCCTGCAGGTGGTCGAGCTTGCTGGTGATGCCCGGCAGGTCGCCGATGCCGTCGCCGTTGCTGTCGCAGAAGCTGCGCGGGTAGATCTGGTAGACGACGCTGCGTTTCCAGTCGGTGTTGCGGATGTTCATGGGAGCTGCAGCCAGAGTTGTTGGTAGGGCTGCAGTGGGAGGCCCTCGCGCAGTTCGACGCCGCCACCGCTGACGAGATCCACCGCCTGTTCGGGCAGGGCCGCGAGCACGCGGGCCTCCACCGGCTGCACCTGCTCGCTGAAATTGGCGAGCACCAGCACCGCCCCGTGGCCCTGGCCGCGCAGGAAGCCCAGCACCGACGGGTTGTGGGTCCAGAAGGCCTGCAGCGTGCCGCCCGACAAGGCCGGCAGGTGGCGGCGCAGGCGGATGAGCTGCGTGAGGCCCGTGAACATGCGGCCGGCGGTGGTGCTCGGGTCGTGGCGTTGCGCGTAGCGTGCGCCGTCGCGCGCGGGCCGGTGCAGCCAGCGGCTGTCCACCGCCTTGTGCGCGTCCAGCTGGTAGGCGTGGTCGTTGAGCGTGGCGACCTCGTCGCCCAGGTAGATCAGCGGGATGCCGCCGCTGGACAGCGCCACGCCGTACATCAGCAGCAGGCGCGCAATGGCGTGCACGTCGCCCTGCTCGACGCCGCAGAGCGAGGCGGCGGTGCCGCTGATGCGGCAGTCGCCGGTGAGCGGGTTGTCCTGGAACGGTTCGCCGCGCGCGAAGCTGCCGTCAAAGCGGTTGACGAAGAACTTGTTGAGGAACTGGCGGTGGGCGAAGCCGTCGATGCCGAAGTGCACCGCGTCCTCGTCGGCGAAGGTCCAGCCGATGTCGTCGTGGCTGCGCACGTAGTTGACCCAGGCGGTGTGCGCGGGCAGGGCGTGGCGGTGCTCCAGCGCGTGTTGCAGCAGGTTCACCTCGCGCGTGGCCAGCGAGTTCCACAGCAGCGCCATCTGCAGCGGGTTGTAGGAGACCTGGCACTCCCCGGTCGAGATGTAGCCGGCCACATCGTCGGGGTGCACGATGGCCTCGCTCTTGAACAGCAGCGAGGGCGCGGCGATGCGGCACAGCGCGTTGTAGGCGCGCAGCAGGTGGTGCGCCTCGGGCAGGTTTTCACACGGCGTGCCCTGGCGCTTCCACACAAAGGCCACCGCGTCCATGCGCAGGAAGTCCACGCCCAGGTTGGCGATGAACAGCATCTCGCGCGCCATCGCGGTGAACACCGCCGGGTTGCTGTAGTTCAGGTCCCACTGGTAGGTGTGGAAGGTGGTCCAGATCCAGCGGCCGTCGGGCAGCTGCGTGAACGCGCCGGGGTGCTCGTCGGGGAAGATCTCGCGCACCGTCTGCTCGTACACATCGGGCTCGCTGCGGTCCGGGAAGATCCAGTAGTAGGCGCTGTGTTCGGCGTCGCCGGCCGCCGCCTTCTGCGCCCATTCGTGTTCGTCGGAGGTGTGGTTGAACACGAAGTCCAGCACCGGCGAAATGCCGGCGGCGCGCAGCGCGGTGAACAGCGCGCGCAGCTCGTCCATGCTGCCCAGCGCGGGGTCGGTGGCGCGGTAGCTGCTGACCGCGTAGCCGCCGTCGTTGTGCGGCTGCGGGCAGCGGTAGGGCGGCATCAGGTGCAGGTAGGTCAGTCCCAGCTCGTCCCGCAGGTAGGGGATCTGTTCCTGCAGACCCTGGAAGCCACCGGCCCAGAGGTCGGCGTAACAGACGCCGCCCAGCATCTGGTGCGAGGCGAACCAGTCGGGGGTCTGCTCGCGCTGCGCGTCGCGTTGCTGCAGATCGGCCGGCCGCTCGCGCCAGCCGTCGTAGGCGACGTGCAGCAGGTCCTCGACCACCTGTTCGAAGTCCGCGCGTTCGCCGTAGAGCTGCGCCAGTTCCTGCACCAGCCGCGGACCATGCACCGACAACCGTTTGGCGAACGCGGGCCAGTGGGGCTGGGCACGCAGGGACTGGGCGAGGCGGTGTTCGATGCGGTCGAGCATGGGCAGGAACGGGGGTGTCAGGTCATGACGCTGGGTGCGTCCATGCCCGTGTGTTGGCGGATGTGTGCCACGGCCTCGGCCAGCGCGATCAGGGGCGCCAGTGCTTCCTGCGCGGGGATGTCCTGCCGCGTGGCATCGGGTTCGTGGCGTTCGAGGTAGACACGCAGCGTCGCGCCTTCGGTGCCGGTGCCCGAGAGGCGGAACACCACGCGCGAGGAGTCTTCGAGCACCACGCGCACGCCCTGCTTCTGGCTCACCGAACCGTCCACTGGGTCGGTGTAGGCGAAGTCGTCGGACCAGGCGATCTGCTGCCCCGCGACCGTGCTGCCGCCCAGCGACGGCAGCTGCGCGCGCAACTCGGCCATCAGCGCGTTGGCGCGTTCGGTGGCGATGCCGTCGTAGTCGTGGCGCGAGTAGACGCAGCGGCCGTGGGCCTGCCACACGCCGCGCACCAGCTGCTCGACCGACTGGCCGGTGACGGCGACCAGGTTGAGCCAGAACAGCACGGCCCACAGGCCGTCCTTCTCGCGCACGTGGTCCGAGCCGGTGCCGTAGCTTTCTTCGCCGCAGAGCGTGATCTGGCCGGCGTCCAGCAGGTTGCCGAAGAACTTCCAGCCCGTCGGTGTTTCGTGGCAGGCGATGCCGAGCGACTGGGCGACCCGGTCCACGGCGGTGGAGGTGGGCATGGAGCGCGCCACGCCGGCCAGGCCGCGGGCATAGCCGGGCACCTTGGTGGCGTGGGCCGCGAGCACCGCCAGGCTGTCGGAGGGCGAGACGATGAAGCGCCGGCCCAGGATCATGTTGCGGTCGGCGTCGCCGTCGGAGGCGGCACCCATGTCGGGCGCGTCGGGGCCCATCAGGTGGGCGATCAGGTCCTCGGCGTAGGCCGGGTTGGGGTCGGGGTGCAGGCCGCCGAAGTCTTCCTTGGGTTCGGCGTTGACGACGGTGCCGGCCGGTGCTCCGAGTTCGCCTTCGATGATGGCCTTCGCATACGGCCCGCCGACGGCCCACATGGCGTCGTAGCGCAGGCGGAAGCCGCCGGCGAACAGGCGGCGGATGGCGTCGAAGTCGAACAGGCCGCGCAGCACGGCGGCGTGGTCGGCGACCGGATCGATCACCTCGATGGCCATGCCTTCCATGCTGTAGGTGCCCAGGGTGTCGAGCGGGATGTCGGCCGCGTCGCTGAGGCGGTAGCGGGAGAGCACCTGCGTGCGCTCGTAGATCGCCTGGGTCAGTTTCTCGGGCGCCGGACCGCCGTTGGTGCCGTTGTACTTGATGCCGAAGTCGCCGTCGGGGCCGCCGGGGTTGTGGCTGGCCGAGAGGATGATCCCGCCGCTGGCGCCACGGCGGCGGATCACCGCGCTGGTGGCCGGCGTGGACAGGATGCCGCCCTGGCCGACCAGCACCTGGCCGTAGCCGCGCGCCGCCGCCATCTTCAGGATGGTCTGCACCGCCACGCGGTTGTGGAAGCGCCCGTCGCCGCCGAGCACGAGGGTCTGGCCCGCGGCCGGCGCATCGCCGTGCAGCACGTCGAACAGCGCCTGGACGAAGTTCTCCAGGTAGTGCGGCTGCTGGAACACCGTGACCTTCTTGCGCAGGCCGGAGGTGCCCGGCAGCTGGCCGGCGAACGGGGTGGTGGCGTGGATGAGGATGGTCATGGCGGCTCCTGGGGGCGCGGTGTCGGTGAGGGTCTGCGGCCGCCTGTCCGCGGGCTGGCGGCCAAAACCGCCAGTGTCGCGCAGATTGCGGCCGGCGTATCCGCCGGTCGGGCCCGGACCGGTTCAGACCGGCAGCGGCACGGTGCGCGCCAGCGCCTCGCCTCCGGCGTCGAACAGGTGCAGGTCGCTTGGCGCCACCTGCAGGCGCACGTTCTCGCCCGTGTGCAGCTGCGTGGTGCCCTCGACCTTGAGCGTGATCGTGGGCAGGGATTCGGCCAGTTCGAGGTAGAGCAGCGAGGCTTCGCCGAGCTTTTCGATGTGGACCACCTGCGCGGGCAGGCTGTTGGGGCTGCTCTCCGAATCGGCCAGCCGCATGTGCTCGGGCCGCAGGCCCAGGCTCACGCGGGTGCCGGCCGCGAGCTGCGCGGCGTCGACCGCGACCTCGAACGGCGTGCCGGCGACCCGCACGGTGGCGCGGTGGCTGTCACCCGACTCGAACTGCGCCGGCAGGATGTTCATCTTGGGCGAGCCGATGAACTCCGCCACGAACAGGCTGTTGGGGCGGTGGTAGAGGTCCATGGGCGTGCCGATCTGCGCGACCGAACCCTTGGTCTGCACCTCTTCGCCCGCGCGCAGCAGCACGATCTTGTCGGCCAGCGTCATGGCCTCGACCTGGTCGTGCGTCACGTAGATCATGCTGGCGGTGCCGATCGCGTGGTGCAGCTTGGCGATCTCCAGCCGGGTCTGCACGCGCAGCGCGGCGTCGAGGTTGGACAGCGGCTCGTCGAACAGGAACACGCGCGGCTCCTTGACGATCGCGCGGCCGATGGCGACGCGCTGGCGCTGCCCGCCCGAGAGCTGCTTGGGCAGGCGGTCCAGCAGGTGGGTCAGCTGCAGGATCTCGGCGGCCTCGCGCACCTTCTTGTCGATCTCGGCCGCGTTGGCGCCGAACACCTTGAGGCCGAAGCCCATGTTCTCGCGCACCGTCATGTGCGGATAGAGCGCGTAGCTCTGGAACACCATCGCCACGCCGCGGCGCGCCGGCGGCAGGTCGTTGACGCGCTCGCCGCCGATCGACAGGTCGCCCGAACTGATCTCTTCCAGCCCGGCCACCATGCGCAGCAGCGTGGACTTGCCGCAGCCCGAGGGCCCGACGAAGACGCAGAACTCGCCGTTCTCGATCGTGAGGTTGGCGTTGTTGATCGTGAGCGGCGCGTTGGGGGCGTAACGCTTGCAGACGCTCTGGAAGTCGATCCTGGACATGGTGCTTGTCTCCTCGGTGGGTGAACTCAGGGGGCCTGCAGGAACAGGCCGCCCCAGGGTTCGAAATGCAGGGTGTCGCCCTCGATGCGGGCGCCGCTCAGGCCGCTGCCGGCGAGCGTGCCCGCGCCAATCCAGCCGGCGGGCAGGGCCAGGGTGGCCGGCTGGTCGCTGAAGTTGAAGACGCAGAGCAGGCGCTGCACGCTGTCGTCGCGCTCGAAGGCCACGACCTGCGGGTGCCGGGGCAACAGCTGCATGCGGCCATGGCGCAGGGCCGGCTGGTCGCGGCGCCAGTGCAGCAGTTGCGTGAAGAAGCCCAGCGTCGAGCCGTCGCGGCCGGCCTGCCGGTCGACCGCCAGCGCGGTGTGGCCATCGGCGACCGGCAGCCAGGGGCGGGCGCCGGTGGAGAAGCCGGCGTGCGGCGCATCGGCCTGCCAGGGCATGGGCGTGCGGCAGCCGTCGCGGCCCTTGTATTGCGGCCAGAGCGTGATGCCGTAGGGGTCCTGCAGGTCTTCGAAACGCAGCTGCGCTTCGGGCAGGCCCAGCTCCTCGCCCTGGTAGAGGCAGACCGTGCCGCGCAGGCTGACCTGGAAGGCCGCGGCCAGGCGGATCAGGCGCGGGTCGGGATTCGGGCCGCCCCAGCGCGTGGCCGAGCGTTCGCAGTCGTGGTTGGACAGTGCCCAGCAGGGCCAGCCGTCGCCGACCACGGTGTCGAAGCGCTGCAGCACGCCGTGCAGGAAGGGAGCGTCGTGCGGCTGGCCGAGGAAGTCGAAGCAGTACGCCATGTGCAGCTTGTCGCCGCCCCGGGTGTATTCGGCCACGCGGGCGAGGCCGTCGTCGTCGCCGATCTCGCCGACCATGGTGGTGTCGGAGTACTGGTCGAGCAGGGCGCGCAGGCGCTGCAGGAAGGGCAGGTTCTCCGGCCGGCTCTTGTCGTAGAGGTGCTGCTGCCAGGCGTAGGGATTGAAGGGGTTGACCGCCGGGTCGGGCTTGCTCGGATCGGGCGCGCCCTTGCCCGGGTTGCTGCGCAGTTCGGCGTCGTGGAAATAGAAGTTGGCCGTGTCCAGCCGGTAGCCGTCCACGCCGAGGTCGAGCCAGAACTTCACCGTGGCCAGCAGCGCGTCCTGGACTTGCGGGTTGTGGAAGTTCAGGTCGGGCTGGCTGGTCAGGAAGTTGTGCAGGTAGTACTGGCAGCGGCGCGTGTCCCACTGCCAGGCGCTGCCGCCGAAGATCGAGAGCCAGTTGTTGGGCGGATTGCCGTCGTCCTTCGCATCGGCCCACACGTACCAGTCGGCCCTGGGGTTGTCGCGGCTGGCGCGGCTGTCCAGGAACCAGGGGTGCTGGTCGCTGGTGTGCGAGAGCACCTGGTCGATCATGACCTTCAGGCCCAGCGCGTGGGCGCGCGCCACCAGGGCCCTGAAGTCGTCCAGCGTGCCGAACATCGGGTCGACATCGCAGTAGTCGCTGACGTCGTAGCCGAAGTCCTTCATCGGGCTCTTGAAGAAGGGCGAGAGCCAGATGCCGTCGGCGCCGAGCGCGGCGATGTGCTCCAGGCGCTGCGTGATGCCGGGCAGGTCGCCGATGCCGTCGCCGTTGCTGTCCTGGAAGGAGCGCGGGTAGATCTGGTAGATCACGCCGCCGCGCCACCAGCCGTTGTTGGGTGCTTTCATGGGTGGGGAAAACGAAGGAAAGAGGAGGAAGGGGTCAGCCCTTGACCGCGCCGGCGGTTAGGCCCGAGACGATCTTTTTCTGGAACACCAGCACCAGGACCAGCAGCGGGATCGTGACCAGCACCGAGGCGGCCATGATGTTGCCCCAGGGGATGTCGTACTTGCTGGCGCCGGAGATCAGGGAGATCGACACCGGCACGGTGCGCTCGTTGTTGTCCAGCACGAAGGTGAGCGCGAACAGGAACTCGTTCCAGGCTGCGATGAAGGCCAGCAGGCCGGTGGACACCAGGGCGGGCCACAGCAGCGGCAGGAACACGTCCTTGATGATGCGCCAGGGGCCGCAGCCGTCCATGATCGCGGCCTCTTCGAGCTCCTTGGGCAGCTGCTTCATGAAGGTGGTCAGCACCCACACCGTGAAGGGCAGGGTGAAGATCATGTAGGGCAGCACCAGGCCCAGCGACTTGTTGTACAGGCCCAGCGCGCGGATCAGCTCGAACATGCCGGCCAGCACCGCGACCTGCGGGAACATCGACACCGCCAGCACCGCGGTCAGCAGCAGGCCGCGGCCCTTGAACTGGATGCGGCCCAGCGCGTAGGCGGCGGTCACACCCAGGAAGATCGACAGCGTCACGACCAGCACCGCCACGATCACCGAGTTGAGGATGTGGCGACCGAAGGGCTGCTCGGCCAGCGTGAACAGCGAGATGTAGTTGTCCAGCGAAAACGACTTCGGCCAGAGCGTCGACTCGAACAGCGCCGAGCCCGACTTGAGCGAGGTCGAGACCGCGTAGATGAACGGGAAGACCGAGACCACGACCACGATCGTGGCGGCGAGATAGAGCGCCACGCGCCAGTACCAGGCTGCTTTCATCAGTCTTCTCCCAGTTTCATGCGGCTGAGCTTGATCGCCACCACCGTGCACAGGCCAATGATCAGGAACAGCGCGGTCGAGGCGGCCGAGCCGTAGCCCATGTAGCCGTTGTCGATCATTTCGCGCCGCACGAAGCCCGACATCGAGATCGTGCTGTTGTTGTTCGAGGTCAGCACGTAGATCAGGTCGAACACGCGCAGCGCATCGAGCAGACGGAAGATCACTGCCACCATCAGCGCCGGTTTGATGAGCGGCAGCGTCACCTTCCAGAACACGCGCAGCGGATGCACGCCATCCACTTCGGCGGCCTCGTAGCAGTCCTTGGGCAGGGTCTGCAGCGCGGCCAGGATCAGCAGCGCCATGAACGGCGTGGTCTTCCAGACGTCGACCGCGACCACGGTCCAGAGCGCGAACTCGGGCTGGGCGGTCCAGGCGATCTTGGTGGTGATGATCCCCAGGTCGACCAGCCACTGGTTGATGACGCCGAACTGGTCGTGCAGCATCCAGCCCCACATCTTGGCCGAGACGATGGTGGGAATCGCCCAGGGCACCAGCACCGCGGTGCGCACGAAGGTGCGGCCCTTGAAGTCCTGGTTGAGCAGCATCGCCACGCCCAGGCCCATCAGGGTTTCGAGCGTGACGGAGACGACGCTGAACTTCAGCGTGTTGAGGATGGCCATGCCCCAGTCGCTGGCGAAGAAGCCATCGGTGTAATTGGGGTTGGCGAACAGGCCGAATTCGCCGAAGTAGTTCTCCAGGCCGACGAACTTCGTGGCGTCGAGGTCGTTGATGTTGGCGTTGGTGAAGCTGAACCAGATGGTGCGGCCCAGCGGCCAGACGGCCACCAGGATCAGCACCAGCAACATGGGTGCGAGGAAGGTCCAGGCGGTGCGGGTCTTGCTGTTCATGGGTGGGCTCCTGCTGGTTTCACATCCGATCCCCCACGCCCCGGTGGAGCGTGGGGGTCATGTCATCACCACTTGTCGCGCTTGACCTGCTTGAGCTTGCCTTCGAGCTTCTTGAGGCTGTCTTCGGCCGTGGCCTTGCCCGAGAGCACGTCGGAGGTGGCGTTCCAGAACGCGGCGCTGACCTCGGGGTACTTGGCGCCGGTGGCGGTGGCCGGGCGCGGCACGGCGCTGGTGAACACGCTGTAGAGGCTGCCGAAGAAGGGGTTGGCGTCCAGCACGTCCTTGTCCTTGTACAGGGCAGCGATGGTCGGGTTGTACGAACCCTTGATCGCGCGCATCTTCTGCACCTCGGTGCTGGTCATGTACATCACCAGCGAAGCGGCGGCTTCGGGGTTCTTGGAGTACTTGGACACGGCGAGCTGCCAGCCACCCAGCGTGGCGGCGTTCTGGCCGTCGGCACCGCCCTTGGGCAGGGCCGAGACGCCGATCTTGCCGGAGATCTTGGAGTCCTTGGCGTTGCCCAGCGACCAGGCGTAGGGCCAGTTGCGCATGAAGGCGGCATTGCCGTTCTGGAACACGCCGCGGGCTTCTTCCTCGGCGTAGTTCAGCACGCCCTGCGGGGCGATGGTGCCGACCCACGAGGCGGCGGTCTTGAGCGCCAGCACGGCCTTGGGGTTGTTGACGGTGATCTCGCCCTTGTCGTTGACGATGTTGCCGCCGCCGAAGCTGTGGATCCACTCGACGGCGTCGCAGGTCAGGCCTTCATAGGCCTTGGCCTGGAACACGAAGCCCTGGAAGTCCTTGTTGCCGGCGGCACGCTCGCCGTCCTGGATCTTCTTGGCCGTGGCGGCCAGCTCTTCCCAGGTGGTCGGGGCCTTGGCGCCGTACTTCTCGACCAGGTCCTTGCGGTAGAACAGCAGGCCGGCGTCGGTGAACCAGGGCATGGCCAGCAGCTTGCCGTCCACGGTGTTGTTGGCCACGATGGCCGGGAAGTGTTCCTTCTCCACGCCCTTGCTGTAGGGCTTGAGGTCGAGCAGGTGGTCCTTGATCACGCCGGGCCAGACCACGTCGACGTTGATCACGTCCAGGTCGGTGGACTTGGCGGCGAACATCTGGCGGAACAGGGCCAGGATGTCGGTCGTGCTGTTGGGGATGGTGAACAGCTTGACCTCGTTGCCGGTCTTCTTGGCCCACTCGGCCGTGGTCTGCTTGCAGAACTCGAAGTCCTGGCCGACCGAGCCGCAGGAGATGGTGATGGTGGCGGCCTGGGCGCTGGCGATCCACAGCGGGGCGGTCAGGGCCAGGGCGGCGGTTTTGGCGGCCAGGGAAAGGGAATTGAGTTTCATGCGTTTGCCTCTTGGATGGTTGTTGATCCGTTCGAACTGCCGGGCGTGCGGGGCCTGTGTGAGCGGGCAGTGATCAAATTGGAGCACTGATGCAAACGATTGCATGATGGGGTTTTCACCTACCCGGCCGGTCGTAACGAATCCGTAACTCAGGAACCGACAGACGGTGAAAACCGGCGACCGGGGCGGGTTGCCCGGTGCCAGGGTGCGGCTCAGCGGCTGCTGTCGCGCTCGATCAGTTCGGCCGGCAGCAGCACCGCGCGGCGGGGCTGGCCCTGGATCGATTCGAACAGCAGCTCGACCAGCGCGCGCCCGGCCTGTTCGGTGGGCTGGCGGATCGTGCTCAGCGTCGGATGCACGTGGGCCGCCAGCGCGATGTCGTCGTAGCCCGCCAGCCGCACCCGCTCGGGCACGGCGATGCCGCGCTCCTTGAGCGCGCCCATGATCGAGATCGCCGTCACGTCGCTGGACGCGAAGATGGCGTCGAAGGCCAGGTTCTGGTCCAGCCAGCCGTCGATCACCTCGCGGATGCGCGTGTCGCCGAACAGGAAGGACTGCTGCAGCTTGGGGTCCAGCGGCAGCCCGGCCTCGGCCAGGGCCCGGGCGTAGCCGGCAAAACGCAGGCCCGCTTCGGGGTGCGTGGTGTCGCCGAAGAAGGCGATGCGCCGGCAGCCCTGGTCGATCAGGTGCCGGGTGGCGAGGTAGCCGCCCTGGGCGTTGTCGCCGCCGACCACCGGGTAGACCGCGTCGGGCAGGCAGGCGCCCCAGACCGCCATCGGCAGCCCCTGGCGGGCGAGCTGGTTGAGGTGCTCGTGCCAGGTCAGCTGCCCGATCACGATCAGGCCGGCGACCTGGCCGCTCTCGAACATTTCGTTCATCATGTGCCGGCGGCTCTCGTGCATGCGGGTGAGCAGCAGGCTCATGCCGCGTTCGTCGAGCGCGTCGGCCACGGTGCCGAGGATGCTCAGCAGAAACGGGTCCGAGATCATCTGCATGCTGTCGCCCAGCACCACCACGCCCACGGTCTGGATGTCGCGCTTGCGCAGGTTGGCGGCGCCGACGTTGACGCGGTAGCCCAGCGAATTGGCCAGCTCGGTGATGCGGTTGCGCGTGGCCTCGGGAATCAGCGGGCTGCCGCTGAGCGCGCGCGAGACGGTCGAGGCGGAGACGCCGGCCAGCCGCGCGATGTCGGCCATCTGCATGCGCTTGCGGCCCTTCTCGGGTGCCGGTGAAGCGGGCGCAGGAGTGGCGGGAGCGGGGGCGTTCGGCGTGCGGGGCATCGGCCGATTATTTCACTCAATAACGATAGCGGCCGGCGAAAAAAGACCCGGGAGCCTTGCGACACCCGGGCCAACTCTGATTGCCGAGAGGAAAATGGGTTCGATCCCCTTTTCAGGTTCTCTCACCCCGGAAAGATCGGGAACCCCCGATCAAAACGCGTAGTTGACACGCACGCGGGCGGCGGTCTGGCTTTCGGTGCCCTTGCCACCCTTGGCGTAGCTGAAGGCGGGCGTGATGGTCGCGCCCTTCACGCCGAACAGCGGGAAGGAGTAGGCGGCGTAGAACGTGTTGTTCTTGGCGCCGTTGGCACCCTTGTCCAGGATCAGGCCGACACCGGCGGCGCCGATGGTGGCGTTGAAGCCGACCGACTTGTCGTCTTCCATCTTGGCGAAGTTCAGGTTCAGGCTGCTGTCGGCGCTCAGGGCGTAGCCCAGCGAGGCGCCGAAACCGTTGGTGCTGCCGGTGGTGCTGCCGACCTTCTTGACCGACTCGGCGCCCACGCGGACGGTGACCGGGCCGGAACCGAAGCTGACGGCCGGGCGCACGCCGCGGGCCTCACCCTTTTCCTTGCTGTAGACGAAGCCCACTTCGATGCGGGCCGGGCCGGCGTTGAAGCCGGGGGCGATGTGCACGGTGTCCTTGCCGAAGCGGCCGCGCAGGGCGTTGGCGTGGTAGCCGCCGTAGCCGGAGTTCTCGACCAGGGTGTCCTTGCCCAGCGGGAACAGGTCCATGGCTTCGAAGCGGCCCATCTTGACGTCCATGCCGGCGTTGCCGAACTGGACCCACATGTCGTCGGTGCCGGTGTCGCCGTCCTTCTTGATCAGCAGCGTGCCGCGGGCCTGCACGAAGGCGTCACCGTTGGTGGCCTTGCCGCCGACGTTGAATTCGACGCGACCGCCCTGGTTCAGGTCGCTGTCGCGGGCGTTGGTCGCGGGCTTGCTGACCTTGCTCTGGTAGGTGGTGTCCAGTTCCAGGTTGGCGTCCATCGTCAGTTCGGCGTGGGCGGCAAAGGTGGTGGCGCAGAGGGCGGCGGCGGCCGCGATCTTGAAGCTGTGTTGCATGAGGAATCTCCGGAGTGTGAATGTTGTGAACCACTCTTTCCTGTACCGATGTTTCAAGCGATGCGGTAACAAACGGTTGGGAAAGCCCCGGAATTCGACCATCGATGCAAACGATTGCGCTCAGTGAAAACCCTGAAAAAATACGGCGTAACCAGTACGTAACTGCTTAAATGCAACATCCCGGTGCGCCCGGGAAAACCTCAATGGTGCAAAGGTTTGCATTGTAATAAAGGTACATAAAACCATAGCGCCGGAGGTCCGTGCTGCGCGAATGGGCGGAAGGCGCCCCGGTGCGGGCATGGAAGAAGGCGGCAAAGCGCCTGTGAGACAATGGCGGGCTTTCCAGCCAGTGCGGCTGTAGCTCAGTGGATAGAGTATTGGCCTCCGAAGCCAAGGGTCGTGGGTTCGATCCCCGCCAGCCGCACCATCTCCTTTCCCCCTTGGGTCAACTCAGTTTCGAATTCGACGCGTCGCCGCCGGGAAAGCCTTCCGCCAGCGAGCCCACCGCCGTTCGATCCCTGGCGCCCGAAGAGATGGCGCAACAGCTGCAGGCGCACCCCGACTACCGGGTGCTGCGCCGGCTGGTTCCCCTGCCGGACTACGGCCCCGCGCCCGATGCGCCGCAGGCCGTGTGCCGCGTCCTGATCCTCGACACCGAAACCACCGGCCTGTCCCACGCCAGCGACCGCATCATCGAGCTGGCCATGCTGCGGGTGTCGGTCGACGCCGCGACCGGGCGCCCCTTCGGGCCGGTCGAAACGTTCGAAGGCTTTGAAGACCCGGGCATGCCGATCCCCGAGATCGCGCGGGAGATCACCGGCATCACCGACGAGATGGTGCGCGGCCAGCGGCTGGACGGTGCGCAGGTCGAGGCCTTGCTGGCCGGAGCCGACCTGGTGGTCGCGCACAACGCCGGCTTTGACCGGCCGTTCGTGGAGGCCCGCTTTCCGGGTTTTGCCGCCAAGCCCTGGGCCTGTTCGTTCGCCGACATCGACTGGAAGGCGCAGGGCGCGGAGTCGGCCAAGCTCAGCGCACTGGCGCAGGACCGCGGCTGGTTCTACGACGCGCACCGCGCGCTGGTCGACTGCCATGCCCTGTTGCAGGTGCTGGCCAGTCCCGCGGCCGACGGTGTTTCGACCGGGCTGGGCCAGCTGATCGCCGCCGCCGACCGGCCGAGTTTCACGCTGCGGGCCACCGGTTCGCCGTTCGACAGCAAGGACCGGCTCAAGGCCCGCGGCTACCGCTGGGACGGGGATGCCAAGGTCTGGTACCGCGGTCTGGCGGACGAAGCCCTGCTGGAGGCCGAACTCGCCTGGCTCAGGGCCGAGGTCTACGGCCACCGCCGGGCTCAGGTCGAGCTGGAGTTGCGGGACGCGCGGACGCGGTTCGCGCTGCGGCCGGGGCAGCAGGAGCGCCGGGATCTCTGACCGGCGACGGGCCGGCGCCTCGATGGGGCCGCGTCAGCCCGGCCGAACGTGGTCAAAGCGCCAGTGCACCAGCAGCGACATCGACTGCCCTGGCGCCAGCGCCACCCAGCCAGGGCGACCGGGCCAATGCGCCGCATTGATCGGATGGCTGATGGGTTCGAAACAGAACACGGGCGGCGCCTCCGGTGCGTACAGCAGACAGTCCGGCCGACCGGGAGTGCCGTCCGGCAGCGTCAGGCTGCTTTGCATGTGCAGCGTCAGGTGGCGTTCGGGCCACTCGATCTGCGCCTCGCCGCTCCAACCGCCAAAGCCGTTGTCGATCACGAGACGGTCGACCATCGCGCCCGCGTTGAGGTCCCAGCCCTCGGGGAATTCGGTGGTGTAGCCGGTGGGCATCCGGTCGGGGCGGGACATCCAGACGCCCGCCACGCCGGTGGTCAGCCGGCAGCCCGGTGTGCGCGTGAACCAGGGGTGCTGCCCCAGCCCGAAGGGCAGTGCCTCGGGGCCGCGGTTGGTGACCGTCAGGGTCTGCTGCAGGCCGCCATCGGACAGCGTGAACCCCTGCCGCGCCTCGTACACGTAGGGGCTGCCGCCAAAGCGTTCGCTGTGCAGGACCATGCCCGCGCCGTCGGGCCGTGGATCGACCAGGGTCCAGGGCTGCTGCCAGCCGTCGCCGTGGATCGGGTACGGGTCGTCCGGTGTGTTGGGCCGCAGCGGGTGGAAGCGGCCCGCGTGCTCGAAGCCGCCACCGCCGATGCGGTTGGACCAGGGCAGCAGCGGGTAGCTGGCCAGGGCCTGCATGCGCGGGGTCCGGCCGTCCCAAGGGCGCCAGAGGTCCACGGGTTCGCCACCCCGCAGCCATTGCCAGGCCGCCACGCCACCGCCTGCCGAAGGCAGCAGGCACAGCCGCTGCGCGTGGCTGTCCAGCCAGTGCGCACCATCGAAGTTCAAAGCCGGGTTCATCGCGTCGCTCCCTGAGTGTTCAGCCACCAAACGCCGCGGCGGCGCGGCCCTGGCAGTCCATGTCGACGGCAAACAGCCCGCCCGCCAGGGGCTCCTTCGCCAGGGCGGCGTCATCCAGGCCGATCCTGGCCGAGGTGATGTACAGCGTGGACAGGTCCGCGCCGCCGAAGGTGCACGAGGTCACCTGGCTCACCGGCAGGCGCACGCGGCCCAGTTCCTGTGCGGTGTCGGGGTCGTGGCAGGACACACAGCCGCCGCCCCAGTGGCAGATCCAGACGCGGCCCAGCGCGTCGGTGGTCATGCCGTCGGGCACGCCGTCTTCCGGGGCGAACTGCAGCCAGAGCCGGCGCGCGCCGAGTTCGCCGGTCGCCGGGTCGCTGCCGTAGGCCAGCACCTGGCCGCGCACGGTGTCGTTGAACAGCATGGTGCGGCCGTCGCGGAGCCAGGTGGGGCCGTTGGTGACCGCGAAGCCGTCGTCCATGCGGGTCCAGCCGCCATCGGGAGTGACCCGGTAGAGCGCACCGGTCGGGGCGCGGCAGTCGAAGTCCATGCTGCCCATCCACCAGCGCCCGGCGGTGTCGCACCTGGCATCGTTGAAGCGGTTGCCCGCGCGCTCCGGCTCCGGCTGGCAGAGGTGTCTTGGCGCTTCGTCCGGCCGTTCGGGGTCCCAGAAGGCCGGGCCGCGCCGCAGGGCGATCGCCAGGCCGTTGCCTTCGCGCCGCTCGGCCAGGGCCGAGACTTCTTCGTCGAAGGTCCAGCTGTCCTGTGCGCCGGTGGCCGGGTCGAGCCGGTGGATGCGCCGGGACAGGATGTCGACCCAGAAGAAGCACTGCCGCCGCACGGACCAGAGACCGCCTTCGCCCAGCGCCGCGGCCGCCGGCCAGACGCAGCGGACATCGCCCGCGGGCGCAGGCTTGGGAAAGGGGCGGTCGTTGGATGGCATGTCGTCTCCTGAATGGCGGTCGGCCGCCTGCGGCAGGGGCCCGGGGCTTGACGTCCGGGGCATTATGCGATCAGATTGATATGTATTTGATCTGATTTGTTTATCTATTGATATCGATATTGCAATGACAACCTTTTCTTCGAATCCGGACGTTCCGGCCGCTGCCGACGCCGCCCGGGCTTCCCGTTACGCCGGCCTGCCGGGCCGCAAGGTCTTTGTCACCGGCGGCGCCACCGGCATCGGTGCGGCCATCGTCGCCGCGTTTGCCCGCCAGGGCGCCCAGGTCGCGTTCGTCGACGTGGCGGCGCAGGCGGCCGAAGCGCTGGCGCAGCAACTCGCCGACGAAGGCCTCCCCCGGCCCTGGTGGCGCGCCGTCGACGTCAAGGACATCGCCGCGCTGCAGGGCGCCATCGCCGACGCGGCCACCGCCCTGGGCGACTTCGGTGTGCTGGTCAACAACGTCGCCAGCGACGACCGCCACACCCTGGAGTCGGTCACGCCGGACTACTACGACGAGCGCATGGCCGTGAACCAGCGCCCCGCGCTGTTCGCGGTGCAGGCCGTGGCGCCGGGCATGCGCCGGCTCGGCGGCGGATCGGTGATCAATTTCGGCTCGGTCGGCTGGCAGACCAAGAACCCCGACTACCCCTGCTACGCGATCGCCAAGTCGGCGGTCAACGGGCTGACGCGCGGGCTGGCCGCCTCGCTCGGCAAGGACCGCATCCGCGTCAACACGGTCACGCCCGGCTGGGTCATGACCGAGCGGCAGGTGCGGCTGTGGCTGGATGCCGAGGGCGAACGCGAGATCGCGCGCAACCAGTGCATGCCCGACAAGCTGCTGCCGCAGCACGTGGCGAACATGGTGCTGTTCCTGGCCTCGGACGATGCGGTGATGTGCACCGCGCAGGAGTTCGTGGTCGACGGCGGCTGGACCTGAACATGTGACCCCCACGCTCCACCGCTGAGCGGGTCGCTGCCCCCCGAGGGAGCGCGAATTCAGCTTGGGGCGGCCCGGCGCTGAATTCCCGTCTCAAGCTGCGGTCCGCGGCCACGCTTTCCGGTGGCACCGAGGAACCGGCTTCGCCGGGCCTCAGGTGCCGTCCCCCTCCCGCCGCAGGCGAGAGAGGGGGAAGCTGCGAAGCGGCGCAGGGGGTGCCCTCACGCCTCCAGCTTGATGCCGTACTGCGTCAGGCAGGTCTGCTTGAGCGCCTTCATCAGCACCTTCGCACCGGGCGAGAGCAGTCGGTCGTTGCGGGTGATGAGGCCGAAGGCGTCCATCTGGCAGGGCAGCTCGATCGGCAGCCTGGCCATCAGGCCATGGGCGGCGTAGTAGTTCGCCACCTCAGTCGCCAGCACGCCCACCATGTCGCTCTGCTGCAGCATGCGCGTCATGAACAGCAGGGCCGAGGTCTCGATGGTGTTGATCGGCGGGCTCAGGCCTTCCTGCTGGAACATCAGGTCGAAGCGGTGGCGCAGCACGCTGCCGTCCGGCGGCACGATCCAGCCGGCGCCGTGCAGGTCGCGCAGGCTCAGGTGGCTCACGCCCATCAGCGGATGGCCGGGCCGGGTCACCGCCGACACCATCTCCCCGGTCAGCGGTTCGTAGCGCAGGCTGCTCTTGTCGTGCTCGGCAAACAGGCGGCCGATCACGATGTCGATCTTGCCCTGCTCCAGCCGGTCCAGCAGCACCGGGCTGGTCTCGATCTCCAGCGAGATCCGCAGGTTGGGATGCTCCTGCTTGACCAGCGCCACCGCCGAAGGCAGCAGGCTCAGGCCCGGCGAGGTGATCGCGCCGACGCCGACCTGCCCGAAGTGCCCCGACTTGAGCGCCATGAGCTCGTCGTGCGCCTGGTTCAGGCTGGCCAGCGCCATGCGCGCGTGGCGGATCATGGTCTCGCCGTACCAGGTCGGGCTCATGCCGCGGGGCAGCCGGTCGAACAGCGGCACACCCAGCACGTCTTCCAGGTCCTTGAGCAGCTTGGAGGCCGCGGGCTGGGTCATGCTGAGCACCTGGGCCGCGCGGTGGATGTTGCCTTCCTCCGCCAGCGCCACCAGCAGCAGCAGCTGGCGCGTCTTGAGGCGGGCGCGGATGAACCAGTGGTTGTAGTTGCTCATCGGGGGTTTTCCAGAATGCCAGGATCGATATCAATTTTCTCCTAAAAATGATTGGATTGATATCAAAAAGCTTCATAGACTGCCGGCGCAACACACACACAAGGCACCGACGTCATGAAGCACGGCGAAATCCGACACCAACCGCGACACCTCATCAATGGTCGCTGGGTGATTGGCGCCACCACCGGCATCAGCACCAACCCCTCGGACACGCGGGAGGTGGTGGCCGAGTTCGCCCGCGCCGACCGCAACCAGACCGAGCTGGCGATCGCCGCCGCCGCCGATGCCCTGCCGCAGTGGAGCCTGAGCACGCCGCAGCGCCGCGCCGATGCGCTGGACCAGGTGGGCAGCGAGCTGCTGGCGCGCAAGGAGGAGCTGGGCGAACTGCTGGCGCGCGAGGAAGGCAAGACCCTGCCCGAGGCGATTGCCGAAGTCGCTCGCGCCGGCAACATCTTCAAGTTCTTCGCCGGCGAGGCCTTGCGCATCCAGGGTGAGACCATGGCCTCGGTGCGCCCGGGTGTGCAGGTCGACATCACCCGCGAGCCGGTCGGCGTGGTGGCGATCATCGCGCCCTGGAACTTCCCGTTCGCGATCCCGGCCTGGAAGATCGCGCCGGCGCTGGCCTACGGCAACACCGTGGTGTTCAAGCCGGCCGAGCTGGTGCCGGCCTGCGGCTGGGCGCTGGCGGAGATCCTCAGCCGCTGCGGCTTGCCCGCCGGCACCTTCAACCTCATCATGGGCAGCGGCCGCGAGGTCGGCCAGACCCTGGTCGAGCACCCGCGCGTGAACGCGATCAGCTTCACCGGCTCGGTGCCCACCGGGCGCCGCATCCTCACGGCCACCGCCGCGCGCCAGGCCAAGGTGCAGCTGGAGATGGGCGGCAAGAACCCGCTGGTCGTGCTGGCCGACGCCGACCTGGACCAGGCGGTCGACTGCGCGCTGCAGGGCTCCTACTTCTCCACCGGACAGCGGTGCACCGCGTCGAGCCGCCTGATCGTGGACGCGCCGGTGCACGACGAATTCGTGGCGCGCCTGACGCGCCGGCTGCAAGCCCTCAAGGTCGGGCACGCGCTGACGCGCGGCACCGAGATGGGCCCGGTGGTCGACGGCGGGCAGCTGGAACAGAACCAGTCCTACATGGCGATCGCGGCGAACGAAGGCGCGCAGCATGTCTGGGGCGGGGAGCTGCTGGACAGCGACACCCCGGGGCACTACATGCGCCCGGCCCTGTGGCTGGCCGAACCGCAGCACCGCATCGCCCGCGAAGAAATCTTCGGCCCCATCGCCTGCGTGCTGCGCGCCGACGGCTACGAGCACGCCCTGTCGCTGGCCAACGACACGCCCTTCGGGCTGTGCGCCGGCCTCTGCACCACCTCGCTCAAGCACGCGATGCATTTCCGTCGCCACGCGCAGGTGGGCATGACCATGGTGAACCTGCCGACCGCCGGCGTGGATTTCCATGTTCCGTTCGGCGGGCGCAAAGACTCCAGCCACGGATCCCGCGAACAAGGCCGCTACGCGGCGGAGTTCTACACCACCGTCAAGACCGGCTACATGCTGGCCTGACCGCTTCCGCTTTCACCACCCCAAACAGGAGACAGACACCATGAAACGCATTCAGCGCCGCACCCTGGTCGCCACCCTGGCGACCGCTTCCCTGGCCGTTCTGCTGCCGGCCACCGCGTTCGCCCAGAAGCCCCTCGTGCTGGGCTTCAGCCAGGTCGGTGCCGAGAGCGAATGGCGCACCGCCAACACCGAGTCGGTCAAGGCCTCGGCCAAGGAAGCCGGCATCGACCTGAAGTTCTCCGACGCGCAGCAGAAGCAGGAAAACCAGATCAAGGCCATCCGCAGCTTCATCGCGCAGAAGGTCGACGTGATCGCGTTCTCGCCGGTGGTGGAGTCGGGCTGGGAAATGGTGCTGCGCGAAGCCAAGGCCGCCAAGATCCCGGTGGTGCTCACCGACCGCTCGGTCAACGTCAAGGACGACTCCCTGTATGTGTCCTTCCTGGGCTCCGACTTCGTGGAAGAGGGCCGCAAGGCCGGGCGCTGGCTGGTCGAGAAGACGAAGGGCCAGAGCGGCACCGTCAACATCGTCGAGCTGCAGGGCACGGTGGGCTCCGCGCCCGCCATCGACCGCAAGAAGGGCTTCGAGGAAATCATCAAGGCCGACCCGAAGTTCAAGATCGTGCGCTCGCAGACCGGTGACTTCACCCGCGCCAAGGGCAAGGAAGTCATGGAAGCCTTCCTCAAGGCCGAGGGCAAGAACATCAACGTGCTCTACGCGCACAACGACGACATGGCGATCGGCGCGATCCAGGCCATCGAGGAAGCCGGCCTCAAGCCCGCCAAGGACATCACCATCATCTCGGTGGACGCGGTCAAGGGCGCCTTCGAAGCCATGATCGCCGGCAAGATGAACGTCAGCGTCGAGTGCAGCCCGCTGCTGGGCCCGCAGCTCATGCAGATCGTCAAGGACGTCAAGGCCGGCAAGCCCGTGCCCAAGCGCATCGTGACCCAGGAAGGCATCTTCCCGATGGAAACCGCCGCACAGGAGTTCCCCAAGCGCAAGTACTGATCACCCGTCACACACCCGGCACCCACAACAACAGATCTGCCGCGCGGACCACCGCGCGGCATCCACCCCAGGAGACCCACTTGAACACCACCAACCGCCGCCACATCCTCTGCGCCGTCGCGCTGGCCGCCGCCACCCTCACCACCGGCGCACTGGCGCAGGACAAAGGCACCATTGGCATCTCCATGCCCACCAAATCGTCCGCGCGCTGGATTGCCGACGGCGACAACATGGTCAAGGTCCTCAAGGACCGCGGCTACAAGACCGACCTGCAGTACGCCGACGACGACATCCCCAACCAGTTGGCCCAGGTCGAGAACATGATCACCAAGGGCGTGAAGGTGCTGGTGATCGCCTCGATCGACGGCACCACGCTGTCCAAGGCGCTGCAGAACGCGGCCGACAAGGGCGTCAAGGTCATCGCCTACGACCGCCTGATCAAGGGCAGCAAGAACGTCGACTACTACGCCACCTTCGACAACTTCCAGGTCGGTGTGCAGCAGGCGACCTCCATCGTCGACAAGCTGGGCCTGAAGGCCGGCAAGGGCCCGTTCAACATCGAGCTGTTCGGCGGCTCGCCCGACGACAACAACGCCTTCTTCTTCTACGACGGCGCCATGAGCGTGCTCAAGCCCTACATCGACAGCGGCAAGCTGGTGGTGCGCAGCAAGCAGATGGGCATGGACAAGGTCGGCACGCTGCGCTGGGACGGCGCCGTGGCGCAGGCCCGCATGGACAACCTGCTGTCGGCCTTCTACGGCAAGGACAAGGTCCACGCCGTGCTCAGCCCCTACGACGGCCTGTCGATCGGCATCCTGTCCTCGCTCAAGGGCGTCGGCTACTGCACCGCGCAGCAGCCCTGCCCGGTGGTCAGCGGCCAGGACGCCGAAGTGCCTTCGGTCAAGTCCATCCTCAAGGGCGAGCAGTACTCGACCATCTTCAAGGACACGCGTGAGCTGGCCAAGGTCACGGCCAACATGGTGGACGCCACGCTCTCGGGCAAGCAGCCCGAGATCAACGACACCAAGACCTACAACAACGGCGTGAAGGTGGTGCCCAGCTACCTGCTCAAGCCGGTGCCGGTCGACGCGAGTAACTGGAAGAAGGTGCTGGTCGACAGCGGCTACTACAAGGAGTCGCAGGTCAAGTAAGCAGCGACCGCAGGGGGCCTCCGTCCGGTGGCCCCCGACGCGTTGCGCACCGAGGATTCCGCTTTGCAAACCCTTCTGGAGATGCGGTCCATCCGCAAGACCTTTCCCGGCGTGGTCGCCCTCAACCAGGTGAACCTGCGCGTGCGCGCCGGCGAGATCCACGCGCTCGTGGGCGAAAACGGGGCCGGCAAGTCGACGCTGATGAAGGTGCTCTCGGGCGTGTACCCCACCGGCAGCTACACCGGCGAGATCCTGTTCGACGGCCAGGAGCGCCACTTCAAAGGCATCCACGACAGCGAGCAGCTGGGCATCATCATCATCCACCAGGAGCTGGCGCTGGTGCCGCTGCTGTCGATCACCGAAAACGTGTTCCTCGGCAACGAGGTCGCGCAGCGCGGCGTGATCGACTGGATGGCGGCCCACCGGCAGACGCAGGACCTGCTGCGCAAGGTGGGTCTGAAGGAATCGCCATCGACCCTGATCACCGACATGGGCGTGGGCAAGCAGCAGCTGGTGGAGATCGCCAAGGCGCTGTCCAAGCAGGTCCGGCTGCTGATCCTGGACGAGCCCACCGCCAGCCTGAACGAAAACGACAGCCAGGCCCTGCTGGACCTGCTGCTCGAACTCAAGGGGCAGGGCATCACCTGCATCCTGATCTCGCACAAGCTCAACGAGATCGCGCGCGTGGCCGACGCGGTGACCATCCTGCGCGACGGCTCCACCGTCGAGACCATCGAATGCCGCGATGAAACGGTCAGCGAGGACCGCGTGATCCGCGGCATGGTCGGGCGCGAGATGGCCGACCGCTACCCGCCGCGCACGCCCGACATCGGCGAGACCGTGTTCGAGGTGCGCGACTGGCGCGTGCACCACCCGCAACACGCCGACCGCGAAGTCATCAAGGGCGTGGACCTGCATGTGAAGCGCGGCGAGATCGTCGGCATCGCCGGCCTGATGGGCGCGGGCCGCACCGAGTTCGCCATGAGCGTCTTTGGCCGCGCCTGGGGCCAGCGCATCAGCGGCGAAGTCCGGCTGCACGGCAAGCCGATCGACGTCGGCACGGTCGGCAAGGCGGTGGCCCACGGCCTGGCCTACGTCACCGAAGACCGCAAGGGCAACGGCCTGGTGCTGGCCGAAGACATCCAGTTCAACACCTCGCTGGCCAACCTGGGCGCGGTCTCGCGCGCGGGTGTCATCGACGACGGCCGCGAGTACGGCGTGGCCCAGGGCTACCGCGAGAAGCTGCGCATCCGCAGCGCCGGCGTGAACCAGAAGACCGTCAACCTCTCGGGCGGCAACCAGCAGAAGGTGGTGCTCAGCAAATGGCTGTTCACCAACCCCGAGGTGCTCATCCTCGACGAGCCCACGCGCGGCATCGACGTGGGCGCCAAGTACGAGATCTACACCCTGATCGCCCAGCTCGCGGCCGAAGGGAAGTGCGTGATCGTGATCTCTTCCGAAATGCCCGAACTGCTGGGCCTGTCCGACCGCATCTACGTCATGAACGAAGGCCGCTTCGTCGCCGAGATGCCGGTCGCCGAGGCCTCGCAGGAAAAGATCATGCGCGCGATCGTCACCAGCCACTGACCCCATGGACCAGCCCACCACCGCCCCCACTCCCGCCGCTTCGGCCCCTGGCCGTCCGGCCCTGGACTTCCTCAAGCACAACTTCCGCGAATACGGAATGCTGATCTCGCTGGTCGCGATCATGGCCTTCTTCCAGGTCATGACCGACGGCACGCTGATGCAGCCGCTGAACCTGACCAACCTGGTGCTGCAGAACAGCTACATCGTCATCATGGCGCTGGGCATGCTGCTGGTCATCGTGGCCGGCCACATCGATCTTTCGGTCGGCTCCGTCTGCGGCTTCATCGGCGCGCTGGCGGCGGTGCTGATGGTCAACTACGAATGGCACTTCGTGCCGGCCACGCTGGTGTGCCTGGTCACCGGCGCGGTGATCGGCGCCGCGCAGGGCTGGTTCGTCGCCTTCTTCCGCATCCCCTCGTTCATCGTCACGCTGGCGGGCATGCTGGTGTTCAAGGGCCTGGCGCTGGCGCTGCTGCAGGGGCAGTCGGTCGGGCCGTTCCCCGAGTCGTTCCAGAAGCTCAGCTCGGGCTTCATCCCCGACCTGTTCAGCGAAGAGGGCCTGCGCCTGACCTCGCTGCTGATCGGCGTGGTGGCGGCGGCGCTGCTGGCCCTGTCCACACTGCGCGCCCGGCGCAACCAGCTGCGCCACGGCATCGACACCGAACCGCTGGCGCTGTTCGCGATCAAGCTGGCCGTGTTCGCCGGCCTGCTGGTCTTTTTCGGCTACATGATGGCCTCGTACAAGGGGCTGCCCAATGTGCTGATCGTGATGGCGCTGCTGATCGTGGCCTTCGACTTCGTCACCGCGCGCACCGTGCTGGGCCGGCGCATCTATGCGCTGGGCGGCAACGAGAAGGCCGCCAAGCTCTCGGGCATCAAGACCGAACGGCTGAGCTTCTACACCTTCGTGAACATGGGCGTGCTCGCCGCGCTGGCGGGGCTGATCTTCGCGGCGCGCCTGAACACCGCCACGCCCAAGGCGGGCCTGGGCTTCGAACTGGACGTGATCGCCGCCTGCTTCATCGGCGGGGCCTCGGCCTCCGGCGGCGTGGGCAAGGTGATGGGCGCGGTGATCGGCGCTTTCATCATGGGCGTGATGAACAACGGCATGTCGATCATGGGCGTCGGCATCGACTACCAGCAGGTCATCAAGGGCCTGGTGCTGCTGGCCGCCGTGTTCGTCGACGTCTACAACAAGAACAAGGCATGAGCATGCCGACGAGCTCACCGCTGCTGCAGCTCTCGGGCGTGGGCATGCGCTTCGGGCGCTCCACCGTGCTGCAGGAGGTCGGGCTGCGCCTGTTTTCCGGCGAGGTGCATGCGCTGATGGGGCAGAACGGGGCGGGCAAGTCCACCCTGATCAAGGTGCTGACCGGCGTGGTGGCGCCCACCGTGGGCGACATGCGGCTGGGCGGGCGCTCCGGCTGGCCCGGTTCGCCGCTGCAGTCCCAGCAGCAGGGCATCAGCACCGTGTACCAGGAGGTCAATCTCTGCCCCAACCTCACGGTGGCCGAGAACATCTTTGCAGGGCGTTACCCGCGCCACGGCTGGTGGCAGGGTGGCCGCATCGACTGGGCCGCGACCCGCGAACAGGCGCGGCGTCTGCTGGCCCGGGTGGGCCTGGACATCGATGTGACGCGGCGGCTGTCCGACTACCCGGTGGCGATCCAGCAGCTGGTGGCGATCGCGCGCGCCCTGGGCATCGATGCCCGGGTGCTGATCCTCGACGAGCCGACGTCCAGTCTCGACGACGGCGAAGTGCAGGGGCTGTTCGAGGTGCTGCGGCGGCTGCGCGACGAGGGCATGGCGATCCTGTTCGTCACCCACTTCCTGGACCAGGTCTACGCGTTGGCCAACCGCATCACGGTGCTGCGCAACGGCCGCTGGATCGGGGAATGGCCGACGCCGGACCTGCCCCCGCAGGCGCTGATCGAAGCGATGGTGGGCCGCGAGCTGGGTCCGGCGACCGCCGGCCCGGGCCCCGGGTCCACCGGCGGCGAGCAGGTGCCCGCGCTGCTGCAGGCCGAAGGTCTGGGCCGCACGGGCAGCATCCAGCCCACCGACCTGGCGATCCGCCCGGGCGAAGTGCTGGGCATCGCCGGCCTGCTGGGCGCGGGTCGCACCGAGCTGGCGCGGCTGCTGTTCGGCCTGGACCGGCCCGACGCCGGCGTGCTGCGCGTGCGGGGCGAGGTCATGCGGTTTTCCAACCCGGTCGACGCCATCGCCCACGGCCTGGCGATGTGTCCCGAGGAGCGCAAGACCGAAGGCATCTTCGCCGACCTTTCGGTGCGCGAGAACATTGCCATTGCGCTGCAGGCCATGCGCGGCATGCGCCAGCCCCTGTCGCTGGCCGAGCAGCGCGGCATGACCGAACGCTACATCGCGCTGCTGGGCATCCGCACGCCGGGCCCCGAGACGCCGGTGGGCCTGCTCTCCGGTGGCAACCAGCAGAAGGTCATCATCGCCCGCTGGCTGGCGACCGCGCCGCGCCTGCTGATCCTGGACGAACCCACGCGCGGCATCGACGTGGCGGCCAAGCAGGAGATCATGGACCAGATCCTGCGCCTGGCGGCGCAGGGCATGGCGGTGGTCTTCATCTCGTCGGAGATGAGCGAGGTGGTCCGGGTGTCGCACCGCATCCTGGTGCTGCGCGACCGGCGGCCGATCGGCGAACTGCCCGCCGGCAGCAGCGAAGACGCCGTCTACGAACTGATTGCGAACGAGCATGCCTGAATCTTCCTCTCGACTGCAGGCCTGGCTGGGCCATCGCCTCACCTGGCCACTGGTCACGCTGGCCCTGCTGCTGCTGGTCAACGTGGTCGCCAACGGCCGCTTCCTGCACATCGAGTGGCGCGACGGCCACCTCTACGGCAGCCTGATCGACATCCTCAACCGCGCGGCACCGCTGATCCTGGTGTCGCTGGGCATGACCCTGGTGATCGCGATGCGCGGCATCGACATTTCCGTCGGTGCGGTGGTCGCCATTTCGGCCGCGGTCGCCGCCTGGATGATCGGCGGTTCGGTCGACGGCGCCACCACGCGGCTGCCGATGGGCGTGGCCGTGGCCGGCGCGCTGGCCGTGGCCACGCTGTGTGGCGTGTGGAACGGGCTGCTGGTCGCGGGCATCGGCATGCAGCCGATCATCGCGACCCTGATCCTCATGGTGGCGGGCCGCGGCGTGGCCCAGCTCATCACCGACGGCCAGATCATCACGGTCTATTACCAGCCCTATTTCTTCATCGGCGGCGGGTACCTGCTGGGGCTGCCGTTCTCGCTGTTTGTCTGGGTCGGGGTGATGGCCCTGCTGGCGCTGCTGCTCTACCGCACCCCGCTGGGCCTGTTCGTGCAGGCGGTGGGCGTCAACCCCTCGGCCGCGCGGGTGGCCGGCATCCGCTCGCGCCTGCTCACCGCCGCCGCCTACGTGTTCTGCGGCTTCTGCGCCGGCGTCGCCGGTCTGCTGATCAGCTCGAACGTCAAGAGCGCGGACGGCAACAACGCCGGCCAGCTGATGGAGCTGGACGCCATCCTGGCGGTCACGCTGGGCGGCACCTCGCTGGCCGGTGGCCGCTTCAGCCTGGCCGGGACCCTGATCGGCGCGCTCATCATCCAGACCCTCACCTATGCGATCTATTCGCTGGGGGTGCCGCCCGAGATCAATCTGGTGGTCAAGGCCGCGGTGGTGTTCGTGGTGATGCTGCTGCAGTCGCCGGAGTTCCGCGCCCAGCTCTGGGCGCTGGCCCAGCGCCCGCCCGTCCGGGGAGCCGGCGCATGACGCACAAGACGACCTCCCTGTCCCGGCTGGACCTGCGCTTTCTGCCGCTGCTGGCCACGATCGCGCTGTTCCTGCTGATGGTGCTGGCCGGTGCCTGGCGCTACACCGGGTTCTTCTCGCCCCAGGTGTTTCTCAACCTGCTGATCGACAACGCCTTCCTGCTGATCGTCGCGACCGGCATGAGCTTCGTGATCCTCAGCGGCGGCATCGACCTGTCGGTGGGATCGGTGGTGGCGCTCTCGACCATGGTGCTGGCCTCGCTGGTGGAACACCACGGCTGGTCGCCGCTGCCCGCGATCGCCCTGGTGCTGCTCATGGGGCTGGGTTTCGGTGCCTTCATGGGCTTCCTGATCGAGCGCTTCCGGCTGCAGCCCTTCATCGTCACGCTGGCCGGCATGTTCCTGGCGCGGGGCCTGTGTTACCTGATCAGCATCGACTCGATCAGCATCGGCAACGAGGCCTATTCCGAGCTGGCCTACCGCCGGCTGGAGCTGGCCGACGGCGTCACGCTCAGCCTGGGTGCCATGGTCGCGCTGGCCTGCCTGCTGGTGGCCCTGTTCGTGGCGCACGGCACGGCCTTCGGCCGCACGGTCTACGCCATCGGCGGCAGCGAACACTCGGCCGTGCTGATGGGCCTGCCGGTGCGGCGCACGGTGGTGGGCGTCTACGCGATCTCCGGCCTGTGCGCGGCGCTGGGCGGCGTGGTCTTCACCTTCTACATGCTCTCGGGCTACGGCCTGCACGCCGTCGGCATGGAGCTCGACGCGATCGCCGCCGTGGTCATCGGCGGCACGCTGCTGACCGGCGGCGTGGGCTACATCTTCGGCACGCTGTTCGGCGTGCTCACCCTGGGCCTGATCCAGACCCTGATCACCTTCGACGGCACGCTCAGCTCCTGGTGGACGCGCATCGTCGTCGGCCTGCTGCTGTTCCTGTTCTGCCTGTTGCAGCGGCTCATGGTCCGCCGCCCGGGCGCCTGACCTTCCCGACACCGCCAACCCTCACCGCCACACCCACCATGTCCGACACCCCCCGCAAGCTGCGCTCCACCCAGTGGTTCGGCAGCGCCGACAAGAACGGCTTCATGTACCGCAGCTGGATGAAGAACCAGGGCATCCCGGACCACGCGTTCGACGGCCGCCCGATCATCGGCATCTGCAACACCTGGTCCGAGCTGACGCCCTGCAACGCGCACTTCCGCAAGCTGGCCGAACACGTCAAGAAGGGCGTGCTCGAGGCGGGCGGCTACCCGGTCGAGTTCCCGGTGTTCTCCAACGGCGAGTCCAACCTGCGGCCGACCGCCATGCTCACGCGCAACCTGGCCTCGATGGACGTCGAGGAAGCGATCCGCGGCAACCCGATCGACGCGGTGGTGCTGCTGGTGGGCTGCGACAAGACCACGCCCGCGCTGCTGATGGGCGCGGCCAGCTGCGACGTGCCGGCCATCGTGGTGACCGGCGGGCCGATGCTCAACGGCAAGCTCGACGGCAAGAACATCGGCTCGGGAACGGCCGTGTGGCAGCTGCACGAATCGCTCAAGGCGGGCGAGATCAACATGCACCAGTTCCTCGCGGCCGAGGGCGGCATGTCGCGCTCGGCCGGCACCTGCAACACCATGGGCACGGCCTCCACCATGGCCTGCATGGCCGAGGCGCTCGGCACCTCGCTGCCGCACAACGCCGCGATCCCCGCGGTCGACGCGCGCCGCTACGTGCTGGCCCACATGTCGGGCCAGCGCATCGTGCAGATGGCGCACGAAGACCTGCGCCTGTCCAAGATCCTGACCCGTGAGGCGTTTGAAAACGCGATCCGCACCAATGCGGCCATCGGCGGTTCGACCAACGCGGTGATCCATCTAAAGGCGATTGCCGGGCGCATCGGCGTGAACCTGGAGCTGGACGACTGGACCCGCATCGGCAAGGGCACGCCGACCGTGGTCGACCTGCAGCCTTCGGGCCGCTTCCTGATGGAGGAGTTCTATTACGCCGGTGGCCTGCCGGCGGTGCTGCGCCGCCTGGGCGAAAACAAGCTGCTGCCGCACCCCGACGCACTCACCGTCAACGGAAAGAGCCTGTGGGAGAACGTGCGCGAAGCCCCGCAGTACAACGACGAGGTGATCCGCCCGCTGGACAACCCGCTGGTGCCCGATGGCGGCATCTGCGTGCTGCGCGGCAACCTGGCGCCGCGCGGCGCGGTGCTCAAGCCCTCGGCCGCCTCGCCCCACCTGTTGAAACACCGCGGCCGCGCCGTGGTGTTCGAGACCCTGGAGCACTACAAGGAGCGCATCGTCGACGAAGACCTGGACATCGACGAGACCTGCGTGATGGTGCTCAAGAACTGTGGTCCCATGGGCTACCCCGGCATGGCCGAGGTCGGCAACATGGGCCTGCCGCCCAAGCTGCTGCGCCGGGGCATCAAGGACATGGTGCGCATCTCCGACGCGCGCATGAGCGGCACCGCCTACGGCACCGTGGTGCTGCACGTGGCGCCCGAGGCCGCGGCCGGCGGCCCGCTGGCGGCCGTGCGCGACGGCGACTTCATCGAACTCGACTGCACCACCGGCCGCCTGCACCTGGACATCAGCGACGAAGAACTGGCCGCGCGCCTGGCCGCGGTGAAGCCGCCGGAACACGCGATGCAGGGCGGCTACCAGCGGCTCTACGTCAACCACGTGCTGCAGGCTGACCAGGGCTGCGACTTCGAATTCCTCGTCGGCTGCCGCGGCTCCGCGGTGCCCCGCCATTCCCACTGAAACGACCATGACCGCCTCTGCCCGCGCGCCGCGTTACCGCGGCATCTTTCCGGTGGTGCCCACCACCTTCACCGACTCCGGTGAACTCGATCTGGCCAGCCAGAAGCGCTGCCTCGATTTCATGATCGACGCCGGGGTCGACGGCCTGTGCATCCTGGCCAATTTCTCCGAGCAGTTCTCGCTCTCGGACGATGAGCGCGAGATCCTCACCCGCACCTGCCTCGAACACGTGGCCGGCCGCGTGCCGGTGATCGTCACCACCACGCACTACGGCACCCGCGTCTGCGCCGAACGCAGCCGCCGCGCGCAGGACATGGGCGCCGCGATGGTGATGGTCATGCCGCCCTACCACGGTGCCACCTTCCGCGTGCCCGAGGCGCAGATTGTCGAGTTCTATGCGCGCGTGTCCGATGCGATCGGCATTCCCATCATGGTGCAGGACGCGCCGGCCAGCGGCACGGTGCTGTCCGCGCCCCTGCTCGCGCGCATGGCGCAGGAGATCGAGCAGCTCGCGTACTTCAAGATCGAGGTGCCGGGCGCCGCGAGCAAGCTGCGCGAGCTGATCCGCCTCGGCGGCGACGCCATCGAAGGCCCCTGGGACGGCGAAGAAGCCATCACCTTGCTGGCCGACCTCGACGCGGGCGCGACCGGCGCCATGACCGGCGGCGGTTTCCCCGACGGCATCCGCCCGATCCTCGAAGCGCACCGCAACGGCCACGTCAACCGCGCCTTCGAGCTCTACCAGCGCTGGCTGCCGCTGATCAACCACGAGAACCGCCAGGGCGGCATCCTGACCGCCAAGGCGCTGATGAAAGAGGGCGGCGTGATCGCCTGCGAAGCAGGACGCCATCCGTTCCCGCCCATGCACCCCGAGGTGCGGCGCGGCCTGATCGACATCGCGCGCCGGCTGGACCCTCTGGTCTTGCGCTGGGGAACCTGAATGCGCGAAGACACTGCGCTGATCGCGCTGGACTGGGGCACCAGCTCGCTGCGCGCCTACGCCATGGGCGAGGGTGGGGCGGTGCTGGAGACGCGGCGCAGCGAACACGGCGTGATGCACCTGCCCACCGGTCCCGGCATCGACACACCGGCGGCGGCCTTCGAGGCCACGCTGCAGGGGTTGTGTGGCGACTGGCTCACGGCCCATCCGGACACGCCGCTGATCGCCTGCGGCATGGTCGGCAGCGCCCAGGGCTGGCGCGAGGCGCGCTACCAGCCCCTGCCGGCCCGCGCCAGCGAGCTGGCCACCGCAATGACCGTGATCGAGCGCCCCGGCGGCCAGCCGCTGCACGTGGTGCCGGGCCTGCTGCAGGCCGGCGAACTGCCCAATGTGATGCGCGGCGAAGAGACCCAGATCGCGGGTGTGCTGCAGAGCCTGTCCGGCGCAGGCCAGGCTCCCACGCGGTTGCTGGTCGGTCTGCCGGGCACACACACCAAGTGGGCCTGGGTGGAGGACGGCGCCGTCGTGCGCTTCGAGACCTTCATGACCGGCGAGATCTATGCCGCGCTGTCGCAGCACACCATCCTGGGCCGCACCATGGTGCCCGGTTCGCCGCACGACGAGTCCGCGTTCGCGCGCGGCCTGCGGGTGGCGCAGTCCGCCCTGGGTTCGATGGGCGTGCTGTCGACGGTTTTCAGCGTGCGCACCCTGGGCCTCACCCGCCAGCTCGCCGGCGAGGCCCAGCCCGACTACCTCTCGGGCCTGCTGATCGGGCACGAAGTGGCCGCGCTGGCGCCGGCACTCGACGCCGGGATGCCCGTGGTGCTGTGCGGCGAGCCGGCGTTGTGCCTGCGTTACGCGACGGCGCTGGAAGCCCGGGGCCTGCCGCCGCCGGACATCCGCGCCGGTGTCACCCCGCTGGGCCTCTGGCGCATCGCGCAGGCGGCCGGCCTGACCCGAATCCCCGGATCGAATCTCCCATGACCCATTCCCTGCTGTTCCGCCAGACCCTGTCCACCCACGGCCTCATCGCCATCCTGCGCGGGGTCCGCCCCGAGGAGGCGGCCACGATCGGTCTCGCCTTGCACGCGGCCGGCATCCGCCTGATCGAGGTGCCGCTGAACTCGCCCGATCCGCTGCGCAGCATCCGCGCCCTGCGCGACGCCCTGCCGGAGGACACGCTGGTCGGCGCCGGCACGGTGCTGCGGCCAGAGTCCTGTGCCGAAATCGCCGACGCCGGCGGCCAGCTGGTCGTGATGCCACACGGCGATGCGGCCGTCATCGCGGCGGCGAAGGCCATCGGACTGGCCTGCGCTCCCGGGGTCGCCACGCCGACCGAAGCCTTCGCGGCGCTGGCGGCGGGCGCCGACGTGCTCAAGATGTTCCCGGCCGAGACGCTGGGCCCCGTGGGCCTCAAGGCCTGGCGCGCGGTGCTCACGCCGCCGGTGGCCATCGTGCCGGTCGGCGGCATCACGCCCGACAGCCTGGCTTCCTACCTCGCGGCCGGTGCCTCGGGCTTCGGGCTCGGCTCCGCGCTCTACCGCGCGGGCGACCGCGCCGACGAGGTGTCCCGCCGCGCCGCCGCGTTTGTCCTGGCCTGGCAGGCCGCGCACAGCGCCCACTGAACCACCCGCCCCTCCCATGAAAATCACCCGCCTCACCACCTTCATCGTTCCGCCGCGCTGGTGTTTCCTCAAGATCGAGACCGACGAAGGCATCAGCGGCTGGGGCGAACCGGTGCTCGAAGGCCGCGCCCACACGGTGGCCGCCATGGTCGATGAACTGGCCGACTACCTCATCGGCAAGGACCCGCGCCACATCGAGGACCACTGGACCGTGATGTACCGCGGCGGTTTCTACCGCGGCGGCGGCATCCACATGAGCGCACTCGCCGGCATCGACCAGGCGCTGTGGGACATCAAGGGCAAGGCCCTGGGCGTGCCGGTGTCCGAGCTGCTGGGCGGCAGCGTGCGCGAGCGCATCCGCGTCTACAGCTGGATCGGCGGCGACCGCCCCAGCGCCACCGCCGCCGCCGCGACGGCCGCGGTGGCGCGCGGCTTCACCGCCGTCAAGATGAACGGCACCGAAGAGCTGCAGTTCATCGACAGCCACGACAAGGTGGAGCGCTGCCTGGCCAACGTGGCCGCGGTGCGCGAGGCGGTCGGGCCGAACGTGGGCATCGGGGTCGACTTCCACGGCCGCGTGCACAAGCCCATGGCCAAGGTGTTGCTGCGTGAACTGGCGCCCTACAACCTGATGTTCGTCGAGGAGCCGGTGCTCAGCGAGCACCACGAGGCGCTCAAGGAACTGGCCCACGTGGCGACCATGCCGATTGCGCTGGGTGAGCGCCTGTACTCGCGCTGGGACTTCAAGCGCATCCTGTCCGAGGGCTATGTGGACATCGTCCAGCCCGACCCCTCGCACGCCGGTGGCATCACCGAGACGCGCAAGATCGCGGCCATGGCCGAGGCGCACGACGTGGCGCTGGCGCTGCACTGCCCGCTGGGCCCGATCGCGCTGGCGGCCAACCTGCAGATCGACGCCGGCTGCTACAACGCCTTCATCCAGGAGCAGAGCCTGGGCATCCACTACAACGCGGCCAACGACCTGCTGGACTACGTGAGCAACCCCGGGGTGTTCGCCTACGAGGACGGCATGGTGGCGATCCCGACCGGGCCGGGGCTGGGCATCGAGGTCAACGAGGCCTATGTGCGCGAGCGCGCGGCCGAGGGCCACCGCTGGCGCAACCCGGTCTGGCGCCACGCCGACGGCAGCTTCGCCGAGTGGTGACGCCGCCGTGAGGCACGCGTGAGGGACGGCGCTCAGGCGCCGTAGCGCGGGAACAGCACGTTGTTTTCCAGGTGGATGTGGCTGATCAGGTCGTTGGTCAGCTGTGCCGTGCCGGCGAACAGCGCGCGCCAGGTGTTGCAGGCGCCCTGGGGTGGCGTGTGGTCGTGGGTCAGGGCGGTCAGCCGTTCGAGGTGTTCACCGTGGCCGATGTGCTCCGCGCGCATCGCGACGATGGGTTCCTGCACGCCAGCGGTGCCGGCCTCGATGGCGGGGAAGAGGATCTGCTCCTCCTTCTCCATGTGCTCCAGCAGTTCGGCTTCCATGATTTCCAGGTGCTCGGCCAGGCCGTGCGGCACGTCCGGGTGGTCGCGGTGCACGGCTTCGACGCGGCGCGCCATGCGGATGAGTTCGGGCAGCTGTTCGCGGTGCACCGCGTGGTAGCGGGTCAGGATGTGGTCGATCAGGACATTCGCGTCCGGGGTCTCCGGGGCGGTGTCGTCGCGCCGCAGGCCGGCCAGCTCGGCGACCACGCGGGCCGTCTCCAGTCCCTTGTGTTCGCAGGCTTCCTGCAGGCTGACCTGGCCGCCGCAGCAGAAGTCGAGTTTGAGGCGGCGGAAGATGGCGGTGGCACCCGGCAGATCGACGGCGATCTGGCCGATGGCGAGCTGCTCGATGGGGCGTTCGGCGGTGGCGGTGTTCATGGTGGTGGCGGCAATGTGGAGGGAAGGTGCGGGTATTGAGCCACAAGATTCATTTGAAATGAATATTTCCTTCGGAGGAGTCCGGGTTTCCGGACGGACGACCCCTCACACCGCCGGCGCCCCGGATCAGCGCGGCACGATGAAGACGGCGCCGACCAGCAGCGCGGGGTCGTCGGCACGGGCTTCGTCGGGCACCACCCGCACCTGCACGTGCAGGGACTGCCCCGCGTGTTGCTGGGCGATCTCGCCGGGCAGCACCAGCCGCAGCGGCACCGACGCGCTGCCGGCGGCCTCGACCTGCAGCGTGGTGGCCGAGTCGATGCGCAGGCCGGGCAGGCCCTGCACCTCCAGCCGGAAGCGGCGCGCGGCCTCCCGGCTGTTCGTGACCTGCAGGCGGTAGGTGTTTTCGATCGCACCCCGATCGACCATGCGCGCCAGCGCGCCGCGGTCCTTGATCAGCATGGCGTCGACATCGGAGCGGTGACCCAGGCTCCAGAGCCAGGCCCCGCTCAGGACGGCGAGCAGGGCGCCGTAGATCAGCACGCGCGGGCGCCAGACCCGCCGCAGCATCTGGCGCACGCTCCAGCCCTGGGCCACCGCGTTGCCCGTGGTGTAGCGGATCAGCCCCTTGGGATAGCCCATCTTGTCCATGACGTCGTCGCAGACGTCGATGCAGGCTGCGCAGGCGATGCACTCGTTCTGCAGGCCGTGGCGGATGTCGATGCCGGTCGGGCAGACCTGCACGCACAGCGTGCAGTCGATGCAGTCGCCCAGGCCCGCGGGGCGCTCCTCGCTCTTGCGCGAGCGTGGGCCGCGCCGCTCGCCGCGCGCGCCGTCGTAGGCGATGACCAGCGAGTCCATGTCGATCAGCGCGCTCTGGAAGCGGGCGTAGGGGCACATGTACTTGCACATCTGCTCGCGCAGGTAGCCGGCGTTGCCGTAGGTCGCCAGCGCGTAGAACAGCACCCAGAACCACAGCCAGGGCGACTGCGCCGGACCGGTCAGCGCCGGCACCAGTTCGCGGATCGGGTGGAAGAAGCCGACGAAGGTGAAGCCGGTGAGCAGCGCCAGACCGATCCAGCCGGCCTGCTTGGCACCCTTGCGCGTGAGCTTGTGCAGCGACCAGGGCTGGGCGTCCAGGCGCATGCGGGCCGAGCGGTCGCCTTCGGTCTTGCGCTCGATCCAGAGGAACATCTCGGTGTAGACCGTCTGCGGGCAGGCGTAGCCGCACCACAGGCGCCCGGCGATGGCGGTGAAGAAGAACAGCGCCAGCGCGCTGATCACCAGCAGGGCCGCGAGGTAGATGAAGTCTTGCGGCTGCAGCACCAGGCCCAGCACGTAGAAGCGGCGCTGCTCCAGATCGAACAGCAGGGCCTGGCGTCCGTTCCATTGCAGCCACGGCATGCCATAAAAAAACAGCTGTGTGATCCACACCATGACCCAGCGCCAGCGGGCAAAGACGCCAGTGACCGAGCGCGGGTAGATCTTGATGCGGCTCTCGTACAGCGAGCCGCCGGGCTGTCCGTTCGCGGCGGGGGAGGGGATGCTCATGGGGTGTTCCTGGGGTCGGGTGCTCGCCGGTCCAGTTGGCTGTCTTTGTCGTCGACGGTGGCCCAGTGGTCAGCGTCGGGCAGGGCGCTCACGCTGCGGGTGATGACGGGCCAGTGCTCGCTCAGCTCGGCGTTGAGGGGGATGAACCGGCGCTGCGTTGACGGCACGTCGGCATCGAAGAAAATGGCGTCCACCGGGCATTCGGGCACGCAGACGGCGCAGTCGATGCAGTCGTCCGGGCGGATGACCAGCATGTTGCGGCCAGCACGGAACGCGTCGGTCGGGCAGACGTCGACGCAGTCCGTGTAACGGCACCGGATGCAGGCCTCGGTGACAACATGGGTCATGTCGGGTAGGGTTTAAAGACTCATGGTTTATGAATCTTACGCACCGGGCACCCCCATCGACCCGATGGCCCCGCGCTCCCAACGGGTACAGTGCCCAGGCCCCTCGCTCTTGATCCGCCGATCCCATGACCCACAACGCTTCCCTTTCCGTCAAGCTGGTCCGCATTGGCGCCGCCTTGCTGGTGCTGGCGCTGGCCTCGATCAGCCTGACGCTCTGGATCACCCGCCAGCTCGAAGGCGGGGCGGCGGCCGTCAACGAGGCCGGGCGCATGCGCATGCAGACCTGGCGGCTGGCCAGCGCGGTGCAGGCCGAGCGGCCGGCGCCCGAGGTGCAGGCGCTGGTGCAGCAGTTCGACGACAGCCTGGGCCTGCTGCGCGAAGGCGATGCCACGCGTCCGCTGTTTGTGCCCTCGGATGTGGACGTGCAGCGCGAACTCGCCGCCGTGGAGCGGCTCTGGCTCAGCCAGCGCGGGCTGTGGACCCTGGCCCTGCCGACCGACGACCAGGTGCTGCTGCGCTCGGCCGATGAATTCGTGCGCGCCATCGACCGGCTGGTGCTCGCCATCGAACACCAGCTGGCCGGCTACACCGCGCTGCTCAACCTGTTCCAGTTCGCCATGATGGCGCTGGCCATCGCGGCCGCGGTGGTCATGCTCTACACCGGTTACCAGTACGTGATCAACCCGCTGGCGCACCTGCAGCGCGGGCTGGCGCAGGTCGAGGGGGGGCAGTTCGGCGCCCGCATCGACGTGGACACGCAGGACGAATTCGGCCAGGTGGCCGCCGGCTTCAACCGCATGGCCGCCAAGCTGCAGTCGCTCTACGAAGGCCTGGAAGCCAAGGTGGCGGCCAAGACCGAGCGCATCGAAGCGCAGCACGCGCGGCTGGAGGCGCTGTACGAGGTCAGCGCCTTCCTGGCCAAGGCCAACACCATCGAAGAACTGTCCAAGGGCTTCTCGCAGCGGGTGCGGTCGGTCATGAAGGCCGACGCGGTGGCGGTGCGCTGGTCCGACGAAGCCAACCAGCGCTACCTCATGCTGGCTTCCGACTGCTTCCCGCAGGACATGCAGGCCGAAGAGCGCAGCCTGATCGCCGGGGCCTGCGCCTGCGGCAGCCTGCAGCCCGATGCGCGCACCCGCGTCATCCCCATCCACAACCACGACGCGGCGCCCATGCGCCACTGCGCGCGCGCGGGCTACCAGAACCTGGTGAGCGTGCCGGTGCGGCTGCAGCAGCGGCTGATCGGCGAGATCGACCTGTTCTTCCGCAGCGACATCCACCTCAACGCGGACGAGACCGAACTGCTCGACGCGCTGGCGAGCCACCTGGCCAGCGCCCTCGAAGGTCTGCGCGCGGCGGCGCTCGAACGCGAGGCCGCGGTCGGCGAGGAGCGGGCCCTGCTGGCGCGCGAGCTGCACGACTCGATCGCCCAGTCGCTGGCTTTTCTGAAAATCCAGGCCCAGTTGCTGCGCGGCGCGGTGCAGAAACAGCAGCCCGAGCAGGTGCAGTCCACACTGGACGAGCTGGACGCGGGGCTGAAAGAAAGCATCAACGACGTGCGCGAGCTGCTGGTGCACTTTCGCACCCGCACCAACACCGACGACATCGAAGCCGCGCTGCAGGAGACGCTGCAGAAGTTCCAGCACCAGACCGGCATGCCGACCCGGCTGCAGGTCGACGGCGAAGGCCTGCCGCTGCCGGCCGACGTGCAGGTGCAGGTGCTGCACGTGGTGCAGGAAGCGCTGTCCAATGTGCGCAAGCACGCCGGGGCCAGCCACGTCAGCCTGGACGTGCACAAGGGCTCGCAATGGCGCTTCGTGGTGCGCGACAACGGCAGCGGCTTCGACACCGCGCAGCGCCACGGGGAAACGCATGTGGGCACCAAGATCATGCGCGAGCGCGCCGAACGCATCGGCGCCACGGTGCTGATCGAATCCCTGCCTGGCCAGGGCACCACCGTCACGCTCACGCTGCCCACCAACCCGGTGACCACGGTGGGCGTGGGCACGGCGGGCCTGAACTTCACCGAATCCGTTTTGAACACCCCATGACCCGTTCCATCCAACTGCTGCTGGTCGACGACCACACCCTGTTCCGCCGCGGCCTGAAGGCCCTGTTGTCACAGGACGAGCGCTTCCTGGTGGCCGGCGAGGCCGGCGACGTGGGCGAGGCCCTGCGCTGCCTGGCGCAGCAGCGGCCCGACGTGATCCTGCTGGACAACCACCTGCCGGGCGTGCGCGGGGTGGACGCGATCCCCGCACTCAAGGAGGCCGCGCCCGCCGCGCGTGTGCTGATGCTGACCGTGAGCGAGAACGAAAACGACCTGGCCGCCGCGCTGCAGGCCGGGGCCGACGGCTACCTGCTCAAGACGGTGGAGTCCGACCAGCTGTGCGAGACCATCGTCAAGGTGGTGGACGGCGAGTCGGTCATCAGCCCGGAGATGATGACCAAGCTGGTGGCGGTGTTCCGTTCGCGTCCGTCCGCAGCGCCCACCGCCGTGCCGGCCGTGGCCCCTGTCAGCGCGCCGGTGACGCCGGCGGTGCCGCGCGAGGCCGTGCCCAGCGCAGACCTGCTGTCGCCACGCGAGCGCGAGATCCTGCTGCTGATCGCACGCGGCGACAGCAACAAGCTGATCGCGCGCGAACTGGACATCGCCGAGACCACGGTGAAGATCCACGTGCAGCACATCCTGCGCAAGCTGGGCCTGAGCTCCCGCGTACAGGCCGCCGTGTTCGCCACCAGCCAGGGCCTGGCCTGACGGGGGCGCCTACCGGGTGCTGCGCCAGCCGACGGCAGACACCACCGCCCAGAAGCCCAGGCGCAGTGCCAGCGCGCCCACGGTGCGCATTTCGTAGGCGCCGCCGTCCAGCACATGAAGACCGAAGGCCACCGCCACCAGCGCCGTGCCCAGCGCCAGCGCGGTGGCCAGCCAAAGGCCCCAGCGCCGGCCGAGCCACAGGCCCAGCCCGGCCACCACATAGACGAAGCCGGCCAGGAAGTTGAACCACAGCACGAAGCCCACCGTGTGGCCCAGGGCCGCGCGGGTGTCGGCCGGGCCGAACAGGCCCTGCCCGCCGCTGAACACCGTGAGCGCGCCGAACACCACGGCCACGGCGGCGAGAACTTTCAGGGGGCGGTGGGAAGTCATGGCGGTTCTCCCGTTCAAGAGGGGGTGTCGTTCCCGTGGTCATCCAGGGCGAGGCCTTCGCCGGCTTCTTCCACTGTCTGGCCGTCGCGGATGTGGTAGATCCGTTTGAAAGTCGGGATGATCTTTTCGTCGTGTGTGACGACGATGATCGCGGTGTGGGCCCGCCGCGCCATCTGGTTGAGGATGCGCATCACACCCAGCGCGCGCTCGCTGTCCAGGGGCGCGGTGGGTTCGTCGGCCAATATGACCGGAGGCTTGTTGGCGAGCGCGCGGGCGATGGACACGCGCTGCTGCTCACCACCGGAGAGCTGCGATGTCTCGGCGCTGGCGCGGTGCTGCACGTCCAGCGCAGTCAGCAGTTCCAGCGCGCGTTCGCGCGCATTCGCATTGGACAGGCCCGCCAGCATCGGCAGCAGCGCCACGTTGTCGGTCACGTCCAGGAACGGAATCAGATACGGCGCCTGGAACACGAAGCCGATGCGGTCGCGCCGCAGCGCGCGCAGGTCTTTGACTTTCCAGCCGTTGTCGTAGATGACTTCGTTGCCCAGCGTCATCCTGCCGCTGGTGGGTTCGATGATCGCGCCCAGGCATTTGAGCAGCGTGCTCTTGCCAGAGCCCGACGGCCCGACCAGGCCCACCACCTCGCCTGGGGCCACCTGCATGTTCACGTGTTTGAGGGCTTCCACGGCGGTGTCGCCGTGGCCATAGACCTTGCGTAGGCCTTCGATCAGGATGCCGCCTTGGGTGTGGGTGTTCATGGCGTTCATCCGATCGCTGCGCCCGGGTCGACCTTGAGCGCCACGCGGATCGCCAGCGTGCTGGCCAGCGCGCAGATCAGCAGTGTGACCACCAGACCGGTGACCGCGTCGCCCGGCAGCAGCAACACGAACTTGGGGAAAGCCGGTCCCCACACCGTGGCCGCCACCTTGCCCACCGCAAAGCCGATCAGCCCCAGGCCCAGCGCCTGCTGCAGGATCATGCCGGCGATGGTGCGGTCGCGCGTGCCGATCAGCTTGAGCACCGCGATCTCGCGCAGCTTGCCCATGGTCATGGTGTAGATGATGAAGGCGACGATGGCCGCGCTGACGATGGCCAGGATCACCAGGAACATGCCGATCTGCTTGGCCGAATTGGCGATCAGCTTGACGATCAGGATGTCTTCCATCTGGTCGCGGGTGTGCACGCTCAGGTGCTTCCAGCGACGGATCGGCCCGGCCACTTGCTCGGGTGTGAAGCCCGGTGCGATCTGCACGAGCACCGCGTTCACGCTGCGGCTGCTGGTCTGCAGGCTTTGCACCGCCTCCAGCAGGCCGGGGCTGCCCGGGCGGTTGAAGGCCGGATTGGCGGCGGTGCGCGCGCGGTCGTTGACGATGGCGTCGTTGTCTTTCAGGAACTGCGTTTCCTGCGCGTCCTTCATCGGCACGAACAGCATCGGGTCGCCGCCCGAGGACACCATGCGCCGCGTCAGTCCCACCACGGTGTAGTCGTGGCGGCGGATGCGCACCACATCGCCCAGCGCGAACCCTGTCTTCACATCGGCCACCGCCTCGTAGTGGTTGCGCGTGATGTGCCGTCCCGCCACCAGGTAGCCCGGCGCGCCGGGCATGCCCGGCTCCATGCCCACCACCATCACGCGCTGGTCCCGGCCATTCCTCTGCACCTGCATCGTCAGATAGGCCACATTGGCCGCCGCGGCCACCCCCGGCATGCCGCGCATGCTGCGCACCACGTCGTCCTTGATGCTCGACGATTCCGCGTACGGGCCCTGCGTGTCCTTCTGCACCACCCAGAGGTCGGCGCGGCTGTTGGCCAGCAGCGCGTGTGCGTCGTCCACCATGCCTCGGTAAACGCCCGCCATCGTCAGCGTCACGCCGATCAGCAGCCCCAGGCCCAGCCCGGTCAGCACGTACTTGCTCCAGCCGTGCAGGATGTCGCGGCCCGCCAGGCTGATCACCTTGCTGCTCCCGACGGAACCAGCCTGTCCACCACTGCGATGCGTGCCCCCGGCTTCAGGGCGCTCTGGCTGTACAGCACCACCGTGTCGCCTTCGTTCAGGCCTTCGAGCACCTGCACCTGGCCATCCAGACCCTGCGCCCCCAGCACCACCGGCGAGAAGGCGGGAACGCCATCCGTGAGCCGCCACACCCCGGTTTTTCCCTCGTGCTGCACCACGGCCGCATTGGGCAGCAGCAGGCGCTCGGGGGCAGCGGGCAACTGCACCGTCACTTCCGCCATCTCGCCCACCGACACGCCGGCGGGCAGGCTGTCAAATGCCACCATCGCCAGCCGTTCCTCCGTCACGGCATCGGCCAGCGACTCCACCCGGGCCACTTTGCCGATCAGCGTCTCGCCCGGGCGCGAGCGCAGGGCGATGCTCGCCACCAGTCCTGGCGCCAGTCCGGCGCTTCGGCCCTGATCCACCCGCAGCTTCACCCACAGGCTGGCCGGGTCCATCAGCCGCAGCACGGCCTGGCCCGCCACGACTGTGGTGCCGGCTTCGGCCTCGCGCGCCGTGACCACCGCCGCGCCGGGGGCCAGCAGCCTCAGGTTGCTGCGCTGCTGTGCCAGGGCTGCGCGCTCGGCGCGCAGCCGCGCGATGTCCTGTGTGCTGCCACCGAGGTTGGCTTGTGCGGCGGCCACGCCCGCATGGGCCGACGCCACCTCTTGTGTGCGTGCCTCCAGCGCCCCGGGGCTGATGAAGGCTTGCCGCGCCAGTTCCTCGTTGCGCTTCAGGTTCGCCATCGCCAGCGTGCGCCGCGCCTGCGCATCGCCAAGCTGCGCATCGGCGGCTCGCTGCACGCTCTGCGCACGGGCCAGCGAGGCGTCCAGTGCCGCCAGCCGCTGGTCCAGGTCCACCGGGTCCATTTCTGCCAGCACCTGACCCGGTTGCACCGTCTGACCCGCGTCCACCCGCACGCCGAGCACACGGCCGGCCGTGGTGGGCCCCACCATCCAGCTGCGCTGCGCCTCGACCAGGCCGATGCCAAAGATCTCGGGTGTCACGCGGCCCTTGGTCACTGGCGTCACCTGCACCTTCACCGGCGCCAGCGGCCCGGTGCGCAGCGCCACAAACGCCAGCGCACCCACCAGGGCCAGCGCCAGGCCGCCCAGCAGCAGCCGGCGCGAGGTTTGTGGATTTGTCTTCATTCGGTGGTCTCCGGGGGGCGCCGTGTGGGGTTGGTGGGTGCGGCAACAGCGTGCTGGAACAGGTCGAACACCGCGGGTGCCAGCGTGCGGATGGCCCCGACCTGTCCGCTCAGCAGCGACTGCATCACCAGCCCCTGCACCGAGCCGATGAACAGCACCGCACTGGCCTGAAGGTCGGTGCCTGGCGCCAGCTGCCCCGCCGCCTGCGCCTGCAGCAGCAGTCGGGTGACCAGCGAGCGGTAGTCCTGCATCAGCACGCGCACGCGCGCCTTCAGCGCTGTGTCCTCCGGGTGCTGCAGCTCCTGAAAGATCACCCGCGGCACACCCGGCTGTTCCACCACGAAGTCCACGTGCGCCATGAACACCGCACGCAGCGCGGTCAGCGGCTGCACATGCGACTGGGCCGCGGTCTGCAGCCGTGCCAGCAGGACCTGGTGCGCGAAGTCGATCACCGCCAGCCAGATCGCTTCCTTGCTCTCGAAGTGGCGGAACACCGCGCCCTGCGTGAGCCCCACCGCTCGGGCCAGGTCGGCGGTGGTCACTCTGGCCGGGCTGTGCTGTGCGGCCAACGCGAGCGCAGCCGACACCAGGCTGGCCTGGCGCTGTTCGGTGGCTTGTTTGGGGGTGTTCGGGAGCGGCATGGACACCAATGTAATTTATTAATTACTTATATTCAAGGTGATTCCTGCCTGGTTCCGGCAGGACGCTGTCCGACATCGACTTGATGTAAATCAAGTCACACCGCAAAACACGGAACATAGTTCTTTAGGACGATGCCGATGGGGTGACCCCTCGTCCTTCTGCCGCGGCCACGTGTGCCTCCGGCGGATGTTCAGCCCTCCCCTGAAAAGGGACATTCATGCCACGTCTTTCGGAGAGAAAACATGGCTTCAGAGCTGAGAAATGAAAGAAAGGCCTGGTCCGTCCTGATCGTCAGCACGCTGGCGTTCACGGTCTGCTTCATGGTCTGGATGATGTTCGGCGTGATCGGCATCCCGATCAAGAAGATGCTGAACCTGAACGCGACCGAGTTCGGTCTGCTGACCGCGATGCCGGTGCTCACCGGCTCGCTGATCCGGGTGCCCCTGGGCATCTGGACCGACCGATACGGCGGCCGCATCGTCATGGCCACCCTGATGGCGATCACCGTGCCGGCCATCTACCTGATGAGCTACGCCACCGAGTACTGGCACTTCCTGGTCATCGGCCTGTTCGTGGGTCTGGCCGGCGGCTCCTTCTCGGTCGGCACGCCCTACGTGGCGCGCTGGTTCCCCAAGAGCCGCCAGGGCATGGCCATGGGCGTGTACGGCGCCGGCAACTCGGGCTCGGCGGTCAACAAGTTCGTCGCGCCGGTGCTGCTGGTGGCCTTCGGCTGGACCATGGTGCCGCAGGTGTACGCGGCCATCATGCTTGGCACCCTGGTGCTGTTCTGGCTGTTCAGCCACAGCGACCCGGCCCACCTGGTGCCCAGCAACGTCAAGTTCAGCGACCAGCTCCAGGCGCTGAAGGACCCCAAGGTCATCAAGTACTGCCAGTACTACAGCATCGTGTTCGGCGGCTACGTGGCGCTGGCGCTGTGGATGGTGCAGTACTACGTGGGCGAGTTCGGCCTGGACATCCGCGTGGCGGCGCTGCTGGCGGCCTGCTTCTCGCTGCCCGGCGGCGTGCTGCGCGCCATCGGCGGCGTGCTCTCCGACAAGTACGGCGCGCACAAGGTCACCTGGTGGGTGATGTGGGTGAGCTGGATCTGCCTGTTCCTGCTGTCCTACCCGCAGACCGACTTCACCGTGCAGACGGTCAACGGACCCAGCACCTTCCACATCGGCCTGAACGTCTACCTCTTCACCACGCTGATGGCCGTGCTCGGCGTGGCCTTTGCCTTCGGCAAGGCCAGCGTCTTCAAGTACATCAGCGACGACTACCCCAAGAACATCGGCGCCATCAGCGGCATCGTCGGCCTGGCCGGCGGCATGGGCGGCTTCGTGCTGCCGATCCTGTTCGGCGTGCTGATGGACCTGACCGGCATCCGCTCCAGCGCCTTCATGCTGATGTACGGCGTGGTCTGGGTCTCGCTGATCTGGATGTACTGGACCGAGGTCCGCCAGACCCCCGTCATGGGCACCAGCGCCAAGTCTTTTTCCCTCCAGAACTGAGTCCTGCGGCCAGCACTTCCCATGAACAACCAATCAACCTCCGGCGCCGATGTCCAGGACTGGCGCCCCGAAGACGAGCGCTTCTGGAACAGCACCGGCAGCCGCATCGCCTACCGCAACCTCTGGATCTCGGTGCCCGCCCTGCTGTGCGGCTTCGCGGTCTGGGGCATGTGGGGGATCATCACCGTGCAGATGCTCAACCTGGGCTTCCCCTTCACCCAGGCCGAGCTGTTCACACTGACCGCGATCTCGGGCATCTCCGGCGCGACCATGCGCATCCCGGCCTCGTTCCTGATCCGCCTGGCCGGTGGCCGCAACACCATCTTCCTGACCACCGCCATGCTGCTGGCCCCGGCGATCGGCACCGGCATCGTGCTGCAGCACAAGGACTGGCCGCTCTGGGCCTTCCAGCTGATGGCGCTGTGGTCGGGCGTGGGCGGCGGCAACTTCGCCAGCTCGATGTCCAACATCAGCACCTTCTTTCCCAAGCGCCTGCAGGGCACGGCGCTGGGCCTGAACGCCGGCCTGGGCAACTTCGGCGTGACCACGATGCAGATCGTGATCCCGCTGGTGATGACCATGCCCCTGCTCGGCGCCTTCGGTGGTGAGTCGATGACCCTGGTGAAGGACAGCGGCTGGATCTTCGGCAAGATCGCCGCCGGCACGCCGACCTGGATCCAGAACGCCGGCTTCGCCTGGGTGTTCTCGCTGGTGCCGCTGGGGGCGCTGTGCTGGTTCGGCATGAACAACCTCAAGTCGGTGTCGCCAGGTACCGGCAGCCCGGTCACCGCGTTCGCCAAGATCACCTACCTCTACACCCTGGCCTTCGTGCCGACGGTGTTCATGCTCTGGCTCTATCTGCCCAAGCCCACCGGCCTGGGCCTGCTGAGCATGTGGGTCGCGATCCCGCTGGACATCCTGATGGCGCTGACCGTGATGCGGTTAGCGGCCTTCGGCGAGATGAAGGAGGGCGTGAAGAAGCAGTTCGCCATCTTCCGCAACCAGCACACCTGGTCGCTGACCGCGCTCTACATCGTCACCTTCGGCTCCTTCATCGGTTTCTCGATGGCGCTGCCGCTGGCCATCACGGTCATCTTCGGCTTCCAGCACGTGCCCGACGCGGCCGGCGTGCTGCAGCACACCCTGAAGAACCCCAACGCCCCCTCGGCCCTGACCTATGCCTGGATCGGCCCCTTCGTCGGCGCGGCCACGCGGCCCATCGGCGGCTGGATCTCCGACAAGGTCGGCGGCTCGATCGTGACGCAGGTGATCACCGCGGTGATGGCGGCGGCCGCCGTGGCGGTGGGCTACGTGATGATGCAGGCCTACGGTTCGGCCACGCCCGAGCAGTACTTCCCGATGTTCCTGGGCCTGTTCATGGTGCTGTTCTTCGCCAGCGGCATCGGCAACGGCTCGACCTTCCGCACCATCGGCGTGATCTTCGACCGCGCCCAGGCCGGCCCCGTGCTGGGCTGGACCTCGGCGGTGGCTGCCTACGGCGCCTTCATCGCGCCGGTGCTGATCGGCCAGTACATCAAGGCCGGCACCCCGCAGCTGGCCTTCTACGGCTTCGCCGTCTTCTACGCCCTGTGCCTGGTGCTGAACTGGTGGTTCTACCTGCGCGCCGGTGCCGAGATCAAGAACCCCTGAACGTTTCCCGGAGACCCCACGATGAGTCACTTCCTCGACCGCCTGAGCCATTTCTCGGCTCCCACAGAGAGCTTCTCCGGTTCACACGGTGTCACCACCGGTGAAGACCGCACCTGGGAAGACGCCTACCGCAACCGCTGGGCGCACGACAAGATCGTGCGCTCCACCCACGGCGTGAACTGCACCGGCAGCTGCTCGTGGAAGATCTATGTCAAGGGCGGCATCGTCACCTGGGAAACCCAGCAGACCGACTACCCACGCACCCGCGCCGACCTGCCCAACCACGAGCCGCGCGGCTGTGCCCGCGGCGCTTCCTACAGCTGGTACCTGTACAGCGCCAACCGGGTGAAGTACCCGATGATCCGCGCGCGCCTGCTCAAGCACTGGCGCGCCGCGCTGGCCGTGGCCAAGAGCCCGGTCGACGCCTGGGCGGCCATCGCCGAAAACGCCGAGGCCCGCCGCGAATGGCAGCAGCAGCGCGGCCTGGGCGGCTTCGTGCGCAGCAGCTGGGAAGAGGTCAACCAGATCATCGCCAGCGCCAACGTCTACACCGTCAAGACCTACGGCGCCGACCGCATCTTCGGCTTCTCGCCGATCCCGGCCATGTCCATGGTCAGCTACGCCGCCGGCTCGCGCTACCTCTCGCTGATCGGCGGCGTGTGCATGAGCTTCTACGACTGGTACTGCGACCTGCCGCCCTCCAGCCCGCAGGTCTGGGGCGAACAGACCGACGTGCCCGAATCGGCCGACTGGTACAACTCCACCTACATCATTGCCTGGGGCTCCAACGTGCCCCAGACCCGCACGCCCGACGCCCACTTCTTCACCGAGGTCCGCTACAAGGGCGCCAAGACGGTCGCGATCACGCCCGACTACGCCGAGATCAGCAAGCTCTGCGACCTGTGGATGCACCCCAAGCAGGGCACCGACGCGGCGATCGCCATGGCCATGGGCCACGTGATCCTCAAGGAGTTCTACTTCGACAAGCGGTCGGCGTACTTCGACGACTACGTGCGCCGCTACACCGACATGCCCAACCTGGTGCAGCTCGAAGAGCGCACCCTGCCCGATGGCCGCAAGGTCGTCGTGCCCGGCCGCTACCTGCGCGCCAGCGACTTCAACGGCAAGCTCGGCCAGGCCAACAACCCCGAGTGGAAGACCGTCGCGCTCGACCAGGACGACAAGGTCGTGCTGCCCAACGGTTCGATCGGTTTCCGCTGGGGCGCCGAGGGCCGCACCGATGCCGGCAAGTGGAACCTGGAGGACAAGGAAGCGCGCGGCGACGAGCAGGTGAAGCTCAAGCTCAGCCTGATGGAAGGCGAGGGCAGCGAATACGAGGTGGGCGACGTCGGCTTCCCGTACTTCGGTGGCATCGACACCCCCAACTTCAGCGCCAACAAGCAGGCCGGCGCGGTCGACGACGTGCTGGTGCGCAAGGTGCCGGTGCGCCGCGTCAAGCTGGGCAAGGCCGGCGAAGAGCGGTACGCGCTGGTGGCGACCGTGTTCGACCTGACCGTGGCCAACTACGGTGTCTCGCGCGGCCTGCCCGGTGAACAGGCGGCGATGAGCTACGACGACGATACCCCCTACACGCCCGCCTGGCAGGAGAAGATCACCGGCGTCAAGCGCGACCAGGTGATCGCCGTGGCGCGCCAGTTCGCCGACAACGCCGACAAGACCAAGGGCAAGTCCATGGTCATCATCGGCGCGGCGATGAACCACTGGTACCACAGCGACATGAACTACCGCGGCATCATCAACATGCTGATGATGTGCGGCTGCATCGGCCAGAGCGGTGGTGGCTGGGCGCACTACGTGGGCCAGGAAAAGCTGCGCCCGCAGACCGGCTGGACCGCGCTGGCCTTCGCGCTCGACTGGGTGCGCCCGCCGCGCCAGATGAACAGCACCAGCGCCTTCTACGCCCACACCGACCAGTGGCGCTACGAGAAGCTGGGCGTCGACGAAATCCTCTCGCCGCTGGCCGACAAGGCCAAGTTCGGTGGCAGCCTGATCGACTACAACGTGCGCGCCGAACGCATGGGCTGGCTGCCCAGCGCGCCGCAGCTGCAGACCAACCCGATGCAGGTGGTGAAGGACGCGACCGCCGCCGGCATGGACCCGAAGGACTACGCGGTCAAGGCGCTGAAGGACGGCTCGCTCAAGATGAGCTGCGAGGACCCGGACCACCCGGCCAACTGGCCGCGCAACATGTTCGTCTGGCGCTCCAACCTGCTGGGCTCCAGCGGCAAGGGCCACGAGTATTTCCTCAAGCACCTGCTGGGCACCACCCACGGCGTGCAGGGCAAGGACCTCGGCCCCAACGACGCCAAACCGACCGAGGTCGCGTGGCACACCAAGGCGCCCGAAGGCAAGCTGGACCTGCTGGTCACGCTGGACTTCCGCATGAGCACGACCTGCCTGTACTCCGACATCGTGCTGCCCACGGCCACCTGGTACGAGAAGAACGACCTCAACACCAGCGACATGCACCCCTTCATCCACCCGCTGTCCACCGCGGTGGACCCGGCCTGGCAGAGCAAGAGCGACTGGGAGATCTACAAGGGTTTCGCCAAGGCCTTCAGCGAGGTCTGCGTCGGCCACCTGGGCGTCGAGAAGGAACTGATGCTCACGCCGCTGATGCACGACTCGCCGGCCGAGCTGGCGCAGCCCTTCGACGTCAAGGAATGGAAGAAGGGTGAGTGCGACCTGATCCCCGGCAAGACCGCGCCGCAGATCAGCGTGGTCGAACGCGACTACCCCAACACCTACGCGCGCTTCACCGCACTGGGGCCGCTGATGGACAAGGCCGGCAACGGCGGCAAGGGCATCGGCTGGAACACGCAGACCGAAGTCGGTCAGCTCAAGGAGCTCAACGGCCAGGTGCACACCGAAGGCGTCACCAAGGGCATGGCGAGGATCGACAGCGACATCGACGCCTGCGAGGTGGTGCTGCAGCTGGCGCCCGAGACCAACGGCCACGTGGCCGTGAAGGCCTGGGAAGCACTGGGCAAGATCACCGGCCGCGACCACACCCATCTGGCCCTGCACCGCGAGGACGAGAAGATCCGCTTCCGCGACATCCAGGCCCAGCCGCGCAAGATCATCAGCTCGCCCACCTGGTCCGGGCTGGAGTCCGAGAAGGTCTCGTACAACGCCGGCTACACCAACGTGCACGAGCTGATCCCATGGCGCACCCTCACCGGCCGCCAGCAGTTCTACCTGGACCACCCCTGGATGCTGGCCTTCGGCGAAGGCATGACCAGCTACCGTCCGCCGGTCGACCTGAAGACCGTGGACGACATGATCGACCGCAAGCCCAACGGCAACAAGGAGATCAGCCTCAACTTCATCACGCCGCACCAGAAGTGGGGCATCCACAGCACGTACAGCGACAACCTGCACATGCTCACGCTCAACCGCGGCGGTCCGGTGATCTGGCTCAGCGAGGACGACGCCAAGGGCGCCGGCATCGTCGACAACGACTGGGTCGAGCTGTTCAACACCAACGGCGCCATCGCGGCGCGCGCGGTGGTCAGCCAGCGCGTGAACCCGGGCATGGTGCTCATGTACCACGCGCAGGAAAAGATCATCAACACCCCCGGCGCCGAGATCACCGGCACGCGCGGCGGCATCCACAACTCGGTCACCCGCATCGTGACCAAACCGACCCACATGATCGGCGGCTACGCACAGTTCAGCTACGGCTTCAACTACTACGGGACCATCGGCACCAACCGCGACGAGTTCGTCATCGTGCGCAAGATGCGCAAGATCGACTGGCTCGACGGCGAAGGCACCGACACGGTTCAGGCTTGAACGGCACAGGAGATAAGAAATGAAAGTACGCGCCCAAATCGCGATGGTGCTGAACCTGGACAAGTGCATCGGTTGCCACACCTGTTCGGTCACCTGCAAGAACGTCTGGACCAGCCGCCCCGGCGTCGAATACGCCTGGTTCAACAACGTCGAGACCAAGCCCGGCATCGGCTACCCCAAGGAATGGGAGAACCAGGACAAGTGGAACGGTGGCTGGGTCCGCAAGGCCGACGGTTCCATCGTCCCGAAGCAGGGCGGCAAGTGGTCGCTGCTGATGAAGATCTTCAGCAACCCCAACCTGCCGCAGATCGACGACTACTACGAGCCCTTCACCTTCGACTACGACCACCTGCAGTCGGCCAAGGAAACCAAGGCCGCGCCGACCGCCCGCCCGCGCAGCCTGATCACCGGCCAGCGCATGGAGAAGATCGAGTGGGGACCGAACTGGGAAGAAATCCTCGGCGGTGAGTTCAGCAAGCGCAGCGCGGACGCCAACCTCGCGAACTTCGACCAGGTCCAGAAGGACATGGTCGGCCAGTTCGAGAACACCTTCATGATGTACCTGCCGCGCCTGTGCGAGCACTGCCTGAACCCGGCGTGCGTGGCGTCCTGCCCCTCGGGCTCGATCTACAAGCGCGAGGACGACGGCATCGTGCTGATCGACCAGGACAAGTGCCGCGGCTGGCGCATGTGCGTCAGCGGCTGCCCCTACAAGAAGATCTACTACAACTGGCAGACCGGCAAGGCCGAGAAGTGCATCTTCTGCTACCCGCGCATCGAGGCCGGCCAGCCGACCGTGTGCAGTGAAACCTGCGTGGGCCGCATCCGGTATCTGGGCGTGGTGCTGTACGACGCCGACCGCATCGCCGAGGCCGCCAGCGTGCCCGACGAGAAGGACCTGTACCAGGCCCAGCTCGACATCTTCCTCAACCCGAACGACCCGGCCGTGATCGAGCAGGCGCGCAAGGACGGCATTCCCGAGAACTGGCTCGAAGGCGCGCGCAACAGCCCGGTCTACAAGATGGCGATCGACTGGAAGGTCGCGCTGCCGCTGCACCCCGAATACCGCACCCTGCCCATGGTCTGGTACGTGCCGCCGCTCTCGCCGATCAGCGCCGCCGCCAACGCCGGCCAGATCGGTGCCAACGGCGAGCTGCCCGACTTCAGCCAGATGCGCATCCCGCTGCAGTACCTGGCCAACCTGCTGACCGCGGGCGACACGGCACCGGTGGTGCGCGCGCTCGAACGCATGCTGGCCATGCGCGCCTACCAGCGCGGCAAGCACGTCGACGGCGTCGAGAACACCCGGGTGCTGGAGCAGACCGGCCTGACCCGCGCCGAGGTCGAAGAGATGTACCACGTGATGGCGATCGCCAACTACGAAGACCGCTTCGTCATCCCCAGCTCGCACCGCGAGTACGCCGAAAACGCCTTCGACCTGCGCGGCGGCTGCGGCTTCTCGTTCGGCAACGGTTGCTCGGACGGCGCGTCGGAGACGAGTCTGTTCGGTGGCAGCAAGCGCCGCACCATCCCGATCCAGTCGGTGGTCTGAAAGGAAACGCCATGAAGAACACCCGCTATTCCCTGCGCGCCCTGGCGCGTCTGATAGCCTACCCCGATGCGCAGCTGCGCAGCGAACTGGCGCCGCTGATCGCCGCCATCGACGAAGAGGCTTCGGTGCCGGCGCCGCGCCGCGCCGAGCTGCGCGCGCTGGCCGCCGAACTGGTGCGGCTGGACCCGCTGGAGGTCGAAGCCCGCTACGTCGAGACCTTCGACCGCGGCCGCGCCACCTCGCTGCACCTGTTCGAGCACGTGCACGGCGACTCGCGCGACCGTGGCCCGGCCATGATCGATCTGGTGCAGACCTACGAGAAGGCCGGCCTGTACCTCGGGCCCGACGAGCTGCCCGACCACCTGGGCGTGGTGCTGGAGTTCGCCTCCACCCAGCCGCCCGCGCTGGCCAAGGCCTTCCTCGGTGAAGTGGCCCACATCCTGAACGCCGTCTTCAGCGCCCTGCTCAAGCGCGAGAGCCCGTACGCGGCCGTCGTCGCTGCCGTGCTGGAGCTGGCCGGCCAGAAGGCCCAGGCCGTGCCCTTCACGGCCGACGAGGCGCTCGACGAAGCCTGGGCCGAACCCGAGGCCTTCGACGGTTGCAGCACCCGCGGCCAGAACCGGCCCGGCCAGGCGCAGCCGATCCACATCGTCCGCAAGAACACCCCTGCTTCCCCCAGTCCAACCCAAGGAGTCGCAGCATGAACGGCCTGCAGAACTTCATCTTCGGCATCTATCCCTACATCGCGCTCACGGTCTTCCTGCTGGGCAGCCTGATCCGTTTCGACCGCGACCAGTACAGCTGGAAGAGCGACTCCTCGCAGCTGCTGCGCAAAGGGCAGCTGCGCTGGGGCAGCAACCTGTTCCACGTCGGCATCCTGTTCCTGTTCTTCGGCCACAGTGTGGGCATGCTGACACCGCACTTCGTGTACGAGCCCTTCATCAGCGCCGGCAACAAGCAGCTCATGGCCATGGTCTCGGGCGGCCTGTTCGGCCTGTTCGGTTTCGTCGGTGTCAGCATCCTGCTGCACCGCCGCCTGTCGGACGCGCGCATCCGCGCCACCAGCAAGACCAGCGACATCGTGCTGCTGTGGCTGCTGTGGGCGCAGTTCGCGCTCGGTCTGGCGACCATCCCGCTGTCGGCCCAGCACCTGGACGGCGGCATGATGCTGCTGCTCGCCGAGTGGGCGCAGCGCATCGTCACCTTCCGCGCCGGCGCGCCCGAGCTGCTGGCCGAGGCCAGCTGGGTGTTCAAGGCCCACATGTTCCTGGGCATGAGCATCTTCCTGATCTTCCCGTTCACCCGCCTGGTGCACGTGTGGAGCGGCTTCGGCACCCTGGCCTACGTCGCGCGTCCCTACCAGGTGGTGCGCAGCCGCCGTGTCGGCATGACGCCGCAGGCTCCCCTGAGCCAGCGGGGTCGCTGAGCATGTGTGAAGGAATGACCATGACCGAACGCCAATCCCTGGGATGCGGCAGCGCGAACTGCGCCTGCTCGGGGCAGATGCAGATCGTGCCCGCCAGCATCAACGGCATTGCCCTGCACGAGCCGGGCGAAGCGCTGGACGCCGAAACCCTGCGCGAGCGCGCCTACAGCGAACTGCTGCGGCAGCACGCGGTGTTCCGCGGCCTGCTGCCCGTCACCCATGTGCTGGTGGCGCCCGAGCTCGACGCGGCCGAGCGCCACGTGATCGAAGCGATGACCGACGACGAGGTGCGTTCGCCCGAGCCGACCGACGAGGAGTGCCGCCGCTACTACGACACCCACAAGGCCCACTTCATCGCCGGACAGGCGCTGCACGTGCGGCACATCCTGTTCGCGGTGACGCCGGGCGTCAATGTGCACGCGCTGACCCAGCGCGCCGAGGCCGCGCTGCTGGAGCTGGCGCGCAAGGACGTGCCGCCCGGCCGCTTTGCGCAGCTGGCGGCCGAGCTGTCCAACTGCCCGTCCAGCGCCGAAGGGGGTGACCTGGGCTGGGTGTCGCCGGAGGACTGCGCGCCCGAACTCGCCAACGAGCTGTTCTTCCAGAGCGACTCGCGCTGGGGCATGGGGGTGCATCCGCGCCTGGTGCACACACGCTTCGGCCTGCACATCATCGAGGTGCTCAGCCGCAAGAAGGGCACGCTGCCGGCCTACGAAGAGGTCGCCGACGCGATCCGCCAGCGCCTGACGCACCAGTCGCGCGCCACCGCGCTGCGCCAGTACATGCGCCTGCTGGTCGGGCGGGCGAGGGTGGAGGGCATCGAGCTGGAAGGCGCCGACACGCCACTGGTGCAATAACCGGGTGGAGCGGAGGCCCGCCATGCCCGACGACCTGCTGCTGCGCTTGCGCGATTTCCACGAGGACTACTTCCCGCGCCACCAGCAGCGCTTCCAGGACCTGGTGGCCCAGGGGCAGCACCCCAAGACCCTGTTCATCGGCTGTTCCGACTCGCGGCTGGTGCCCTACCTGCTCACCGGTGCGGCGCCGGGCGAGCTGTTCCTGGTGCGCAACGTGGGGGCCTTCGTGCCGCCCTACGACCAGTCCCACGGGCTCCATGGCACGATGGCCGCGATCGAATTTGCGGTGCTCAGCCTCCAGGTCGAACGCATCATCGTCTGCGGCCACAGCCATTGCGGCGCGATCCGCACCGCCTACGAAGGCGCGCCCGACGAGGCGGTGGCGCTCAAGGCCTGGCTCAAGCTGGTCGACGAAGCCCTGCTGCCGGTCCAGCCCAGCCGCGAGGCCCTGCACCGCACCGAGCAGCGCGCCGTGGTGCTGCAGCTCGAACGCCTGATGGACTATCCGATGGTGCGCCGCGCGGTCGAGGCCGGACACCTTACATTGCACGGCTGGCACTATGTGATCGAGCAGGGCGAGGTGCACGTGTTCGATGCCGGGCGCGGCGCCTTCGTGCCGGCCTCCGAGTCCGACCACAGCGGAACCGGTCCCTACATGGCCTATGTCGAACACGACGGACAGACACTGCATGAAGACGGATGACAGCCACAGTGCTCCGGCGCTCCTGGAGGTGATGCAGGCGCGGCGCACGACCCTGCCCAAACGCCTGGTGGCCCCGGGACCGACCGAGAGCGAGTTGCACCAGTGCCTGGCCGCCGCCGCCACCGCACCCGACCACAACCAGCTGCTGCCCTGGCGCTTCGTGCGCATTCCGCTGTCGCAGCGCGCCGCGCTGGGCGACGCGCTGGCCCGGGCGCTGCTGGAACGCGATCCGGCGGCGACTGCCGAGCAGCAGGCGCAGGCGCGCGAGAAGGCGGCGCGGGCGCCGGAGCTGCTTCTGCTGGTGGTCGACGACGACCGCGGCGACCCGGATGTCGATGTGCTGGAACGCACGCTGTCGGCCGGCTGCGCGGTGCAGAACCTGCTGCTGGCGGCCACCGCCCTGGGCTATGGCTCGGCCCTGACCTCGGGCAAGGGCCTCAAGTCCGGGGCCGTGCGTGGCCTGTTCGGTCTCGGCCCGGCCGAACACGCGGTCTGCTTCGTGAGCCTGGGCACGCCCACGCGTGCACCGCTGGCGCGGGCACGGCCGGCGGTGGAAGACTTCACCCGGAGCCTGGGCGACGGCCCCGCACCGTCCCTTTCCTGAGGTCCCGACGGCCGCCCGCCGGCGGGCGCTGGCTCACCAGACCGACCCGGGCGCGAGCAGGCGCCCGACCGGCGTGCCGCCGACCAGGTGCGCGTCGAAGATCTCGGCCACGTCCTCGGGCGTCACATTGCGGTAGAGCACCGACTCGGGGTAGACCAGCACGTTGGCGCCCTGGTCGCAGGGGCCGATGCAGCCCGAGTAGGTGATCGCGAGACCCTCGTAGGCCTGGCGCTTCTGCTGCTCGGCCCAGAAGGCCTGCAGCACCGCGGTGCTGCCCTTGGCGGCGCAGGAGCCGCGCGGGTGCTGCGGCGGGTTCTGGGTGCAGATGAAAACGTGTCGGGCGGGTTTGCTCATGGCTTCGCTTTCAACCGAATTTGAAAAGGATGCCGTGGCCGCCGCGCGGGTATTCCCAGGCGACGTTGGCGTGTTCGGTGCAGATCACGCGGCAGCTGCCGCACTCCAGGCAGCCGTCGGTGATCAGGGTCACCGTGCGGTTGCCTTCGGCCTTGTAGCAGGCGGCCGGGCAGATGAAGGTGCAGGCCTGCGACTGGCACTCGTTGCTGCAGACCTCGGCGTTCTTGATCTGGATGTGGGGCCGACCGTGGTCGACCTTGTAGCGGTTCTGGAAGAGTTTCTCTTCGACGTTGACGGCGAGGCTCATGGTGGCTCCTTCGGGCAAGGGCGGTCGGCGGGGGTGCGGCGGTGGCGTGCGCGTTCAGCGCGAGGCGCGCCAGAGCTTGAAGGCGTCGCCCATCAGGCCGGTCAGGCTGCGCTTGCTGCGAAAGCTCCCCAGGATTTCCTTTTCCTTGGAATGCTTGTCCACGCCGTCGACGGTGAAGAAGGTCTTGGCCGCGCGGTTGACCAGCTCGGGGTAGGCGGTGAAGAACTGCGGGCTGCTGTGCAGCACGTCGGGCAGCTTGCGGTACTTCTTCAGGTCTTTCATCACGAAGGACCCGTCCATCTTGTCCCTGTAGAGCTTCAGGTTGGCCGCCGTGGGTTCCTTGCCGGCTTCCTTCAGTGCGATCACCGTCTCGCCGGCCAGGCGGCCGCTGGTCATGGCCAGGTTGGAGCCTTCACGGTGCACCGCGTTGACGAAGCCGCCCGAGTCGCCCACGATCAGCCAGCCGGCGCCGTGGATGCGCGGCACGGCGTTGAAGCCGCCCTCCGGGATCAGGTGGGCGCAGTACTCCTTCATCTCGCCGCCTTCGATCAGCGGCGCGATGCTGGGGTGCTTCTTCAGCTTTTCCAGCAGCTCGTAGGGCTTGGTGCGCAGCGGGTTGGCCTTGAAGTCGCTGAGCATGCAGCCCACGCCGATGGTGAGCGACTCCTTGTTGGTGTAGAGGAAACCCGTGCCCACCATGCCCTCGGTCACCTTGCCCATCAGCTCGATCACCACGCCCTCGTCTTCCTTGATGTTGAAGCGCGACTGGATCACCTCCTCGGGCATGAACAGGATTTCCTTGACGGCCAGCGCCACGTTGCCCGCGTCCAGTTCGCCGTGGAAGCCGGCCTTGCGCGCCAGCGTGCTGTTGACACCGTCGGCCAGCACCACCACGTCGGCGTAGACCTCGCCACCCAGGCGGTCGCAGCGCACGCCGATGACCCGTTCGCCGTCCAGCAGCAGCTCTTCCACCGTGGTCTCGCAGATCAGCAGGGCACCGGCCTCGCGCACCTTGGAGCTGAACCACTTGTCGAACTGCGCCCGGATGATGGTGTAGCGGTTGTAGGGCGGCTTGTTGTAGTCGTCGCTGCGGTAGTGGGTGCCGACGAAGCTCTCGTCGTCCATCATCCACATGCGCTGCTCGATGATGTGGCGCTCCAGCGGCGCGTCCTCGCGGAAGTCCGGAATGATCTGTTCCAGCGCGTTGCTGTACAGGATCGCGCCCTGCACGTTCTTGCTGCCCGGGTATTCCCCGCGCTCGATCTGCAGGACCTTCAGGCCGGCCTTGGCCATGGTGTAGGCCGCGGCGTTGCCCGAGGGCCCCGCCCCGACCACGATCGCGTCGAACTTTTCGTTGGACATCTCAGATCTCCTTGAACGAGGATTTTTCAAGCGGCCGCCGCGGAACCGGCTTTGCCGGGCCGCCAGCGGCGCCCCCTGGGGGGAGGCGGCCTTGGCCGCTTCGGGGGGTCATGCCACTCTCCGGATGCGCTTGTCGAGGTGGGAGCGGAAGGCGGCGGTCAGCGCCGGCAGCACCTGCATCGCGTTGCCGACGATGCCGTGGTGGGCGAAGTCGAAGATCGGCGCGTTGGGGTCGGTGTTGATCGCGACGATCACGTCCGAGGCCTCCATGCCCACCCGGTGCTGGATTGCGCCGCTCACGCCGGCCGCGATGTAGAGCTTGGGCCGCACGGTCTTGCCGGTCTGGCCGACCTGGCGTTCGGCCTCCAGCCAGCCGGCCTGCGTGACCGCCCGCGTCGCGCCGACTTCGGCGCCCAGCACGCGGGCCAGGTCCCACACCAGCTTGCAGTTGTCGGCGTTCTTCAGGCCCTTGCCGGCGGTGACGATGATGTCCGCGTAGGCCAGGTTGATGTTGTTGCTGGTGGCGTCGGGAATGAAGGCCAGCAGCTTGGTGACGATGTCGGTCTCGATCATGCCGAGGTCCATCGTGATGATGTCGCCGCTGCGGCTTTCGTCGCGGGCCGGCATGGCGGCGGTGCGCGGACGCATGGTGGCCATCTGCGGCCGGTAGGCCAGGGTCATGATGGTGCACAGCAGGCTGCCGCCGAAGGTGGGGCGGGTGGCGGCCAGGGCGCGGCCGTCGATGTTCAGCTCGGTGCAGTCGGCGGTGAGGCCCGTGCCCAGGGTGGTGGCCACCGAGCCCGCGAGGTCGCGGCCCATGGTGGTCGCGCCCAGCAGCAGGATCTCGGGCTGGTATTGGTTCACCAGGTCGGTCAGGCCCTTGGTGAAGGGCTCGTTGCGGTAGCCCTGCAGCACCGGGTCGCGCATGAGGTAGCAGTGGTCGGCGCCGTAGACGTAGGCCTCCTTGGCGTAGTCCTCCAGCTTGTCGGCCGGGCCGCCCAGCAGCACGCCGCTGACGTCCACGCCCAGCTTGTCGGCCAGCTTGCGGGCCTCGCCCATGAGCTCCCAGCTGACGCTGTGCACCTGGCCGCGGTCGTGTTCGATGAACACCCACACGCCCTTGTAGACCTTCAGGTGTTCGGGCAGTTCGGTGCTGCGGCCACTGCGGCCGGCGGTCTTGGCGGCACCCGCAGCGGCGGCGGCGGCCATCTGCGGAACGTTCGCGGGTTTGGCGGCTTCACTCATGGTGTGCTCCTCAGGCGGACAGGCGCTCGACGGTCTCTTGCTCGAGCGTCGGGTGGGTGGTGAAGATCTTCTGCAGCAGGTTCAGGCAGACGTCGTTGACGCTGGTGCCGTCGCCCACTTCCTGCATCTCGGCGCGCACGCTGCGGGCCTTGGGGGCGAACACCTTGCTGACGATCGTGGGGCTGCCCTTGAGGCCGATCTTGGTGATGTCCTCGATGCCGGCGTCGTCCTTGCTCCACTTGCGGATCTGGCAGCGGCCGGCGCGCAGCATGTCGTCCATGGTGGCGAAGCGCATTTCGTTCGTGCCTTCGAGCATGGTGATCAGGCTGGGCAGCGTGGTCTGCAGGCGCTGCACGCCGCCTTCGGCGCGGCGCTCCACGGTCAGGGTCTTGCCGTCCAGGTCGACCTCGTTGATCTTGCTGACGTAGGTCAGCAGGTTCCAGCCCAGGCGTTTGGCGATGCCGGGGCCGACCTGGGCGGTGTCGCCGTCGATGGTCTGCTTGCCGGTGAAGACCAGGTCCACCGCCTGCTCGGCGTGGATCTTGCGGATGGCCGCGGTCAGCGCGTAGCTGGTGGCCAGGGTGTCGGCGCCGGCGAAGGCGCGGTCGGTCACCAGGATGGCGTCGGTGGCGCCGAAGCTGATGCACTTGCGCAGCGCGTCCTCGGCCTGCGGCGGGCCCATGCAGAGCATGGTGACGCGGCCGCCGAACTGGTCCTTCAGGCGCAGCGCCTCTTCCAGCGCGAACAGGTCGTAGGGGTTCACGATCGCCGGCACGCCCTGGCGCATGATGGTGTTGGTCACCGGGTGGACGCGGATCTGCGCCGAGTCCGGGACCTGCTTGATGCAGACGACGATGTGCATGGTGGTGCTCCTTTCAGGCAGCGGCGCGCTGCGGCAATGAGGCCTTGAGGTTGTCGATCGACACGTGCTGGCGGCCACCGACGTCCTGGAACACCTTGAAGACCTTTTCCTGGGCCGGGGTCGAGCGCACGAAGTCGCCGTAGGCCTGGACCAGCAGGCCGCGGTAGGCCGTGAACATCGCGACCTCGTTGTCCTGCGGCATGTCGGCCGACTGCTGGCGCAGGTACTGGAAGAAGCGCTTGAGGATGTGCAGCCGGCTCACGTTGACCACCGCGGGGTCGAACGGCACCCCGAAGAAGTGCAGGAAGTCTTCGGCCGACGACAGGGCCTTGAGGCGGGTGAGAAAGTCTTCCATGGTGTTCACTCCTCGTGGACGGTGACCGTTGTCTTGCGGTCGAAGCTGGGGGTGGCGCAGGGGTCTTCGCAACCGCCGCAGGCCGCGTCGGTCGTGCTCAGGCCGGCGCCGGCGGCCTGTGCGCGTTCAAGCTGGGCGAGCCGGTCGAGCACGCAGGCCATGGCCTTGCCGACCGGGTCGGGGATCAGGTGGTGGTTGAGGTCGAAGCCGTGCGGCGTGCGGCGGCGCGGCGCGACCACGCGGCCCGGAATGCCGACCACCGTCGCGCCCGAGGGCACGGGTTCGATCACCACCGAATTGGCCGCCACGCGGGCGCCTTCGCCGACGGTGATGGGCCCCAGGATCTTGGCGCCCGCGCCGACCACCACGCCGTGGCCCAGCGTCGGGTGGCGCTTGCCGGGGTTCCAGCTGGTGCCGCCGAGCGTGACGCCGTGATAGAGGGTGACGTCGTCGCCGATCTCGGCCGTCTCGCCGATCACGACGCCCGCGCCGTGGTCGATGAAGAAGCGTGCACCGATGCGCGCGCCCGGGTGGATGTCGACGTTGGTGATCCAGCGCGCGACATAGGAAATGAAGCGTGGTCCGAAGCGCCAGCCGCGCGACCACAGTGCGTGGGCCAGCCGGTGCAGCGCCACGGCCTGCACGCCCGGGTAGATGGTCCAGACCTCCAGGCGGTTGCGCGCCGCCGGGTCGCGCGCCAGCACACAGGCCACGTCCCCGCGCACCAGCGCCCACCAGCCTGGTGAACGCTGGGCGGAGGTCGGGGCGGTGACAGCCAGCATGGGGTTCTCGCGGTCGGTCATGACGCGTTGCCGGCGGCCGGCAGCACCGGGCGCGATTCGGCGAGGAAGCGCTGCAGGTCCTGCGGCGTCGGCGCGCGCTTGGCGGCCATCGCGTGGGCGCGGATGCGGCCCAGCAGGCGACCGGTCAGGCCGTCGTCGTTGAGCGCGACACCGATCGAGCCGTAGGCCATGCGCACCGACTGCGAGCCCGAGTGCTTGCCCAGCACGGTGCGGCGCTCGCGGCCCAGCTCGGCCGGGTCGAAGCTTTCGTAGGTGCTCGGGTTTTTGAGCAGGCCGTCGATGTGGATGCCGGACTCGTGGGTGAACACCGCCTCGCCGACGATGCTCTTGTTGAACGCGACCGGGCGGCCCGAGGCCTGCGCGACCAGGTGCGAGATGGCGACCAGCGACTGCGTGTGCACGCCGGTGTCGCCGCCGTGCAGGTGGCGCACGCCCATCACGATCTCTTCCAGCGCCGCGTTGCCCGCGCGCTCGCCCAGACCGTTGACGGTGGTGTTGGCGTGGCTGGCGCCGGCGCGCAGCGCGGCCAGGGTGTTGGCGGTCGCCAGGCCCAGGTCGTTGTGCGCATGGATCTCGATTTCCATGTCGGGCAGGTCCTGGCGCAGGCGGGCGATGGCCTCGAAGGTCGAGAACGGGTCGAGCACGCCCAGCGTGTCGGCGAAGCGCACGCGCGAGGCGCCGCAGTCGGCCGCGCGGCGCGCGATCTGCGCCATGAAGGCGTGGTCGGCGCGCGAGGCGTCTTCCATGCCGAACGACACCTGCAGGCCGCTGGCTGCGGCGCGGGTGATGACGCGCGTGACCTGCGACATCACTTCCTCGCGCGTCTGGCGCAGCTTGTGGCGCAGGTGGATGTCGGAGACCGGCATCGACAGGTGAATGATGTGGGCCTCGCAGCGCAGCGCGGCGGCGAGGTCGGCGTCGGTCATGCGGCCCCAGACCATCAGGCGGGCCGGCAGGCGCAGCGCCGCGATCTCGTTGATGCAGGCGATCTCTTCGTCGCCCATCGCCGGGATGCCGATTTCCATCTCGGGGACGCCGGCGGCCGACAGCGCACTGGCGATCGCGCACTTCTCCGCCACCGTGAAGGCCACGCCCGCCGTCTGCTCGCCGTCGCGCAGCGTGGTGTCGTTGATGACCAGGTGGTGTGCCATGTCGCGGTGTCCTTTCGAGAGGTCTATCGCATAAGGCGTGCCACGGTGTTTGGGCGGTGTTGTGTGTGGTTTGAGGCCCGATTTGTCCGACGAGGGCACCCGGCTTGCCCGAACGGTGTCAGGAATGTTCCGTTTCAAACACCGCTCTCCAACCACGCCATTGGCTGCGGCGGGCCTGCGTGCGCGGGGGCGCATTCCGGGGTGGCTGTGGGCGTGCGGGCGGGATCGGGCGCGCAGGTGCGCGCCTCGTTGACCGACTCACGGCCACTGTCTGAGCGGAGAGAGCGCAGCGAACGCAGCGAGTTTGGCCGTGCCGATCCCGCCCGTGCGCCCGCACCGGAGTCGGCGCAGCCGACCACCCCGGTTGTGCCCTCGCGCACGCAGGCCCGCCGCAGCGCGAGGTGCAACGAAGGCTATTTCTCGCGTGCGTGGTTGCGGGTGTGCTTGGGCAGCTCAACCACCAGATCGGCGTCGCGCAGCTTCACGCAGCAGGCCAGCCGCGACTGCGCGTCCAGCCCCCAGGCGTTGTCGAGCTGGTCGTTTTCTTCGTCGTCCGGCTCGGCCAACGAAGCGCCACCCTCGCGCACATGCACATGGCAGGTCGCGCAGGCGGCCACCATGTCGCAGGCGTGTTCGATCGCCACGCCCGCCTTGAGCATGCTCTCGCACAACATCGCGCCGCGCTTGACTTCAAACTCCTTGCCCTCGGGGCAAAGGTCGGGGTGGGGCAGGAGGAGGACCACAGGCATCAGAGGCTTTCGAGCGAACGGCCGGCCAGCGCCTGCTGGATCGAGGCGTTCATGCGCCGCGCGGCGAACTCGCCGGTGGCCGAGGACAGCTCCGCGCTCGCGATGCGCAGACCCTGCACGTCTTCTTCGGTCTCCAGCACATCGGCCAGCTGGAACATCACGGCGCGGATCGCCGCGACTTCGTCGTCGTTCATCAGGTGCCCGTCCTGCGCCAGCGCCGCGTCGGTCGCGTCCAGCAGGCGCCGCGCGTCGATCTGTGCCTCGCGCAGGGACCGCAGCTGCATGTCTTTGGCCGAGGAGCCGATGGCGTCCTGCAGCATCGAGGAAATCTGTTCGTCGCCCAGGCCGTAGGTGGGCTTCACCTCGACGTGTGCCTCGACACCCGAAGTCTGTTCGCGCGCCGTGACCGAGAGCAGGCCGTCGGCATCGATCTGGAAGCTCACGCGGATGCGCGCCGAGCCCGCCACCGCGGCGGGGATGCCGCGCAGCACGAAACGCGCGAGCGAGCGGCAGTCGCTGACCGACTCGCGCTCGCCCTGCACCACATGCAGACTCATCGCGGTCTGGCCGTCCTTGAAGGTGGTGAAGTCCTGCGCACGCGCTGTCGGCAGCGTCGAGTTGCGCGGAATGATCTTCTCGACCAGCCCGCCCATGGTCTCCAGCCCCAGCGACAGCGGACACACGTCCAGCAGCAGCCAGCCGTCGCCGCCCGCATTGCCGGCCAGCACGTCGGCCTGCATCGCCGCACCGAGCGCGACCACCTGGTCGGGGTCGATGTCGGCCAGCGGCTCGACGCCGAAGTGCTCGCGCACCGCGTCGCGCGCCACCGGCATGCGCGTCGAGCCGCCCACCAGCACCACGCCGTCGATCTCGGCGGTCGACAGCCGCGCGTCGCGCAGCGCGCGCTTGGTCGCTCGGATCGTCTGGTCGACCAGTGTCCTGGAGAGCTGGGCGAACTGCTCGCGGCTGAGGATCGCCTGCAGCGTCTCGCCGCCGGTCAGTGCGACCCGCAGCGGCGTGGTCTCGTGCGAGGACAGCGCTTCCTTGGCCGAGCGCGACGCGCCCAGCAGCGAACGCTGGGCCGTCGGAGACAAGGCCTCGACGCCCGCGATGCCGTGCTGCGTGCAGAACCACTCGGCGATCACGCGGTCGAAATCGTCGCCGCCCAGGGCCGAGTCGCCGCCGGTCGCCAGCACCTCGAACACGCCGCGCGAGAGCTTGAGCACCGACACGTCAAACGTGCCGCCGCCCAGGTCGTAGACCACAAACGTGCCTTCTGCCGCCTTGTCCAGACCGTAGGCAATCGCCGCGGCGGTCGGTTCGTTGAGCAGGCGCAGCACCGTCAGGCCCGCGAGCCTGGCTGCGTCCTTGGTGGCCTGGCGCTGGGCGTCGTCGAAGTAGGCCGGCACGGTGATCACCACCCCCGCCAGCGGACCGCCCATCGCGTCCTCGGCGCGCAACCGCAGCGCGGTGAGGATGTCGGCCGAGACCTGCACCGGCGAGCGCTCGCCCGCCGCGGTGGTGATGCCGACCATGCCCGCGCCGTCGACGAAGCGGTAGGGCAGTCCCTTGGCCTCGCGCAGGTCGCCCAGGGTGCGGCCCATGAAGCGCTTGACCGAGACGATCGTGTTCTGCGGGTCTTCGGCCTGCTGCGCCTGCGCCGCGTGGCCGACCACCGGCTCGCCGTCGGCGAAGTAGCGCACCACCGAGGGGAGCAAGAGCGCCCCGGCCGCATCGGGCAGCGCCCGCGCCTGCGCGCTCTGCACCGTCGCGATCAGCGAGTTGGTGGTGCCCAGATCGATGCCCGCCGCCAGCCGGTGCTGGTGCGGTGCGGCCGAGCGGCCCGGTTCAGCGATCTGGAGGAGTGCCATGTTCTTTCCGATACGGGTTCAGTGGTGCCACGACCGCACGCCAGGGCTCCCGCGGAACCGGCTCCGCCGGGCCGCAGGGAGCGCCCCCTTGAGGGGGGATGCGGCTACGCGCAGCGAGCAAGCGACGGGGGTGGGCTTCATACCGCGAAGCTTTCGCCGCAGCCGCAGTTGTTTTTCGCGTTCGGGTTGTTGAACTTGAAGCCCTCGTTGAGGCCTTCGCGCACAAAGTCCAGTTCGGTGCCGTCGAGCATGCCCAGGCTGCGCGGGTCGACGATGACCTTCACGCCGTGGTTCTCGAAACACTGGTCGTCGGCGTTCATCTCGTCGACGAACTCCAGCGCGTAGGCGAAGCCCGAGCAGCCGCTGGTCTTCACCGCCAGCCGCAGGCCCAGGCCCGCGCCGCGCTTGACCAGCGACCTCTCCACATGCCGCGCGGCGGCGGGGGTGAGTGACACCGACATGGTGATCTCCTTCAGACGGAAAACGAACTGCCGCAACCGCAGGTGGTCTGCGCGTTGGGGTTGTGGATCACGAAGCGCGAGCCTTCCAGGCCGTCCTCGAAATCGACCCGCGCGCCCATCAGGTACTGCTGGCTCATCGCGTCGACCACCAGCGAGACGCCTTCGGTCGAGACGATGGTGTCGTCTTCGGCGACCTGGTCGTCGAACACGAAGCCATACGAGAAGCCCGAGCAGCCGCCGCCCGTGACGTACAGGCGCAGCTTCAGCTCGGGGTTGCCTTCCTCCTGGATCAGCTCGGCCACCTTGGCGGCGGCCTGCGGCGTGAAATCCAGCAGGGCAGGGATGGGCGCCGACGGGTGGGCGACAGCTTCGGACACAGCGGACATGGCATTTCTCCTCAGGAGGGGTGCGGCCTCAATGACCGCGGGGTTCGCAGGCTTCCTTTTCCACGACGGTGCTCTCGCCGGGAGAGCCGCCGTGGCGCGAGCGGTAGTCGGCCACGGCCGCCTTGATGGCGTCCTCGGCCAGGATCGAGCAATGGATCTTCACGGGCGGCAGCGCCAGCTCTTCGGCAATGGCGGAGTTCTTGATCGCCAGCGCTTCGTCCAGCGTGCGGCCGCGCACCCATTCGGTGACCAGCGAGCTCGACGCGATCGCCGAGCCGCAGCCGTAGGTCTTGAACTTCGCGTCCTCGATCACGCCCTGGGCGTTCACGCGGATCTGCAGCTTCATCACGTCGCCGCAGGCGGGCGCGCCCACCATGCCGGTGCCGACGCTGTCGTCGCCGGCGTCGAACGCGCCGACGTTGCGGGGGTTCTCGTAGTGGTCAACCACCTTGTCGCTGTAGGCCATGGTTTTCTCCGGTGTCAGGGTGGATGGATCAGTGTTCCGCCCACTGGATCGTGGACAGGTCGATGCCGGCCTGCACCATGTCCCACAGCGGGCTCATGCCGCGCAGCCGTGTCACCACCTCGGTGATCTGCGCGATCGTCGAATCGATCTCTTCGGCGGTCGTGAAGCGGCCGATCGAGAAACGCACCGAGCTGTGCGCCAGCTCGTCGCTGCGGCCCATGGCGCGCAACACGTAGCTGGGTTCCAGGCTGGCCGAGGTGCAGGCCGAGCCCGACGACACCGCCACGCCCTTGATGCCCATCAGCAGCGACTCGCCCTCGACATAGTTGAAGCTGGCGTTCAGATAACCGCAGGCGCGGTGCACCGGGTCGCCGTTGAGCTCGACGCAGTCCAGCTTCGTGATGCCGGCCCACAGCCGCTCGCGCAGCGCGGTGATCCGCGCGTTGTCGCTCGCCATCTGTTCGCGCGCCAGCCAGAAGGCCTCGCCCATGCCGACGATCTGGTGCGTGGGCAGCGTGCCCGAGCGCATGCCGCGCTCGTGACCGCCGCCGTGCATCTGCGCCTCGATGCGCACGCGCGGCTTGCGGCGCACATACAGGGCGCCGATGCCCTTGGGGCCGTAGATCTTGTGCGCCGAGAGTGAGAGCAGGTCGACCGGCAGCACGTCCAGATCGATCACCACCTTGCCAGCGGCCTGCGCCGCGTCCACATGCAGCAGCACGCCCTTGGCGCGGCAGATCGCGCCGATGGCGGCGATGTCCTGGATCACGCCGGTCTCGTTGTTCACGAACATGACCGAGGCGAGCACCGTATCAGGGCGCAGTGATGCTTTGAACAGGTCCAGATCGAGCAGGCCGCTGGGCAGCACCGGCAGCACCGTGACCTCGAAACCCTCGCGCTCCAGCTCGCGCATGCTGTCGAGCACCGCCTTGTGCTCGGTCGCCACGGTCACGAGGTGTTTCCCCTTCGCCTTGTGGAAGTGGGCCGCGCCCTTGATCGCGAGATTGTTCGACTCGGTCGCGCCGCTGGTCCAGACGATCTCGCGCGGGTCGGCGTTGATCAGCGCACAGACCTGTTCGCGCGCCAGCTCGACCGCTTCTTCCGCCACCCAGCCATAGGCGTGCGAACGGCTGGCGGGGTTGCCATACTGCTCGATCAGGTAGGGCCACATCTTGCTGGCCACGCGGCGGTCCACCGGGGTCGTCGCGGCGTAATCCAGATAGATCGGCAGTGCGGTGCGGGCGGTGGCGTGAGGGGTGCTGTCGTCCGGCATGGCAGGCTCCTGGAAAAGGCGGTTGTTGCCCCTTCTGCAACTTCGGTGCCATGCGCTTTTGTCGCTTTCTCGGCCTTTCGAAGACGGTTTTGTGTGGGCTTTGTGGGCCGCGTGTCGGACAACACCGGGCGGCCTTGTCGGGTTTGTTGCAAACGCCGGGGTCGGCATGTTTTTTGCACCGCAGCAGGCTCATGGCTGTCGCCTCGCGGCGGATTCCCGCTGCTGGTGCATCTCCGACGGCCTACCAAAGATGGGAGTCCCATCGTGAACATGCAACCCCACCTGATGCGTCGCGAGCTGGACGCGGTCTACGAAGTCAGCAAGACGCTGGCCACTTCGCTGGACGTCCACAAGACCTTCCGCGAAGCGCTCAACTACCTGCTCCACGCCTTCGACTGGCGCCGCACTTTCGTCGTGGTCGCCGACGGCGAAAACAGGCTCACCGGCCTCTGCGCCCTCGGCCTCACGCAGGCCGAACAGCAGCGCCTGCATTTCGAATCGGGCGAAGGCATCGTCGGCCACGTGTTCGCCAGCGGCGTGCCCGCCACCGTGCCCGACGTGCGTGCAGAGCCGCTGTTCCTCAACCGCACCGGCGGCGCCGACCAGAGCCCGGGCATCCCGGTCGCCATGCTCGCCACCCCGATCCGCGCCGACCACCGCACGCTGGGCGTGCTGGTGATCGACTGCCTCAACCCGGACGAGCGCCGCGTGTTCGCCGACGACCTGCGGCTGCTGCGCATGGTCGCCACGCTGATGGGCCAGGCGCTGCTGCTGCACCGCAGTGTCACCGCCGCCGCTGAGACCCTGCAGGACGAAACCCGCCGCATGCACAAGGCCCTGGGCGGGCAGCGCGCCAAGATCGAGCAGGTGGTTGGCGTCTCCGAGCCCATGCTCAAGGTCTTCGAGCAGATCGAACAGGTCGCCCCTTCGCGCACCACCGTGCTGCTGCGCGGCGAAAGCGGCACCGGCAAGGAAGTGATGGCCCGCGCCATCCACAGCCTCTCGCCGCGCGCCAAGGAACCCTTCGTCGGCGTCAACTGCGCCGCGCTGACCGAAAGCCTGCTGGAGAGCGAACTGTTCGGCCACGAAAAAGGCGCCTTCACCGGCGCCCAGGGCCAGCGCAAGGGCCGCTTCGAAATGGCCCACGGCGGCACGCTCTTTCTCGACGAAATCGGCGACATCTCCGCCTCGTTCCAGGCCAAGCTGCTGCGCGTGCTGCAGGAGCGCAGCTTCGAGCGCGTCGGCGGCGGCGCGCCGGTCAAGGTCGACGTGCGCCTCATCCTCGCGACCAACCGCAACCTCGAGCGCATGGTGCAGGCCGGCGAATTCCGCGCCGACCTCTACTACCGCATCAACGTCGTCAGCATCCAGCTGCCGCCGCTGCGCGAGCGCCGCGAAGACATCCCCGCGATGGCGCAGCACTTCCTCGAACGCTTCAACCGCGAAAACGCCAAGACCACCAAGTTCAGCCCGGAGGCCATGCGCGTGCTCACCAGCTGCTACTGGCCCGGCAACGTGCGCGAGCTGGAAAACTGCGTCGAGCGCACCGCCACCATGGCGCACAACGAAGTCATCACCGACCTCGCCTTCCCCTGCCGCGACAACCGCTGCCTCACGCAGGTGCTGCACCACATCGAACGCGAAGACGCCGTGCGCCCCAGCCGCCTGGCCGAAATCCCGATCACCGAAATTCCCACCGCGCCGCCCCCGCGCCAGCCCGCCTACTTCGGTGGCGGCACCGACGCGGGCGACTCGCGTCCGGCCGAACTCGATGAAGACAGCGCCTTCGGCGCCCCCCTGGCCCCCTCGGCCGGTGCCGAGCCGGCGGGCACCAGCATCGCGTCAGCGGCCCGCGCCGACGACAAACCCGAAGGCGAACGCGAACGCCTGGTCTGGGCGATGGAGCGCTGCGGCTGGGTCCAGGCCAAGGCCGCCCGCCTGCTCAAGATCACGCCCCGGCAGATGGGCTACGCGCTGCAGAAGCACGGCATCGAGGTGAGGAAGTTCTGAGCGCGCCGGGGCGGGAGGTCAGTTGCCGAACACCACGTTCACGATGATGCCCGTGGTGGCCATCACCAGGACGAAATCGGGGCCGACCCGCACCCAGTGCTGGTGGCGGGGAGGCCGCGGCAGGCGGTAGCGCCGGTAGTCCGTCACGACGTAGCGCGGACCACGAAACTCGCCCGGCAGCGGCCGGCCGCGCCCGAACGCATGGCCGCGGGCGTTGTGGCGTCCGTTGTCGTGTCCGTTGTCGTGTTTGTCGCCCTTGGGCGGCTTGTCTTTCCAGCCACCGTGCCGTGCCGAAGGCGGCCATTCCTTGTGGTCCTTGGCCATGGCGGGCAGGGCGAAAACGCCGACACCGGTCGCCAACAGGGCCTGAAAGAGGGAACGTCGTTGCATGGCTTTTCCTTTCAAAGTCGAACAGCCATGGTGGACCTGTTTCGTCTCTGACGTGTAAACGTCAAGGCAAGTGTCCGCAAAGCGCGGTTACAAATTCAAGGCTTCGCAGGTTTGACGGCCTTGTTGGCCGGTCCCACGTGTCTGAGAAGCGCTTCTCGTAAGGCTTCTTCGGTGAGCGGTCGCGCGAAGAATCGCTTCGGGAGGATTTGAAACAGCGTATCTGCCTGGTAGACAGAGAAAACCGAAGTGGACTCCCTCCACCGATGTACATGACTCCACGGCAGCAAAGCCGCGCCGTTGGAAGTTCGAAAGCGCAAGCCTTCCGCTTCCAGCTCAACGGTATAGGGCTCGTGCAGCGAGCGATGCTGACGAAACAGCCTGTTGACCCGCCAAGGGATGTACACCCAGTACCAAACAGGGAGGAAGCACAGAACGAAGAAGCCGATCACCTCGTTCCAACCAGCCTGACCCTGAACAATTGATTTCGCGATCCAGACCAGCCCGAGCAACCCGAGCAGGCAGACCATGCAGCCAATGACCATGAACACGGGGCGCGGCTTGATGCCGAGACGAACCGCGGCGAGATAGTCGTTTGGTGAAAGCTGAACTTGCATCGAGGAGGCTTTCAACATGCAGCTCCAAATGCAGCACCAAACTCCGCTTTGACCGGCGCCGAAGCCAGACGCCACATCAGCCAGCCCGACACCGCCGAGACCCCAACCGCCATCGCGATCGAAACGACCCACATCGTCGTCGCCATGCGTTCGAACTGCGCGTGGAATTCGGGCGGCGCCTCGGGCATGGCCGAGATGTACGAGAAGGCCGATTGCTGGGCGAAGAACCCGCCGATGTTCCCCAGGATGCTCAGGCCCAGCAGGGCGATGAACAGCAGCCGCGCCCACTCCTTGCGCTTGAGCAGTCCGATGCCCGAGGCCTGCGACGGCACCATCCACAGCCAGGCGAGCGTGGTCACGAAGGTGGAGCGCTGTTGTGCGGGAGTGGTTGGGGTGACGGGTGACATGGGTTCCTCCCTGTGGCTTATCGTTGTTCTGATTCCGCATCGTAGCCAGTGGGGGCCGAGGCTCAGGAGGCCGCGGTGGATGGCTTCTTTACTCGCCGCTAGACTGCGTCACAGACTTCAACATTGACCAGTCAGGTTTGTCGATTCTGTTCTGGCTGTATGAACCGCCCCGGGTTTTGAGGAGGCTCTTTTCCCTGAGAGGATAGAGCCATGAGCAAGAAGTCGAACCAGTTTTCACCAGAAGTGCGCGAGCGTGCCGTTCGCATGGTCCTGGAGCACCGGG
>NZ_JBPZHA010000015.1:0-87187 GCF_051857515.1 Hydrogenophaga sedimenti
GAATCCGTCGCCTTGATCGGCTGCCATCGCCAGGGTCAGTTGCTTCATCTTCACCTTCTTGTCTCGGGTGCATCAATACATGCAAACCTCGCGCCACCCCTGGACTTGTTCAGCGTAGCCCTAGGCGCCACCCCGGATGCGCTGGTAGATCAGCAGAGGTTCCTTGTCGGACAGGCGCCGGACGGTGCCCTTGAAGGCCCAGTCGACCAGCCTGACGCGCCGGTCCAGCGAGGGCTGGCTGTCGGGATGGACCACCATCAGACGGCAGTTTTCTCCCGCGCCGTTGCCACTGCGCACCGGAGAAATGCCACCCTGGAACTGCAGCGCGGAAATCTGGGCCTGGCCCAGACCATCGACCAGCACGCAAGGCGAATTCTCGGGCACCAGGCGGGCAATCCGCCGCGCCAGCGGTCCGTAGCTGCGGCCGAAGTCCAGCAGCGGCAGCCACAGTGTCATCAGCAGCAGCCAGCACAGCGTCGCACCCGCGGCCGGCAGCACGAGGCTCTTCCAGATCGCCTGGCGGTGGCGACCCACGCGCCACGACACCAGCCAGCCCCAGGCAATGGTGGCCAGCAGCGCCGGCAACAGCAGCAGCCAGGAAAACTCGGCGACAAAACCGGGGGCGAGACGCGCCACGTTCGCGGCCGGCTTGGCCGGGAAACCGGTCTGCATCGCCAGCCAGATCACCCAGATCACCAGCGCACAGCCACTGAAGAACACCAGCGTGAACCAGTCGATCAGAGCCGCCACGCTGCGGCGCAGGGTGGGCAGGGCGAACGAAGCCAAGGCCGCCATGGCGGGCAGGGCCAGGAACAGCGAGCGGTCGAAATCGGGGTTGATGGCGCTGTTGACCACACTCACCAGCGCCGTCCACAGCGGCAGCGCCACGTGCGGGCTCAGCAGCTGATGGCGCCACCGCCACAGCGTCCAGAGCGCCAGCGGCCAGGCCGGCCAGGTGAACCAGACCAGCAGACGCGCCCAGCGGTGCCAGTCGTCAAAGTCTTCCGGCAGGGCCAGGCTGGCCGGCCAGTGGATCTGTTCGGTGGTCGCGGCCAGCACCAGCACCAGCGCCAGCATGCCGATCACCCAGCTGATTTCCCGGGGGTTCTCCGCGCCTTGCCGCGCCCGCGTGTACCAGACGGCGGCGGCGAGGCCTGTCCCCAGCGACAGAGCGATCCAGGGCGCGCCGCTGAACACCAGCCCGACGGTGCCAGCCGTCCAGAGCAGCAGTGCCATCCAGGGCCTGCGCGTCGCCGGCAGGGCCATGCGCGAAGCCGACATGAGAATGGCGCTGACCATCGACAGCCGGGCCACGTCCGGATTGGTCTCGTGGGACATCTGCGCCAGCCCGAGGCAGGCCACCAGGGCCAGCAGGGCGCCGTCCGCCAGCGCGCGGGCGTAATCGATCGGGTCGGCCTCGCCACCGAAAGCAAACGCCACCGGCTGCGCGCTCTGTTGCCGCGCCAGGTGGTAGACCGCATACCAGGTGCAGACCAGGGTCAGGGCCAGCAGCAGTCCGGAGGGAATGCGTCCCGCGAGATCCGGCGAAAGGAAGGGAAACACCTGGATGGAAACCGCGCCCAGCCAGTAGGGCAATGGACCGGCCACATCGACCGGCGCACCCAGCACCTGGGGGGACCACCAGCCGCTGCTGCCACGCACCATTTCCATCATGGCGCCGAAAGTCGCCACGTCGATGTTCTTCCAGGGCTCGCGGCCGAGGAAGCCTGGCAGCACGTACGCCAGGCCCAGCAACAGCAGCGCAAGCCGCGACAGGCGGCGCACGGCCGACTGGGTCACGATGGCGGGGGTGGCAGAACTCACGGCGGAAATATACAGGGGGTTTCAGGCCGGTCCGGGCGAAAAAAAAGCAGCCGGAGACCGGCTGCCTTTCTGTCCCGGGCACAGGCCCGAAGAAGCGATCGGTCCGATTACTTCTTGCCGAAGCGGTTGCGGAACTTCTCGACGCGACCACCCATGTTGTCCACCGACTTCTGGGTACCGGTGTAGAAGGGGTGCGATTCGCTGGAGGTATCCAGCTTGAACAGCGGCAGCTCGCGGCCGTCTTCCAGCTTGATCATTTCCTTGGTGTTCGCGCACGAACGGGTGACGAACTTGAAGTTGTTCGACAGGTCCACGAAGCAGACTTCGCGGTAGTTGGGGTGAATGCCTTCTTTCATGGCGATTCCTTGTGGTCAGGTGCGGCAGCCGCGGGAAAACCTTTTCCCCGTACTTGTCGCAAGTTGCAAAGCCTTGAATTATATGATGTTTTCGACGACTTAACCACCGCGGCGCATCATGTCGAAGAACTCGGAGTTGTTCTTCGTCGCCTTCATGCTCTTGAGCACCATTTCCATGGCCTCGATCTCGTCCATGTTGTACATGAACTGGCGCAGGATCCGGGTCTTCTGCAGGATCTCGGGCGCCAGCAGCAGTTCCTCGCGGCGGGTGCCGCTGCGGTTGAGCTGGATCGAGGGGAAGACGCGCTTTTCGTACAGGCGGCGGTCCAGGTGGATTTCGCTGTTGCCGGTGCCCTTGAATTCCTCAAAGATCACTTCGTCCATGCGGCTGCCGGTGTCGACCAGGGCCGTGGCGATGATGGTCAGGCTGCCGCCTTCTTCCACGTTGCGCGCGGCGCCGAAGAAGCGCTTGGGGCGCTGCAGCGCGTTGGCATCCACACCGCCGGTCAGCACCTTGCCGGAGCTGGGTAGCACGTTGTTGTAGGCGCGGGCCAGGCGGGTGATCGAGTCCAGCAGGATCACCACATCCTTCTTCAGCTCGACCAGGCGTTTGGCGCGCTCGATCACCATTTCGGCCACATGCACGTGGCGGGCCGCCGGTTCGTCGAAGGTCGAGGCGATCACGTCGCCGCGCACCGTGCGCTGCATTTCGGTCACTTCTTCCGGGCGCTCGTCGACCAGCAGCACCATCAGCTCCACCTCGGGGTGGTTGGCGGTGATGGCGTGGCAGATGTGCTGCATCATGACCGTCTTACCGCTCTTGGGCGGCGCGACGATCAGGGCACGCTGGCCCTTGCCGATCGGGGAGATGATGTCGATGACGCGGCCGGTGATGTTCTCTTCGGTCTTGATGTCGCGTTCCAGGCGCATCTGTTCCTTGGGGAACAGGGGCGTCAGGTTTTCGAACATGACCTTGTGCTTGTTCGCCTCGGGCGGCAGGCCGTTGATGGCGTCGAGCTTGTTGAGCGCGAAGTAGCGTTCGCCGTCCTTGGGAATGCGGACCTCGCCCTCGATCATGTCGCCGGTGTGCAGGTTGAAGCGGCGGATCTGGCTGGGGGAGATGTAGATGTCGTCGGTGGACGCCGTGAAGCTGGTGTCCATGTTCCGCAGGAAGCCGAAGCCGTCGGGCAGCACTTCCAGCACGCCGTCGGCGTTCACCTGCTCGCCGGCCTTGGCGCGCTTCTTGATGATGGCGAACATCAGCTCCTGCTTGCGCATGCGGCCGGTGTTTTCGATCTCAAGCGCTTCGGCCTGCTTGAGGACTTCAGACACGTGCAGTGCCTTGAGTTCGTTAAGGTGCATGGAATTCGCTCCGGAAGGGAGTCGTGTCAGAACCGGGGGAGGGGGCGCTGGCGTCCGGTTGGCGGACTGGCGCTGTCAGAAAGGGCTGGGCCGTTGGTGGGGCCAGCTGACGGGCGGATTATGACAGGAAAAAACCGGTCGCTGCGCGGGGTCCGGGCCTTGCACCCGGATGGCGGCGACCGGCGCGGCGACTCAGGCCAGTTGCTGGTCGATGAAGGCTGTCAGCTGGGCCTTGCTCATGGCGCCGACCTTGGTGGCAGCGAGCTGGCCGTCCTTGAACAGCATCAGCGTCGGGATGCCACGGATGCCGAACTTGGCCGGGATCTCGCGGTTGTCGTCGACGTTGACCTTGGTGATCTTGAGCTTGCCGTTGTAGGAGCCGGAGACTTCGTCCAGGATCGGGGCAATCATCTTGCAGGGGCCGCACCACTCGGCCCAGAAGTCCACCAGCACGGGGGTCTTGGCTTCAAGCACGTCGGCTTGGAAACTTGCATCGGAAACGTGGGTGATCAGCTCACTGGCCATGGTTCATCCTGAGGAACGTGGATCGGGGAAGTTACAGTCGGAAATCAGGGCGAAAAACCGAGTCGACGCCCTGGCACCGAGACATTGTGACAGAAACCCCCCCTCCGCCGATGCCAGCCTCCGACCACCCCACAGGGTATGGGTCCATCCCGACCGCCGGGGCGGACTGGCAGGCCTGGATCCGGCATCTCGACGACCGTCTGGCCCGCCAGGGGATCGCGCCCGGGCGCATGGTCATCCTGCTGCCGTATCTGCAGTTGGTGGAGCCCGCCCGCCGGGCCTGGGCGGCCGCGCATCCGAGCGGTTTCGGGCCGCGTTTTGAAACCACACGCAGCTGGGCCTCGGCCCTGGCTCCGTGGTGGCCGGCGCCCACCGATGTCAGCGGCGACATGGCGCGCGACAGCCTGGTGGCCGAAGCGATGGTCGCGCGGGTGACCAGGGGCAGCGCCGATCCGGCCCTGCGCACGGTGCTCGCGTCCCGGCTGGTGGACGCGGCAAGGTCGGTGGCACCGCTGGCCGCCGCCCGCCCGCCGGCAGAACGGGTGGCGTGGGCGGAGGCACAACGTGAAGCGCTGGGACAGGCGGTGCCGCAAGGACCGCACTGGGAGTCCCTGGTGGCTTCGCTCGCCCTGGCCTGGGCCGGCAATGCCAGCTACCCGACCGATGTGCTCTGGACCGGCGTGGCCGCGCCGGGGGCGGTGGCCGACCGGCTCTGGGTGCTGCAGGGCTTCCAGCACGACCCGCTGGGGCAGGCCCTGGGGGTGCACTGGGGCGAACGGGCCGAGTTGTCCGACCCGTTCGGCCTGCTGGCTGGCGGCGCCGGTGCGGCGCCGGAGGTCCTGACCCTGCAATCCTGCGCGGACGCGGAGGAAGAGGCCCAACGGACGGCCGCCACCGTGGTGGCCCGGATCAACCAAGGGCGTTTCCCGCTGGCGCTGGTCGCCAACGACCGGCGCCAGACCCGCCGCGTGAGCGCCATGCTGTCGGGCGCGGGGGTGTCGCTGTGCGACGAAACCGGCTGGAAGCTGTCGACCACCCACGCGGCCGCCCAGGTGATGGCGGTGCTGCGGGCGGCCGATCCGCGGGCCCGCATGGACGATGTGCTGGACCTGCTCAAGCAGGGCGCCGCCTGGCCGCCGGCGCAGGTGGAGGCGCTGGAACTGGCGGCGCGCGAGGCGGGTGTTTCGGCATGGAAGGCCGCGGTGCGGCACACGGCATCGGCACCGCTGATCCCGGAAGGATTCGCTGCGTTGCTGGAGAGCCTGCAGGCCGCCCGGCCACTGGAACGCTGGCTCGACGCATTGCGCGCCGCCTTGCAGGCGAGCGGCCTGTGGGAGCGGCTGGCGGCCGACGCGGCCGGGCAGGGGACGATCCGTGCGCTGCGTCTGGACGAAGGCGCCTCGGAAGAACTGCTGCAGGTCGGCATGGCGGTGGCGGAGTCGGGCCGCCCGGGCGCACGCCTGGGGCTGTCGGCGTTCAGTGCCTGGGTGCGCGACGTGCTCGAGGGGGCGAGTTTCAAGCCGGTCAGCGACCCGGACGCTCAGGTCGTGATCCTGCCGCTGTCGCAGTTGCTGGGGCGAGGCTTTTCGACCGTGGTGATGCCCGGCTGCGACGAGCTCACGCTCGACCCCGATCGGGGCCAGCAGTCGCCCTGGACGGCGGCACAGTGCGAACAACTGGGGCTGCCCGGGCGCGCGGCGCTCATGGAGGCCCAGGCGCAGGCCTGGCAGGCGGCCTTGCGGGCGCCGCAGGTGGACATCCTCTGGCGCCGCCAGGAGGGCGGCGAGCCACTTTCACCCAGCCCCTGGGTGATGGCCTTGCCGGGCTTCGACGACCGGCAGGCGGCGGCGAACACCTTCTGCGCGCCGCGCCCGCTGAGCCCGGTCGCGGTGGCGCACCCTTTGCCGATCGCGCCGGACCTGATGCCATCGGCCCTCTCGGCCAGCGCGTACCAGGATCTGCGCGACTGCCCTTACCGCTTTTTTGCCATGCGCCAGTTGCGCCTGTCCGAGGCCGACGAGCTGGAAGCCGAGCCGGACCAGCGCGACCTGGGCAACTGGCTGCACGCCGTGCTGCGGCGCTTCCACGAAGAACGCGGCGACGGGCGACCGGGGCGCGACACCGACACCCGCCGGCTGGACCAGATCGGCGAGGAGATGGCGACCGAAATGGGACTGCAGGTCGACGAAGGTGGCGCGGGCTTCCTGCCCTATCAGGCGGTGTGGCCGGCGCTGCGCGAGGGTTACCTGGACTGGCTGGCCGGTCATGAAGGCGGCGACGGCCGGCCCGGGCCGATGTTCGCGCGCGCCGAGGCCGAGCTGAGCGCGAACCTGCCGCCCTGGCGCCTGTACGGCAAGCTCGACCGCATCGACCAGCAGCACAGCCCCGAAGGACCGCTGCCGCTGGTGATCGACTACAAGACCGAGAGCCGGGACAAGACCAACCGGCGCGTCAAAGACCCGTTCGAAGACACGCAGCTGGCGTTCTACGCGGCGCTGCTGCCCGACGAGACCCTGCGCGCCGCCTACCTCAGCATCACCGATGGCCGCTCGGCCTCTGGCCGCGAGGGCGCAACCCATCTGGTCGAGCAGCCGTTTGTGCTGCAGGCCCGGGAGCATCTGCGCGAGGGCATCGTGCAGGACCTGGGGCGCGTGGCCGCTGGGCACGCGCTGCCGGCGCTGGGCGAGGGCATGGTCTGCGAATACTGCGCCGCGCGCGGCCTGTGCCGCAAGGATTTCTGGAGCGCGCCATGAGCCTGCCGGCGGCGTACCAGATCAATGGCCAGACGGTGTCGGCCGAGGCGTTCTACGCGGCGGCCTGCGACCCGGCCCGCTCGATCGCGGTCGAGGCCTGCGCGGGCGCCGGCAAGACCTGGATGCTGGTGGCGCGCGTCGTGCGGGCGCTGCTCGAAGGCGCGGCGGCGCAGGACATCCTGGCCATCACCTTCACCAAGAAGGCCGCCGGCGAGATGCGCGGCCGTCTCAACGCCGAGTTGCGCCGCTGCGCCACGCTCGATGAAGCGGCGCTGGTGGCGACCCTGCGCTCCTGGGGCTACGGTGCGTCCGAATCGCAGCGCCGGGCGCCCGAGCTGAGCAGCCTGCAGGCGCGCGTGAGCGCGCAAGGGCGCCAGGTGCAGTTGCGCACCTTCCACAGCTGGTTCTCGTCTTTGCTGCGCGGCGCGCCGCTGGCGGTGCTGCAGGAGCTGGGGCTGCCGCTGTCGTACGAACTGCTGGAAGACGACAAGAAGGCCTTGCCCCTGGTCTGGCCGCGCTTTTATGCGGCGCTGGCGGGCAACGACGCCGACAAGACGGCCTTTTTCGAGAGCGTGGCGCGGCACGGGCGCCACCAGACGCTCAAGGCGCTGGAGAAGGCGCTGGAGAAGCGGGTCGAGTTCACGCTGGCGGATGCAGCCGGTGTGGCTGGCGGCTCTGTGCGGCCCTTTGGCGAGCAGTTCCCCGAGATGGCCGGGTGGGCCGAGCCCGAGTCGGCGGTGACGTCCGCGGTGATGCACGAAAGCCTCCAGGCGGCGGCGCGCGTGCTCGGGGCGGCCTCGGCGCCGAGTTTCTCGGCCAAGGGCGTGGAGCTGGAAAAGGCGCTGACCGAAGGGCGCTGGGCGGGCGTCTGCGAGGCGCTGCTGACCAAGGACGGCGAAGCGCGGAAATTCGGCACCAAGATCGCCGACATCGAGGTCGTGCGCGAGGCGCAGGAGCGGGTGCAACGCGTGCTGCTGGCCCGCCGCCAGCACGACGCCTGGCTGCACCAGCGGCGCATGGTGCGGCTGGCGCGGGTGCTGATCGAGAGCTACACCGGCCTCAAGCGCGAGCGCGGCTGGGTCGACATGAACGATCTGGAGTCGGTGGCGCGCCGCCTGCTGGGCGATGCCGAACTCTCGGGCTGGATGCAGCAGCGGCTGGACGCCCGCGTGCGGCACCTGCTGATCGACGAGTTCCAGGACACCAACCCGCTGCAGTGGCAGGCGCTGTACGGCTGGCTCAGCGCCTACGCGGGTGCCGGGCCGGGCGAGGCGCCGGGCGTGTTCCTGGTCGGCGATCCCAAGCAGTCCATCTACCGCTTCCGGCGCGCCGAACCCCAGGTGTTCAAGGCGGCGCAGGCCTTTGTGGTGCAGGGTCTGGGCGGCGCGCTGCTCAGCTGCGACCACACGCGGCGTTGTGCGCCGGCCGTGGTGCAGGCGCTCAACGCGGCGATGCTGGACGCGGTGCAGGCCGGTGAATACCAGGGCTTTCGCGCGCACACCACCCACAGCGAGGCGGCCGGCGCGGTGCTGGCGCTGCCAGCGATCGAACGGCCGGCGAAGGACGAACAACCGGTCGACGACGGGGAAGAACCGGTCTGGCGCGACAGCCTGAGCCAGCCGCGCGTGCTGCCGGAAGAAGAGGGCAGTGCGGAGCGCGAAGCGGCGCAGGCCGCCGACTGGATCGCGGCGCAGGTCGCGCATGGCGCCCAGCCGGACGGGGTCATGGTGCTGGCGCGCAAGCGCAGCCGCCTGCGGCTGATGCACGAGGCCTTGCGCGAGCGCGGCATCGCCAGCGAGGCACCGGGCGAAACCATGCTGCACGAATCACCGGCGGTGCAGGACCTGATCGCGCTGCTGGATGCGCTCGTGTCACCGCGCCACCACCTGAGCCTGGCGCGTGCCCTGAAGTCGCCGCTGTTCGGCTGGAGCGACGGCGACCTGGTGTCGCTGGCCACGGCGGTGCGCGCGGCCAGTCCGCGGGGGCGGCCGGACGGCGATGGCAAGGCGCCGGCGCCAGGCTGGTGGGAGGTGATGCGCAGCCTGTCGGACGAAGCCGGCGACGGTTTCTCCGACGGCTTCCTCGCCCGGGCCCAGGCCACCGGCGACACCCTGGACCTCTACCGCGGCTGGCTGCACCGCCTGCCGCCGCACGATGCGCTGTCGGCGATCTATGACCATGCCGACGTGCTGGCACGGTTTGCCGCCGGTGTGTCGGCCAGCGAGCGCGATGCCACGCTGGCCTGCCTGCGCGACCTGCTGGCGCAGTCGCTGGCACAGGACGGCGGCCGTTTTCTCACGCCGTACCGCTTCGTGCGGGCGCTCAAGGCCGGTGGCATCGCGGCGAGTGACGCCCACCACAGCGGTGCGGTGCGCCTGCTGACCATTCACGGCGCCAAGGGCCTGGAGGCCGACACGGTGTTGCTGCTCGACACCGACAGTTCGCCGCAGGCCACCGAGTCGATGGGCGTGCTGGTCGACTGGCCGGCGCAAGAGCCGGCGCCGCGCCGCTTCGTGTTCGTGGCCAGCGAGAAGACGCCTCCTGCGTGCGTGGACGACCTGCTGGCGGCCGAGCGGCAGGCGCGCTCGGTGGAAGAGCTGAACGCGCTGTACGTGGCGCTGACCCGCGCCGAACACCGGCTGGTGCTCTCCAGCTTCGTGCCGCACCGCACGCCGGACCGGTCCTGGTGGCGGCGCCTGCTGGTGCTGGCGACGCTGCAAGACGCGCCCCCCGCGGGCAGCGCGACGGCCCAGGAGGACGAGGGCTTCGGGCTGCCGGCGCTGCCCGCCCTGCGGCCGGAACTGGTGCGCCGCGAGACCACCACACCGCCCGCCGCCGAGGCCGACGAGCGCACACGCATCGGCCGCGCCTTGCACCGCCTGCTGCAGTGGCGCTCCACCACCGCGGACGGGCCGGACTGGGACCGCGGGCATGTGCGGGCCGTGGCGCGCGAATTCGACCTGTCACCGGCCGCGGCCGACGACGCGCTGGCGATGGCGCGCCGCGTGGTTGGCGGTGAAGCGGCCTGGGCCTGGGATGCGGCGGCGCTGTCTTCCTGGGGCAACGAAGTCGAGATCTGGCATGGCGGCGAGCTGCTGCGCATGGACCGGCTGGTGCAGCGGCGCGACAGCGGCCAGTGGTGGGTACTGGACTACAAGAGCGCCGAGCGGCCCGAACTGCAGGAAGAACTGCGCGGGCAGATGCGGCGCTACCAGCAGGCCCTGCTGTCCTCCGGTGTGGAGGGTGACGTGCGCCTGGCTTTCATCAATGCGGCCGGAAGGCTGATCGAACTGGAATCTCCATGAGTCTCGGGTCGCCCGACACCAGCGTTTTGCTGACCACCGACGTCGCCATCGTGGGCGGCGGACCGGCCGGCCTGATGGCCGCCGAAATCCTGTCTGCCGGCGGTGTGCAGGTCGACCTGTTCGACGCCATGCCCTCGGTGGGGCGCAAGTTCCTGCTGGCGGGCAAGGGCGGCATGAACCTGACCCACTCCGAACCCGCCGACCGCTTCGCCGAACGCTACGGGGAGCGGCGCCAGCAGATCGAGGCCTTGCTCAAGGACTTCGGTGCCGCCGAGGTCCGGGCCTGGGCGCAGGGCCTGGGCATCGAGACCTTCGTCGGCAGCTCGGGGCGTGTGTTTCCGACCGACATGAAGGCGGCGCCGCTGCTGCGGGCCTGGCTGACGCGGCTGCGCCATCCGGTGGCGGGTGGTCCGGCCGTGCGCTTTCACATGCGCCACCGCTGGCTGGGCTGGGGCGACGACGGGCAGACGCTGCGCTTCGAGACGCCTTCGGCGCCACTGAGCGTGAGAGCCCGCGCCACGGTGCTCGCCCTGGGCGGTGGCAGCTGGGCGCGCCTGGGCTCCAACGGCGCCTGGGTACCGCTGCTGGCCGGGCGCGGCGTGGCCGTGGCGCCGCTGCTGCCCGCCAATTGCGGCTTCGACGTGGCCTTGCCGGGTGAGCACACGGCGCCCGCGGGCGTGCTGCCGGTGCAGGCCGTGCCGGCGCGGACGGTCGGCTGGAGCGCGTTTTTCCGGGAGCGCTTTGCAGGTCAGCCATTCAAGAACGTCGCCATCCGCTGCAACAACGCGGCCGGCCACCATTTCGAACGCAAGGGCGAGTTCGTCGCCACCGACACCGGGGTCGAAGGCAGCCTGATCTACGCCGCGTCGAGCCTGCTGCGCGACGACATCATCCGCAGCGGCCACGCGATGCTGCAGCTCGATCTGCTGCCCGACCTGCCGGCCGAGCGCGTGGCGCGCGAGATCGCGCATCCGCGTGGTTCGCGCTCCCTCGCCAACCACCTCAAGGGCCGCCTGGGACTGGACGGCATCAAGCTGGCGCTGCTGCACGAGGTGCTGGGCAAGGAGGCCATGAACGACCCGGCAAAACTTGCGCCAGCGGTGAAGGCGCTGCCGCTGCAACTGGTGGCGGCGCGGCCGATCGACGAAGCCATCAGCACCGCCGGCGGCGTGCTGTTCGAGGCGCTGGACGCCGACCTGATGTGCGAGGCGCTGCCCGGCGTGTACTGCGCCGGCGAGATGCTCGACTGGGAAGCGCCGACCGGCGGCTACCTGCTCACCGCCTGCCTGGCCAGCGGCCACCGCGCCGGTGCAGCGGTGCTGCGGCACCTGCGCGCCGCCCAACACTGAACCCGACAGGAGACACCATGCACATTGCCGACTTTCCGGACTTCGAGAGCGAAGCGGTGCTGCGCGCCCACGTGGCGCAGACGCTGGCCTTCTACGACACCCACGCCTTCGACCCCGGCGGCGGCTTCTTCCACTACCTCCAGGACGACGGCACGGTCTACGACCGCACGCACCGCCACCTGGTCAGCGCGACACGGCTGGTCTTCACGCAGTCCATGGCCCATGTGCAGACCGGCCAGGCCTTCTACCGCGAACGGGCGGCGCACGCGCTGGCGCACCTGGAGCGCTTCCGGCTCCCGGCCGGTCCGGCGGCCGGGGCATGTGCCTGGACGCTGCGGGACGGCGCCATCGAAGACCCGACCGTGATGGCCTATGGCCAGGCCTTCGTGCTGCTGGCGCGGGCGCACGCGCACCGCATCGGCCTGTGCACGGCGGCCGATGTGGCGCAGGCCTTCGACACCATGGAGGCGCTGTTCTACCGCGCGGCCGACCAGGCCTATGCCGACGAGATCAATGGTGCCGGCACGCTGATCGACTACCGCGGACAGAACGCCAACATGCACATGTGCGAGGCCTGCCTGGCGGCCCACGCGTTCACCGGCGAGGCGCGTTACCTGCAGCGGGCGCAGTCGCTGATCGAACGCTTCGTGTTCGGCCTGGCCGAGGCCTCGGGCGGGCTGGTCTGGGAACACTATGGCCGGGACTGGTCGATCGACTGGGACTACAACCGCGACAACCCCGGCAACATCTTCAAGCCCTGGGGCTTCCAGACCGGCCATCAGACCGAATGGGCCAAGCTGCTGCTGATCGCGCACGGTCACGCGCCCGATGCACGCTACCCGGTGCGCGCGGCAGCGCTGCAGCAGGCGGCCTGGCAGCACGGCTGGGACCAGGTGCATGGCGGGCTGATCTATGGCTTCGACCCCGATCACCGCCCCTGCGACACCGACAAGTATTTCTGGGTGCAGGCCGAGTCGTTCGCCAGCGCCTGGCGCCTGTGGCGCGTCACGGGCGACGAAACCTTCCGGCAGCAGTACCTGCAGCTGTGGCGCTGGAGCTGGCTGCACCTGATCGACCACGTGCACGGCGCCTGGTTCCGCATCCTCTCGGCCGATGGTGGCAAGCTGGAAGACACCAAGTCGCCCGCCGGCAAGGTGGATTACCACACCATGGGGGCGTGCTGGGACGTGATGGAGGTCGGAGGGCTGCGTCCGTGAGGCTTCTGGCCGTCCTTGGCGCCTGGCTGGCGCTGGCACTGACGGCCCATGCGCAAGGCGTCCTGCTGAAAGTGCCGACCCGCGAGGGCGTCACCACCACGGTGTTCTGGGAGCCTGCGCCCGATGCCAGAGGCACGGTGCTGCTGTTTCCCGGCGGCGGCGGGGGATTCGGCAAGGTCGAGGCCGGACGGGCCACCGGCAACAACTTTCTGGTGCGCTCCGAGCCGGAATTCATCGCCAACGGCTTCAACGTGGCGATCTTCGGGCGCCCCGGTGATTCAGACGATCTGGACTACGCCGACCGCATCACCGAACAGCATCTGACCGATGTGCAGAAGGTGCTGGAGCGGGTGAAGGCGCTGGCGAACGGGCCGGTGTGGCTGGTCGGCACGAGCCGCGGCACGGTGTCCGCGACAGCCGCGGCGATCCGGCTGCAGGATCAGATCGCGGGACTGGTGCTCTCTTCCAGCGTGGTCAGCGGCAAGAAGGCCGGCGCCGTGCCGGGTCAGGACCTGGCCGCGATCCGGGTGCCGGTGCTGGTGCTGCACCATGCACGCGATGCCTGCCCGGTATGCCGCCCGGCCGAGGTGCCGGCAATCCTTCGAGGACTCCGGAACGCCCCGCTCAAGAAGCTGGTGATGGTCGACGGCGGTGCCGGTGCCACCGGCGAAGTCTGTGCGGCCCTGCACTGGCACGGCTACATCGGCATGGAGCGGGAAGCGGTGGGCCTGATCACCGGCTGGATCGGCCGGCCGACCGAGTGAACAAATGCCCGGGAGCGGCGGTCACGGGCGGCCCGCCGGCGGATGCATGCCCTATCATCCCGCGCAAAAGTGACCCGGATCCTGCGGTCACCAGACCCCAAACCGAGTTTCGAGAAAGACTGCCTTGAACATTCTGCTGGCCATCTGCAGCATGGCGCACCGCACCGGCGCAGAGCTGTTTGTGCACGACGTGGCACTGGCCCTGCACCGGCGCGGTCACTCGATGGTTGTCTACGCACCCGTCATGGGCGACATGGTCGACGGACTGCGCCAGCGTGGCATCGCCTGCGTGACCGACCTGCGGCAGGTGGCCGACGCCCCTGGACTCATCATCGGCAACACCCGCGACGACACCGTGGCCTGCCTGGCCCACTTTCTGGATGTGCCGGCGATCTCGATCTGCCACGACCGCACCGCGACCCACGGGCAGCCGCCGCTGTTCACGCGGGTGCGGCAGTACGTCGCGGTGGACGCCAATTGCGCCGAGCGGCTGTCGCAGGAAAGCGGCATCGCGCCCGCCGACATCGCCATCGTGTCCAACGGGGTGGATCTGCAGCGGTTCCGGCCCCGGCCGCCGTTGCCGGATCGGCCGCAGCGCGCCGCCATCTTCAGCAACTACGCGACCGAAAGCGACGACACGCGCGCCATCCGCGCGGCCTGCGAGTCCCTCGGCCTGTCGCTGGAGGTGATCGGGCAGGGCGTGGGTCGCCTGGCCGCGGCGCCCGAGGCGGTGCTGGGAGAGTTTGATCTGGTGTTTGCAAAGGCCCGCTGCGCCATGGAGGCGATGGCGGTGGGATGCGCCGTCGTCCTGCTCAACGAAGGCATGGGGCTGGCCGGCATGGTCACGTCCGACCGGATGCGGGAATGGCACCACTGGAATTTCGGGCGCCGGTTGATGCAGACCCCCATCACCCCCGAGGCGGTGCAGCGCGAGGTGCAGCGTTACGACGCCGCCGATGCGGCGCGAGTCACCGGGTACGTGCGCACCCATGTGTCGCTAGAGGCCACCGCCGACGCCCTCGAAGCACTGGCGCTTCGGGTGGTTCAGGCCGGACCAGACCGGCCAGCGATCGATCCCCGCGACGAGTTGCGCGAGTTCGCCCGCCATGTCGCCGCGAACCTGCTGCCCTTCGGCACACCGTACGTCGCGGTGCAGACCGGCATGCACCTGGCCCGTGCGCAGGAACTGGAGTCCCGCCTGATCGATGTTTCCACGGGGCTGAGCAGCACCCAGACGGCGCTGCAGGCTGCCCACGTCCGGCTGGCCGAGATGGACCGGCAACTGCTGGAGCAGCATCTGGCGCGGGTGCGGGCCGCCGAACTGGAGCAGCAGGTGCATGCGCTGCACCAGGAAAAGGGCCGGGCGGTCGAACTGGAACGCCAGTTGCAGGACCTGAAGGTGGCCGCGCAGACAGCCGTGCAACGTGCCGCAGACCTCGACCGTCAGGTGCAGAGCTTGTTGCCTGTTCGCGAACGGGCGGACTCGCTCGAACGGCTGGTGCGGGAGTTGCAGGCCAGCACCTCGTGGCGCCTGACCGCTCCCCTGCGCTGGATCGTTTCCCGACTGAAGCCTGGCCGTTGAACGCTGAAGCTTTGCCCCGCGCATCCGATATCCCTCCCAACAAGCGCTGAATGCCATGAAGCCCCTTCTCCTGATCGCCCATCCCGGACATGAACTGCGGGTCTTCCAGTGGGTCCAGCAGGCGCGCCCCGAGGTCGTGATGCTGACCAGCGGGGACGGCTCCATCGGCCAGCCCCGACTGGAAGACAGCCGGCGCGCGCTGCGGGCCTGGGGGCTGGACGTGCGCAGCGACTGGTTGCAGCCGGTGTCCGATGCGGTGGTCTACCAGGCGCTGCTGGGCACTGGCGCCTCGCCGTTCCAGGCCTGGCTCGACGGGCTCACACGGGCAGCGCTGGCGGCGGGCATCGATACCGTGGTGGCCGACGAGGCCGAGGGCTACAACCCGTCGCACGACCTGTGCCGGGTGCTGGCCAATCGCCTGGTCGCGCGCCTGCGCGAGGCGGGCCGCACGGTGCGCAACCTGGAGATCCCGCTGGTGGGGCATCCCTGCGATCCGGCCCGAGAAGGCCAGGTACAGATCGAGGTGCGTCTCACGGAGTCCGAGCTTCAGCAGAAGCTGGAACAGGTGCTCGACTACGCCCGGCGTTGCAGCCCGGTGCTGCTGGACGAGGTGCAGACCATGTTCGACACCTTCGGCACACAGGCCTTCGGTCGCGAATGCCTCTATCCCGCCGCCAGCACCTCTTATGAAGACGGGCGCCTGCCCGACACCATGCCGCACTTCGAGCGTGTGGGCGAAGAGCGCAAGGCCGCGGGCGTCTACCAGCATGTGATCCGCGCCCGGCACCTGCTGGACATGGTGACTGTGGTGGACCAACCGGGCTGAGTGGCGAAGATGGGCTCCCGCATTCGTCTCGCTGTGCTGGGCTTTGGCCGCTTCGGGCGCGTGCACGCAGCGCGTGCCCGTGCCCACCCCGCGTTCGAGGTGGCGTGTGTGGTCGATCCGGACGCCCAGGCGCGTGCGGATGCGCAGGCCCAGGGCTTTGAGGCCATCGCGTCGCTCGACGCCTTGCCCCAGTGCGTGCAGGCCGCGGCGGTGGTCACCCCCGCAGACACCCATGCCGAGCTGGCCGTGGCGCTGATGCACCGGGGCATCGACGTGCTGGTCGAAAAGCCCTTGGCCGAGAGCGAGCAGGGCATCGACGCCATGCTGGACGCCGTGCGCCAGACCGGAAGGCGCCTTTTCACCGGCCACATCGAACGGTTCAACCAGTCGCTGACCGATCTGCCCTGGGACCGTGCCCCCGGTCGGCTGGTCTTCCAGCGCCAGTCGCGCCTGCAAGGCACGGCCCGCTCGGTGGTGCTGGACCTGATGGTGCACGACCTCGACCTGGCGTCCTACCTGCTGCAGGGGGAGGGCGACGGATCGTTTCAGATTCTTGACGCTCGGACGCAGGGAGATGGCTTGCAGGTGCAGGTCCGGATGGGTGACACACGGGTGGACTTTCATGCCCGCCATGGCGCGGACGCGTCCCTGGCTTCGATGGGCTGGGGGGACGACACCAGCGCCTGGAGCGAGCTGGCACTGTCCCGTCCGCCCGGGCTGAACCAGTCCGATGCCCTGACGCGACAGTACACCGCGTTTCACCACATGCTGCAGGGCCAGGATTCGCCGCTGGCCGATGCGCAGGCCGGCGCCATCGCGGCCCGCCGAGCGCTCGCCATCGTGGCCGCACTATGAGGGTGCCGTTCTTTCGCAGTCCCTGGCAGGAGCCAGGGGCCTCCGAACGCGTGATGGCCGCATGGGGCCGGGTACTGGGCGGCGGCGGCTACATCCTAGGACCATCCGTGCAACGCTTCGAGACCGCACTGGCCCGGCGGCTGGGGCAGGGCGGGGTGGTCGGCGTGAACTCGGGCACCGATGCCCTGGTGCTCGCGCTGCGCCTGCTGAATCTCGAGCCCGGCGACGAAGTGGTGTTGCCCAGCTACACCTTCTTCGCCTGTTTCGAGGCGGTGGTGCGTGCGGGCGCGGTGCCGGTGCTGTGCGACTGCGCGGCAGACGATTTCATTGCCGGCGCGCAGCAAATCGCGGCCTGCCTGACACCCCGCACCCGTGCCGTGCTGGCCGTGCCGCTGTTTGGCGACGCCAGTGCCTTGCCGGGCATTGCCCGGTTGTGCCGCGACCGGGGCCTGACACTGGTCGAGGACGCCGCGCAGGCACTGGGCGCACGCGCCTGGTCGGAGGAGCGGGGCTGGGTGCCCGCTGGCGCCTGGGGTGACCTGGGCACCATGAGCTTCTACCCGACCAAGACCCTGGGCGCCACCGGTGACGCCGGCGCGCTGCACAGTCCGCATCCCCAGTTGATCGACCGCGCACGCTCGCTGCGCAACCACGGCCTCCTCGGTGCCCTGCATGCCGACGTGGGATTCAACAGCCGGATGGATGCACTGCAGGCCGAAGTGTTGTTGATCGGGCTGGAACAGCTGGACCGCTGGCAGGCCAGGCGCCAGGCCATCGCCCGGCGGTATCTCGCCGGCTTGTCCGGGCTGCCCCGCATCGTCCTGCCGCAAGACCGCGAAGGTCACGCCTGGAACTACTTTGTGCTGCGCAGCGCGCACCGGGACGATTTGCAGGCTCGCCTCGCGGCGGCCGGGGTGGACACCAAGGTCTACTACGAACGGCCCATTCACCAGCAGCCGGCCTGGCTGGAGCGGTTCGGAGAGAGGGATCTGCCCATCGCCAGCTCGCACGCCCGACAGGCTCTGGCCCTGCCCATTTTTCCGGGCATGCAGGAGGTCGAGGTGGAAGGGGTGGTTGCCGCCGTGCGGCAGGCTGTCGAAGAAGGACAGCAGAACGAATAAGGTGACGAGCCTTGACCCCGGCACTGGCTCCACAGTTAGGGCTGCTTGGTTCCCCACCTGACCCGGTTGGCCGCTTTACCATGCGGGAAGGCCCGTCACCGTCGATTGTAGGCGATGCCTGTGTCCTTTTCGCCGTGGGGTGACCTTTAGAATCGGCGGCCTATGTCTTATGTCGTCCTGGCCCGCAAATACCGTCCGCGCCGCTTCTCCGAAATGGTGGGGCAGCAGCACGTGGTGCAGGCGCTCTCCAACGCCCTGACGACCCAGCGTCTGCACCACGCCTACCTGTTCACCGGCACACGTGGGGTGGGCAAGACCACGGTCTCGCGCATTCTGGCCAAGTCGCTCAACTGCCTGGGCGCCGACGGGCAGGGCGGCATCACGGCCGAACCCTGCGGTGTCTGCCAGGCCTGTACCGACATCGACTCGGGCCGCTTCGTCGACTACACCGAACTGGACGCGGCGTCCAACCGCGGCGTGGACGAGGTGCAGTCGCTGCTGGAGCAGGCGGTCTACAAGCCGGTGCAGGGGCGCTTCAAGGTCTTCATGATCGACGAAGTGCACATGCTCACCGGGCACGCGTTCAACGCGATGCTCAAGACGCTGGAAGAGCCCCCCGAATACCTGAAGTTCGTGCTGGCCACGACCGATCCGCAGAAGGTGCCGGTCACGGTGCTCTCGCGCTGCCTGCAGTTCAACCTGCGGCCGATGGCGCCCGAGACGGTGCAGGAGCACCTGGCACAGGTGCTGGCGGCCGAACAGGTGCCGGCCGAGGCGCAGGCGCTGCGCCTGCTCTCGCGGGCGGCCCGTGGCTCGATGCGCGACGCCTTGTCGCTGACCGACCAGGCGATCGCCTTTGGCGGTGGCCAGCTGCTGGAAACCACGGTGCGCCAGATGCTGGGCGCAGTCGACCGCTCGCACGTACTGCGCCTGATCGACGGGCTGGCGCGGGGCGATGGCGCCGCCGTGGTCGACACGGTCGAGACCCTGCGAAGCAACGGCCTGAGCGCGTCCTCGACCCTGGAGGAAATGACCGGCCTGCTGCAGCGCATGGCCGTGCTGCAGGCGGTGCCCGAGCGCGCGGCGCTGGAGTCGTCGGACGATCCGGACACGCCCGAGATCGTGCGGCTGGCGCATGCGCTGCCGGCCGACGAGACCCAGCTGCTCTACAGCCTGTGCCTGCACGGGCGCGGCGAGCTGGGCCTGGCGCCCGACGAATACGCCGCGCTGACCATGGTGTTGCTGCGGCTGCTGGCGTTCAAGCCGGCCGGCGCCGCCAGCGCCTCGCCGGAAAAAAAAACACTGAAATCCGGGCCTGAGCCGGTCGCGGCCCCGCCGGCCGTGGCTGTGGCCGCTCCGCTGACCACGACACCGGTGCCGTCAGTCGCCCCGGCAAGGCCTCCGGTGGCACCCGCTCCGCCGGTGCGTGTGGTGTCGGCACCGACGGTCGCCAACCCACCGCCCCCTGTGCCTGCACCGCCGCCCGCTGTCCGGCAGGCTCCCGACGAACCCGCCGACGTTGATGGCCCACCCTGGGTGGACGAGCCCGACGAGGCGCCGATCGAGCCGCCGGAAGAGGGCGTGCAGACCTCGCGCCGTGTGGTCGAGATTCCGGTGCGCGAGGCCAGCCTGTCGCCGCGGGTCGAGCAGATGCGCGACCCGTCCGAGCCCGCGCGGCTGCCGGAACCGGTGATCACTGCCGAAGGCGACTTCTGGTTCGCGCTGGTGCAGCAGATGGTCAAGGCCGAAGTGGTCACCGCGCTGGTGCGTGAGCTGGCGTTGCAGTCGCAGCTGGTGGCCCGCGACGACGGCCAGTGGATGTTGCGCGTGGAGCGCGAGTCGCTGAACCAGCCGAGCACGCGGGAGCGACTGGCCACCGCGCTGCAGTCACAAGGCCATGCCGTGCGGCTGGCGGTGGAGATCGGGCCGGTGAGCGACTCGGCGGCACTGCGCCTGGCGGCCGAAGCCAGCCGCCGCCAGCGCGAGGCCGAACAGATCATCCGGGACGACCCGTTCGTGCAGGCGATGGTGCGCGACTTTGGCGGCAAAATCGTGCCCGGCACACTCAAACCGGTGAGCCCCCACACGCCACCGCGCGGGTCACAGCCTCCCGGAGGCGGCTGATCCGGCACCGGGCGACCCGGCGATCCCTCTCTTTCCCCTTTCCATTTCAAGAACCAAGGAACACCATGTTCAACAAAGGACAACTCGCCGGCCTGATGAAGCAGGCGCAGGCCATGCAGGAAAACCTCAAGAAGGCGCAGGACGAGCTGGGCAACATCGAGGTGACCGGCGAGTCCGGCGCCGGCCTGGTCAAGGTGCTGATGACCTGCAAGCACGACGTCAAGCGCATCACTATCGACCCGAGCCTGCTGGCCGACGACAAGGACATGCTCGAAGACCTGGTCGCTGCCGCCTTCAACGCCGCCGTGCGCAAGGCCGAAGAGACCTCGCAGGAAAAGATGGGCAAGCTCACCGCCGGCATGCCGGGTCTGCCCGGTGGCATGAAGTTCCCGTTCTGATTCCGCCTACCTGACACCGCGTGGCCGAAACCCATTCGCTGGAACTGCTGGTGCAGGCCTTGCGCTGCCTGCCCGGCGTCGGTGTGAAATCGGCGCAGCGCATGGCGTTTCACCTGCTGCAGCACGACCGCGAAGGTGCGCTGCGGCTGTCTCAGGCGCTGCAACACGCCTGCAGCTCGGTGAAGCACTGTGCGATGTGCCACACCTTCACCGAAAACGACATCTGTCCGACCTGCGACGACCCGCGGCGCGACCGCAGCCAGCTCTGCGTGGTGGAGACGCCTGCCGACCAGGCCGCGATGGAGCGCACGGGCGCCTACAAGGGGCTGTACTTCGTCCTGATGGGCAAGCTCAGCCCGCTGGACGGCGTCGGCCCGCGCGAGATCGGTCTGCAGAAGCTGTTCGAGCGCATCGACGCACTCGACGGCGGTGAGCGGCTGGTGCGCGAGGTGATCCTGGCCACCAACTTCACCGCCGAGGGCGAAACCACCGCACACGTGATCGCCCAGGGCCTGAAGTCGCGCGGCGTCAACGTGACACGGCTGGCGCGCGGCGTGCCGGTGGGCAGCGAACTCGAATACGTCGATCTGGGCACCATCGCCCACGCCCTGGTCGACCGGCGCTGAGCGCGCGGTCGCTGCTTTCTTTTCAAGGTGTTTCCATGACCTATGCCGGACTGACCGTGGCCTACTGGACGGTGATCGTCGTTGCGCTGCTGCCGATCGGCTGCGCCGTGCTCGCCAAGTGGGGCATGGCCGGCCGCCCTCCCAAGGACGGCGGCTTCGACAACCACGATCCGCGCGCCTGGCTGGCGCGCCAGGGTGGCTGGCGTGCCCGCGCCAACGCTGCGCAGGCCAACTGTTTCGAATCCATGCCGTTCTACATCGGCGCGGTGATCATTGCCCACCAGCATGGCGCGTTCCAGATGCGGCTGGATCTGCTGGCGCTTCTGTATGTGCTGCTGCGCCTGACCTACATCCTGTTTTACCTCGCCGACATGGCAACGCTGCGCAGCACGGCCTGGACGCTGGCGCTGGTGATCAACATCGCGATCCTGTTCATCTGACGCGCGCACGTCCTGCCGTCTGCTCGCTCGCAGACGGTTACATCGGCTTGCAACTCGCGTCGGTGGAAACCCGCTCGGGAATCGACCCGATGCGCATGGGCGGGGCCTCCACTAACCTCTGAAGCTCTTGCAAATCAGGGATCAGAGAAGGGTTGTCGCATGTGGAATCGCCGTGAGTGGACGCGGTGTGTGGCCTCCGGCTTGCTGGGGTCCACGCTGGCGGCAGCGCGGGCCGAGGTCAGACCCCTTGTGCCACCCGCTCCGGTGCGTGCGCCCTTCGCCCGGCTGGCGCTCGCGGTCAGCAACCGCTCGGCGTTCTGCTACCTGCCGCTGACCGTGGCCGAGCGTCTCGGCTATTTCGCGGCCGAGGGACTCGATGTCCAGGTGCGGGAAATGCCGGAACCAGGACATGCCCTGCAGGCGCTGCTCACCGGCAGTGTCCAGGCGCTGTCCTGTCCCTATGGGTCGGTGGTCTCTTTGCGCGCGCGCGGTGAAGCCTATCCGTCCATCGTCGTGCAGGGTCGGGCGCCGCAACTGGTGCTGGGCGTGTCGCGCAAGGCCATGGCCGGCTTTCGCGACCTGCGCGACCTGCAGGGACGCAAGGTGGCGGTGACCGGCATCGGATCGGGCAGCCACCGCATGGCGCAGACCCTGCTATCGGGTGCGCGGCTGCAGGGCGACGCGGTCCAGTACGTGCCGCTGAACAGCCCGAGCACCGCGCTGGCGAACTTCCGCAATGGCCTGGTGGATGCGATCTGCTACACCGACCCGCTCATCACCGAGCTGGAACAGTCCGGCGAACTGCGGGTGGTGGCCGACACACGCACGGTGCGCGGCAATGCCGAGGTGTTCGGCGGGCCGATGCCGGCCGGTTGCCTGAGCGTGTCGGCCGACTACCTGGCCAGCCATCCGGCCGAATGCCAGGCCATGGTGGATGCGATGGTGCGGGCGCTCAAGTGGCTGCAGACCGCGGGCCCGTCCGACATCAACCGCACGGTGCCCGAGTCGTATTTCCATGGTGACCGCGCGCTGTACCTGGCGGCGTTCAGCCGTGCCCGCGAGGGCTGGTCCACCGACGGGGTGATGCCAGATGCCGGACCCAACACCGTGGCGCGCGTGCTCTCGCGCTTCGACGATGCTTCACCGCTGCGGCAGGTCGACCTCGCCCAGACCTTCACCAACACGATGGCGCTCAAGGCCAAGACCCGGTTCAGGGCCTGAGGGCGGAGAAACGGGCCTTCAGTTGCGGCGGGCCTTGCGGCCGTTCTTGTTGTTGGCAGCCGCCACCTTGACCTCACCGCGCGGCGTCTTCGAGGCCTTGGCGCTGGCCTTGCCTCCCGACTTGGGGCTTCCCTTGGCGACCGCCGTGGACTTGCGACCCGGTCTGGCTTTTTCGGGTTTGCTCTCGCGCTGCGCCGCCACCTTGCGTCCCTTGGCGCTGCGCGCCTCGGTGCGGTCCTGTGCGGTTTCGCGCTCGACGGTCTCGCGGCTCTGTGCGCGGCTGGACTTGCGGGGTTCTGCCACGGCCACGGAGGCCGGACGCGCCAGCATGAGCGTGACCCGCTGGCCGGGCTTGAGGCGCTCGTTGACCGACATCCGGTTCCAGCCGGCCGCACTGACCGGGCTCACACCGTAGCGCTGCGCCAGCTTGGCCAGGTTGTCGCCCTTGCGGGCCTTCACCACCGAGCGCTTGAGGATGATGTCGGGCGTCAGGCTCAGCTGCGCATGGTCGGCCACGAATTCGCTGACATCCCGGTCGCGGGTGCCGCTGCGGCGCACCAGCAGGCTGGAACCGGCCTTGACCTTCATGCGCGGCGGGATGTTGTTGACCTCGCGCAGCTCCGACTCGCTCATGCCGACCTGGTCGGCGACCTGGGCGACGCTCAGGGTGGCCGATGCGGTCCAGGCGGTCCAGGTGGCCAGCGGGCCCTTGAAGGTCTTCAGGCGGTCCTCGAACACCTTGGCGTTGTCCCAGGGCAGCAGGATGTTGGGCGTGCCCGCCGCCATCACCAGCGGCTGCTTGATCGACGGATTGAGGGTGCGGAAGTCGCGCTCGCTGACGTTGGACAGGCTGGAAATCAACGCCACGTCCATGTCGCGCTCGAGCGTCACGGTGTCGAAGAACGGGTGGTTGCCGATCGCGGGCAACTGCACGTTGAAGGCTTCAGGACGCGCCACCAGGTTCTTCACCGCCTGCAGCTTGGGCACGTACATGCGCGTCTCCTGCGGCATGTTCAGGTCGGTGTAGCTGGTCGGCAGGCCTTGCGCCTGGTTGCGCGTGACGGCCTTGTTGACGTTGCCCTGGCCCCAGTTGTAGGCGGCCAGCGCAAGGTGCCAGTCGCCGAAGCGGGTGTGCAGCTGCTCCAGGTAGTCCAGCGCGGCGCGGGTCGAGGCCAGCACGTCGCGCCGGTCGTCACGGAACACGTTCTGCTTGAGGTCGAAGGACTCGCCGGTGGCGGGCATGAACTGCCACATGCCGGCGGCACGGGCGCTGGAGACGGCCTGCGGATTGAAGGCGCTCTCGATGAAGGGCAGCAGGGCCAGCTCCATCGGCATGTTGCGGCGTTCGATCTCTTCGACGATGTGGAACAGGTAGCGGCTGGAGCGCTCGGTCATGCGCTGGAAGTAGTCGGGGCGCGCGGCGTACCACTGCTCGCGGTCGCGCACCAGGTCGTTCTCCAGGTCGGGCATGGCCAGGCCGCGGCGGATGCGGTCCCAGATGTCCAGTGGCGCCGCCAGCATGGTCACCGGCGGTGGAACGGCCGACGCGGTCGCGATCTCGCTCAGCGGGGCGTAGGGCGGCAGCTCGGCGCGCGCCGGAGGAGCGGACACCACCGGTGCCGCGGCGGCCGGCTTGGGTGTGACCACGGCAGGTGCCGGTGGTCGGGGCGGCGGAGCGCTGGCACAGGCGGCCAGGGCCAGCGCCACACCCAGCACGACCAGGGACCGCCAGCTTCTGGACGGGCGCGCAATGGCGGAGGGGAGCAGGGACACGAAGGTCATGGGTTCACTGAAAGACGTTCTTCCAGGCCCGCAGCGTCGTAAACGCGCCAAGGGGGCCGGTGAGGGTTTGGGGGTCGTGCGCGCGGGCCGAGCGCTCCAGCGCTGGCGCATGGGCGCGCAGGAAAGGATTGATCTGCTTTTCCAGCCCGATGGAGCTGGGCAGGGTGGGAAGGTTCCGTGCACGCAGATCCTGGCATTGCGCAGCATAGGCCTGCAGGGCGGTGTTGTCGGGGTCGACCGCGAGCGCAAAGCGCAGGTTGGACAGGGTGTATTCGTGCGTGCAGCAGACACGGGTCTGGTCGGGCAACACTGACAGTCGGGTCAGCGAGTCCAGCATCTGCGCCGGCGTGCCTTCGAACAGACGGCCGCAGCCGGCGGAAAACAGGGTGTCGCCGCAGAACAGCAGCGGGGCGCCGGCCACGTCGGCGCAATAGAAAGCGATGTGGCCGGCGGTGTGGCCAGGCACTTCCAAGACCCCAAAGCGCAGGCCCAGTGCCTCGACCTCCTCGCCGCCGCCGACCCGGGTCAGCGGTTCGGGCATGGCTTCGCGGTGCGGACCGAAAACCCTGGCGCCGGTGGCCGCGCGCAAGGCAGCGACACCGCCGGTGTGGTCACCGTGGTGGTGGGTGATGAGGATGGTGTCGAGCTGCAGCTGGTTCGACTTCAGCCAGGCCAGCAGGCCTTCGGACTCGCCCGGGTCCACGGCGAGAGCGCGATGGCCATCGTGCAGGACCCAGATGTAGTTGTCGCTGAAGGCCGGGACGGGGAACAGGGTCATGGCGCAGAGACCGCTAAGCGGGCCGGAGTGGGGCGTGTAGAGTACCGGTCCGTAGCACAGCACCCGCGATGTATCCACCAATTATAAGTTTGACCGACTGGTTCCGGACCGCTCCCGGGCAGTATCTGCTGGGGTGGGAGCAGGCGCAGTTTGACCGGTCCGTGGCCAATCTGTTTGGTTACAACGCCTTGCAGCTGGGCCTGCCCGAGTTGTCGACGCTGGCCGCCAACCGCATGCCGCACCGCTGGCTGGCCCTGCCCGAGGAACTGCTGGGGCTGGCGCCGGCCGACATCGTTCTGCCCGATGCGGCAGACACCGATGTGCCGTTGCGGGTGGCCCTGGTCACCAACGCCGCGGCCCTGCCGTTTCCCGAAGCCAGCCTGGACCTGGTGGTGCTGCCGCACACGCTCGAACTCAGCGCCGACCCGCACCATGTGCTGCGCGAGGTGGAGCGTGTGCTGGTGCCGGAGGGTCGCGTGGTCATCTCCGGCTTCAATCCGAACAGCCTGTGGGGCCTGAAGCAGAGCCGCGCCCGCATGGCGGAGCGGCTGGGCATGCGGTTTTTCGGCATGTCGGACCTGTATCTGCCCGAAGCGGGCGAATTCATCGGCCCCGGCCGGCTGCGCGACTGGCTGCGGCTGCTGAGTTTCGAGGTCGAGTCCCACCGTTTCGGCTGCTACCGGCCAGCGGTGCACAGCGAGAAGTGGTTGCAGCGCAATGCCTGGATGGACAAGGCCGGCGCGCGCTGGTGGCCCATCTTCGGCGCGGTCTATTTTTTTGTGGCGGTCAAGCGGGTGCGCGGTGTGCGTCTGCTGGGTCCGGCCTGGCGGCCGCGGCGCGCCGGCGGCACCGCGCCAGTCACGATCACGAACCGCCGTTGAACACGGCACAACTGGAGAAATGGCGTTTTGAACCACGTGGTGATCTATACCGACGGAGCCTGCAAGGGCAATCCCGGTCCCGGCGGATGGGGCGTCTACCTGAAGTCGGGTGGGCATGAAAAGGAACTCTGGGGCGGCGAGCGCGGGACCACCAACAACCGCATGGAGCTGATGGCGGTGATCGAGGGGCTGACCGCACTCAAACGACCATGCAAGGTGTCGGTCTACCTGGACAGCGAATACGTGCGCAAGGGCATCACCGAGTGGATCCACGGCTGGAAGGCCAAGGGCTGGAAGACGGCCGCCAAACAGCCGGTCAAGAACGCCGACCTCTGGCAGCGGCTGGATGCGCTGGTGCACGACGGCGTGCACCAGATCGAGTGGCACTGGGTCAAGGGCCACGCGGGCGATCCGGGCAACGAGCGCGCCGACGCGCTGGCCAACCGGGGCGTGCCCGGCTGAACGCCGGCTGAATGCGCCTGTTGCCCTGCGGGGCGCTGCCTCCGGTGGCGACGCCACACCGCCTGCGCTGATACATTGCACGCTGGTCTGCGTCCGTTGGCGCGGGCCGGGTTCATCCTTGGGCGCAGGACACATGGCAAAAAAGAACATCTACCTGTGGGTCGCGGCTAGCGGCCTGGCGTTGGCTTCCGCAGGAGCCTGGTGGTACCAGCACCGGTCGCCCGCGCCGCAGCCGGGCGCTCCCGCCGAAGGCGCTGCCGCCCGGCCTGCGGGGCCGGGTGGGCCCGGGGCCCAGGGTGGACAAGGCCAGGGCCAAGGGGGTCCGGCCAGCGTCGAGGTGGCCAAGGTCAGGACACAACCCCTGCAGGACGACGCGCAAGCGGTCGGTTCGCTCAAGTCGCGCCAGAGTGTGACCCTGCGCCCCGAAGTGGCGGGCCGCATCGCCCAGATCGGATTCGCCGAAGGTTCCCATGTGCGCAAGGGCCAGTTGCTGGTGCAGCTGGACGACGTGCTGCAGAAGGCGGAACTGAGCCAGGCACAGGCCCAGCTGTCGATCGCCCGCGCCAACCTCAAGCGCAACGAAGAATTGGTGGCCCAGTCGTTCGTGGCACAGCGCGTGCTGGACGAAAGCCGCGCGGCCCTGCAGGTGGCCGACGCGCAGGTGGCGCTGGCGCAGGCCCGGCTTTCGCGCATGCGGATCGTGGCGCCGTTCGACGGCACCGTGGGCCTGCGCAACATCAACCTCGGCGACTACGTCAAGGACGGGGCCGATCTGGTCAATCTCGAAGACACCTCGCAGCTGACGGTGGACTTCCGCCTGCCCGAGCGCTACCAGTCGCGCCTGTCGACCGGCCAGGCGGTGCAGGTGCAGCTGGACGCCTTGCCCGGCAAGAAGTACAGCGCCAAGGTGCAGGCGGTGGACCCGCTGCTGGACGCCAACGGCCGCTCCATCGGCGTGCGGGCTGCGTTGCCGCCGTCGGCGGGCAGCGAACTGCGGCCGGGCATGTTCGCCCGCGTGACCACGGTGTTTTCGATCAACGACGCAGCGCTGGTGGTGCCGGAAGAGGCGCTGGTGCCGCAGGGCGGCAAGCAGTTCGTGGTCAAGCTGGACAAGCAGGGCGAAGGCGACGGGGCCAAGCTGGTGTCGCGTCGCGCGGAGGTGCAGCTGGGCGTGCGCCGCGGGCCGATGGTGCAGATCCTCTCGGGTGTTGAGGACGGCGAGACGGTCGTGATCGCGGGCCAGCAGCGGCTGCAGAAAGACGGCACGCCGGTGCGCGTGGTCGACCTGGCCAAGGCCGGCGGTGGTGGTGGCAAGCAGGGCGGCGGTCAGCCAGGGCCCAAACCCGAAGGGGCGCCATCGTCTCCCGCCGCACCCGCAGGGCCTGGCGCTGGCGGTGCCAGTGGCAACAAACCCGCGGCCGGCTGAGCGCGACGCAGGAGCCTCACATGCAACTGCCTGAAATCTCGATCCGCCGGCCGGTGTTCGCCAGCGTGCTGTCGCTGCTGATCCTGCTGGTCGGCTGGGTGTCGTTCAAGGAACTGACGGTGCGCGAGTACCCGAAGATCGACGAACCGACGGTCTCGGTGCAGACCCGCTTTGCCGGCGCCTCCAGCGAGGTCATGGAGTCGCAGGTCACCAAGACGCTGGAGGACTCGCTGGCCGGCATCGAAGGGGTGGACGTCATCACCTCCACCAGCCGGCAGGAGCAGAGCAACATCACGGTGCGCTTCAAGCTCGAGCGCGACCCCGACTCGGCCGCCGCCGATGTGCGCGACAAGGTCAGCCGCGTGCGCCAGCGGCTGCCACAGGGCATCGACGAGCCGGTGATCGCCAAGGTGGAGGCCGATGCCTTTCCGGTGATCTGGCTGGCCCTCAGCTCGGACACGCACAACGCACTGCAACTCTCCGATCTGGCCAACCGCATCGCCAAGCCGGTGCTGCAGACCGCGCCGGGCGCGGCCGACGTGCGGGTCTACGGCGAGCGCAAGTATTCGATGCGCGTCTGGATCGACCCGGACCGCCTCGCGGCCTATCGCCTGACGGTGCAGGACGTGGAAGATGCGCTGCGCCGCTCCAACCTCGAAGTGCCGGCCGGCCGCATCGAAAGCGCCCAGCGCGAGTTCAACGTGACCGCCGCGACCGACCTGCAGACCGTGCCCCAGTTCCGCGAGATCGCGATCCGGACGGTCAATGGTCTGCCGGTGCGGCTGGGCGACGTGGCCCGCGTGTCGCAGGGGCCGCAGGACGAACGCAGTTCGGTGCGCCTCAATGGCCGCGACTCGGTGTCGCTGGGCGTGATCCGCCAGGCGACCGCCAACCCGCTGGAGCTTTCCGCCGGCGTGCGGCAGCTGATGGAGAAGGTCAAGGCCGACCTGCCGCCGGGCATCACGGTCGATGTCGCCAACGACAACTCGGTCTTCATCGACCGTTCGATCAAGGCGGTCTATCACACCATCGGTGAGGCCGTGCTGCTGGTGGCGCTGGTGATCTTCGTGTTCCTGCGCACAATCCGCGCCTCGATCATTCCGCTGGTGACGATCCCGGTCAGCCTGATCGGCACCTTCTCGCTGATGGCGCTGTTCGGCTTCTCGATCAACACGCTGACGCTGCTGGCGCTGGTGCTGGCGATCGGTCTGGTGGTCGACGACGCCATCGTGGTGCTGGAGAACATCTACCGCCACATCGAGGAGGGCATGCAACCCTTCGAGGCAGCCATCAAGGGGGCGAAGGAGATCGGCTTCGCGGTGGTGGCGATGACGCTGACCCTGGCGGCGGTGTACGCGCCCCTGGCGTTCACGCCGGGCCGCACCGGCCGCCTGTTCGCCGAATTCGCACTGGCGCTGGCCGGCGCGGTGGTGGTCTCGGGCTTCGTGGCGCTCACGCTCTCGCCCATGATGAGCAGCAAGCTGCTGCGCCACAACCCGAACCCGGGCTGGTTCGACCGCGGCATGGAGCGGGTGCTGGTCTCGGTGACCAACGGCTACAGCCGGCTGCTGGCGGCCAGCCTGAACCTGCGCTGGCTGGTGGTTGCGGTGATGGCGGCCAGCGCGGTGGGCAGCTGGTGGCTGCTGCAGCAGACCAAGCAGGAGCTGGCGCCGGTGGAGGACCGCGGCGTGATCCTGGTCAACGTCAACGGCCCGGACGGCGCGACGCTGGCCTACACCCGCCGTTATTCCGAGGCCATCGAGCGCATCGGCCAGAACTACCCCGAGTTCGACCGCATCTTCAGCAACATGGGCAACCCGACCGTGGCGCAGGGCACCATCTTCCTGCGTGCGCTGCCCTGGGAGGAGCGCCAGCGGACCACGATGGAGATCGCGCGCGAGATCACACCCAAGATCGGCGCCTTGCCAGGCATCAGCGGCTTCCCGATCACGCCGCCATCGCTGGGCCAGGGCTTTCGCGAGCGGCCGATCAACTACGTGATCGTGACCTCCGACAGCTACGAGAACCTCTCGCGCACGGTGCGCCGCTTCCAGGAGGAAATGGCCAAGGTGCCGGGTTTCGTGCAGGTCGATACCGACCTGCGGCTCAACAAACCCGAGATCCGCATGGACGTGGACCGCGAGCGCGCGGCCGACATCGGCGTGAGCGTGGACGTGATCGCGCGCACGGTCGAGACCATGCTCGGCGGCCGCATCGTGACCCGCTACAAGCGCGGCGGCGAGCAGTACGACGTGGTGGTGCAGACGGCCGGCACGCAGCGCAGCGCGCCGGAAGACATCGACCACCTGTTCGTGCGCGGCCGCAACGACGCGATGATCCCGCTGGCCTCGCTGGTGCAGTTGCGCGAGGTGGTGGTGCCGCGCGAGCTCAACCACTTCGGCCAGCGCCGCAGCGCGTCGATCACCGCCAACCTGGCCCCGGAGCTTGCGCTGGGCGATGCGCTGGCAGAGATGAACCGGATCGCGGCCGAGGTGCTGCCGCCGGGTTACACCACCGACCTGAACGGCCAGAGCCGTGAGTTCAAGAACTCGTCGGGCTCGCTGGCCATCGTGTTCGGCCTGTCGCTGCTGTTCATCTACCTGGTCCTGGCCGCGCAGTTCGAGAGTTTTGTCGACCCGTTCATCATCATGCTCAGCGTGCCGCTGTCGATGCTGGGCGCACTGCTGGCGCTGAAGTTCACCGGAGGCACGCTCAATGTGTTCAGCCAGATCGGGCTCATCACCCTGGTGGGGCTGATCACCAAACACGGCATCCTGATCGTCGAATTCGCCAACCAGCTGCGCGAGGATGGCAAGGACAAGCTGCAGGCCGTGACCGAAGCGGCGGCGCTGCGACTGCGCCCGATCCTGATGACCACCGGCGCGATGGTGCTGGGTGCGATTCCGCTGGCCCTGGCCACCGGCGCGGGCGCCGAGAGCCGCCAGCAGATCGGCTGGGTGATCGTGGGTGGCATGAGCCTGGGCACGCTGCTGACCATCTTCGTGGTGCCGACCATGTACATGCTGCTGGCACGCAGGCACCACGGTTCCCGGGTGCTGCCGGCCGATCCACCGGCCCACGCCGGGCCCGGCGAAGTCCTGGTCGCCAAGTGATGCGTTTTCTCGAACACCGCATCCCGCCGCCGCTGGTCGGTCTGATCACTGCGGTGCTGATGTGGTGGACCACCGGCATGGGTGGGGTGCTTTGGCCCGGCGGGCCAAAGGGCTTCGCGGTGGCGCTGCTGCTGGTGGCCGGCGCGGGTTTCGATCTGGCGGGGCTGCTGTCGTTTCGCGCCTCGCGCACAACGGTCAACCCGATGCGGCCGGAGCGGGCATCGACCCTGGTGACGGAGGGCGTCTACCGATTCACCCGCAACCCGATGTACGTCGGCATCGCCTGCCTGCTGACCGCCTGGGCGCTGGTGTTGCCGTCTTGGCTGGCGCTGCTGGGACCGATGGCTTTCGTGGCCTACCTCACGCGGTTCCAGATCCTGCCGGAAGAACGGGCGCTGCTGGGGCTGTTCGGCGAGGACTACCGCGCCTACATGCGCCGCGTGCGGCGCTGGCTCTGAACGCGCTCAGATCGCGCCGTCGAACATCATCACGTCGACCTCGTCGCCCACGGCCACATTGCCCTGTCCGTGGTGCAGCACGATCAGGCCGTTGCCCTCGACCATCGAGCGGAGCACGCCCGAGCCCTGGTTGCCGGTGGTGCGCACGCGCAGCGAACCGTCGGCCTCGCGGGTGACGACGCCGCGCTGGTATTCGGTGCGGCCGGGCTTCTTGCGCAGCGCTTCGGCACTGTGCGCCTTCAGCAGGATCGGGGCGGCCGGCGTGGCGCCCGACAGGATCTGCAGGGCAGGGCGCACAAAGGCGAGGAATGTGACCATCACGGCCACCGGGTTGCCCGGCAGGCCGAACAGGACCGACGACTTGACATCCTCGACGATGCGCCCGACCGCCATCGGCCGCCCGGGTCGCATCGAGATGCGCCAGAAGGCCACGTCACCGAGCTGCTTCATCATGGCCTTGGTGTGGTCGGCTTCGCCCATGCTCACGCCGCCGCTGGTGATGATCGCGTCGGCCTCGCGCGCGGCCTGGCGGAACGCGGCTTCGAGCGCCTGCGGCTCGTCGCGGATCACGCCCATGTCGACCACCTGCACACCCATGCGTGTGAGCAGGCCGAACACGGTGTAGCGGTTGCTGTCGTAGACCGCGCCTTCGCGCGGCGATTCACCCAGGCTCAGGATCTCGTCGCCGGTCGAGAAATACGCGACCTTCAGACGACGGAACACCGGCACGGCCGGCAGACCCAGGCTCGCGATCAGGCCCAGCGCGGCCGGGCCCAGGGTCTGTCCCCGGCGCAGGGCCGGTCGTCCGGCCATCAGGTCTTCGCCGAGCAGCCGGCGGTTGTCGCCCGGGCGGACCACATCGGCAGGGACCGTCACCGCATCGCCATCGACCTTCACGAATTCGACCGGCACGACAGTGTCCATGCCGGCCGGCATGATGGCGCCGGTCATGATCTTCACGCAGTCCCCGGCGCCGGCCTGTCCGTTCCAGGCCTGTCCGGCGAACGCCGTGCCGAGACAGCGCAGGGACAAGGCTTCCCCGAAGCGCAGCTGGCTGCCGTCGAACGCGAAGCCGTCCATGGCCGAGTTGTCGTGCGGCGGCACACTGATCGGCGACACCACGTCGTCGGACAGCACCCGGCCCAGGGCCTCGAAGATGCCGCAGGACTCGGTCTCGCGCACCGGCTCGACCAGCCTGGCCAGAAAATCGTTGACGCGCTCGGCGCTCAGGGCCTGCGGGTCGTAGCCCTGCAGTTCGGCCGCGATCTGTTCGATGGACTTCATGTCGTGCGGTTGGAGATTTCGAGGGAGCGCAGCTCGTCCAGGGTGTTGGCGTTGCCGAAAGCCAGCGGGTCGTCGGTCGGCCGGTCGAACGGAACGAGCACGCTGCGGTGCAGCCCGGACCAGCGGTCGACCTTGCGGCCGCCGTCGCGGGTGAAGGCCTCCAGACTCTCGCGCAGCGACACCTTCATCAGGCAGAACACAGGTTGCGACCGGTACTGGTCATCGCCTTCCCGGGCCGAGGCCATGGCGACGTCGGCGTTGCCGGCCAGCACCGCCTGCGCCATGCGGTGCGCCAGGTCGAGCGGGAAACGGGGTGAATCGCAGGGCACGGTCAGCATCCAGGCCGTCTGGCAGTGCGCCAGCCCGGCCAGGAAGCCCGCCAGCGGGCCGGCAAAGTCGGCGATGGGGTCCGGACACACGGGAGCCCCGAAGGTCTCGTAGACCTCCGCGTTGCGGTTGGCGTTGACCAGCAGGGGACCGATCAGCCCACCGTGCTGCTGCCGCAACCGGCGCAGCGCATGCAGCGCCAGCGGCGTGCCCTGGAAATCCTGCAGGCCCTTGTCGACGCCGCCCATGCGGGAGCCGCGCCCGCCGGCCAAGACCAGACCGGTGATGTCGCCAGACCCGATCACGCTCATCCTCCGATGTAGCTCATCTCGATGCGGCGGGCGCCCTGGCCCTGGTCGGGCGGCAGCGAGGCTCGCAGCTCGGAGTAACGGTCGTCGCGGCCTTGCCAGATGGCGGCGATGGCGCTGGCCAGTTCGGCATCGCTGGCACCACCCCGCACCAGGTGCTTGAGGTCGTGGCCCTCGGTGGCGAACAGACAGAGATACAGGCGGCCTTCGGTCGACAGGCGTGCCCGGTTGCAGTCGCGGCAGAAGGCCTGCGTCACGCTGCTGATCACGCCGATCTCGCCCGAGCCATCGGCGTAGCCCCAGCGCTCGGCGGTTTCGCCGGGTGCGGACGGATCCAGCTGCACCAGCGGCAGCGCCTGGTGGATGCGGTCCACCACCTCGGCACTGGGCAGCACCTCGTCCATGCGCCAGCCGTTGGTGGCGCCGACGTCCATGTATTCGATGAAGCGCAGGACCGCGCCGTGGCCCTTGAAATGCCGCGCCATCGGCAGGATCTCGTGGTCGTTGGTGCCGCGCTTGACCACCATGTTGATCTTGACCGGGCCAAGACCGGCCTCGTGCGCCGCGTCGATGCCACGCAGCACGTCGGCCACCGGGAAGTCGACATCGTTCATGGCGCGGAACACCGCGTCGTCCAGCCCGTCGAGGCTGACGGTCACGCGCTTGAGGCCGGCCTCCTTGAGTTGCCGGGCCTTGCGTTCGAGCAGGGAGCCGTTGGTGGTCAGCGTGATGTCCAGCGGCTTGCCGTCGACCGTGCACAGTTCGGCCAGCTGGGCAATCAGGATCTCGATGTTCTTGCGCAGCAGCGGCTCGCCGCCCGTGAGCCGGATCTTCTGCACGCCATGGGCCACGAACACGCGCGCGATCCGGGTGATTTCCTCGAAGCTGAGCAGCGCGTTGTGCGGCAGGTAGGGGTAGTCCTTGTCGAAGATCGACTTGGGCATGCAGTAGTTGCAGCGGAAGTTGCAGCGGTCCGTGACGCTGATGCGCAGGTCGCGCAACGGACGCCCCAGTGCATCGCCGAGCAAACCGGTGGCGGCCACCGGAGTGGAGGGCACCACGGCGGGACGGATTTTCAGGCGCTGGTCGACCAGGGGAATCACGCGTTCGGACATGGCGAGATTATGGTCGACGCTGCATATCCGCCTGCGGGACAGGCCGGCAGCCGGCAGGGGCAATCAGGCGCTGGCGCCGACACGCGCATAGGCCTGCGCGTTGTCGGCCAGCCAGCGCTCCGAGAGCCCGCTGTGCTGCTGGTCGGGGTGGAAGTCTTCGCGGAAGTAGCGCTTCCAGTCCCCATAGCTGGAACGCAGCAGGCCATCGCGGCCGAACAGATGCCGGGCGGCGCTGCGCCAGGTCGACCAGCGCCACAGCGTGCCGTCGGCGCGCAGGTTGCTCACGGTCTGGCGCAAGGCATCGCTCAGGAAGATGACCGTCACCCGGCGCATCCACCGGACGCGCCAGGCGTGGCTGCCGCCCAGCGCCTGGTAGATGTCGAAGGCGGTGCACTTGTGTTCCGCTTCCTCCGCGCTGTGCCAGAGCCACAGGGTCTTCAGGCGCGGGTCGCTGCCGTCCAGCAGGTCCGGATGCGAGAGCATCCATTCGGCGAACAGGGCGGTGAAGTGCTCGTTGGCGGCCGTGATGGCCACGCAGTGGCGCACGTCGCTGCCTTCGAGCAACGCCAGGCGCCGGCGCGCGCGCGACTCCCAGTGGTTGCGCAGGCCGTGTTTTTCGATCTGGGCGTTGAACAGGCCGTGGATGCGGCGGTGGGTGGCCTCCTGGCCGACAAACCCCTGGACCTCGTCGCGGAAGCCTTCCTGCTTACCGGCCGGGAGCGCCTTGAAGCCGTCGCGCACGGCGTCGATGAAGAACTGCTCGCCGACGGGAAAACTCATCGACAGGGCGTTGAACCAGGCGGTGAGAAAAGCGTCGTCCCGACACCAGTGGCGCGCGACTGGCTGGTCCAGATCAATGAGCAGGCGGCGGACAACAAGTTCGGTCATGGTGCGGGCTGAGGGGGCGGAGTGCCGAAAGCCCGATGGTGTCACACCGCCGCCCATGAAAAAAGCCCCGGGAGGCGAACCTCACGGGGCAGGGCGTGGAACAGTGCGGTTCAGTCGAGGCTGACCTCGACCCGGCGGGCCAGGTGGGCCGGACCGTCGCCCTGCATCTGCTCGGGCTTCTTGAGCTCGACCTTGTCCTCGGCCACGCCGGCCGCCTTGAGCAGGGCCGCCACGGCCTGGGCGCGCTCCTTGGCGAGTTCGGCGTTCTTGGCGGGGTCACCGGAGGCATCGTGGAAGCCGCTGATCACGGCCTTCTTGCCACCGGCGATGCCGGCCACGATCTGCTCCAGGGCCTTGCTGCCATCGGCGGCGACGTCGGCCTTGCCGCTGGCGAAGTAGAACTTCACCACGCCGTTTTCCACCGCGACCGAAGCACCGTCGGCAGGGACCGCCGCGGCCGCGGCTGCGGCAGGTGCGGCTGCGGGGGCCGTGGCCGACGGAGCCGGAACCTCGTGCGCACCCGAACTTCCGGAGCCGGCCGCCATCGGCAGCAGCGGCACGATCAGCAGCGCCACGATGTTGATGATCTTGATCAGCGGGTTCACGGCCGGGCCGGCGGTGTCCTTGTAGGGGTCGCCCACGGTGTCACCGGTCACGGCCGCCTTGTGGGCTTCGCTGCCCTTGCCGCCGTGGTGGCCGTCTTCGATGTACTTCTTGGCGTTGTCCCAGGCCCCGCCACCGGTGCACATCGAGATCGCCACGAAGAGGCCGGTCACGATCGTGCCCATCAGCAGGCCACCCAGCGCCTTCGGACCGAGGAACAGACCCACCAGGATCGGCACCACCACCGGCAGCAGCGAGGGAATCACCATCTCCTTGATGGCGGCGGTGGTCAGCATGTCGACAGCGCGGCCGTACTCGGGCTTGGCCGTGCCTTCCATGATGCCCTTGATCTCCTTGAACTGGCGACGCACTTCCACCACCACCGAGCCGGCGGCGCGGCCCACCGCTTCCATCGCCATGGCGCCGAACAGGTAGGGAATCATGCCGCCGATGAACAGGCCCACGATCACCATCGGATCGGAGAGGTCGAAGCTGATGTGGTGGCCGTAGGCCTCCAGCTTGTGGGTGTAGTCGGCGAACAGCACCAGCGCGGCCAGGCCGGCCGAACCGATCGCGTAGCCCTTGGTCACGGCCTTGGTGGTGTTGCCCACGGCGTCCAGCGGGTCGGTGATGTCGCGCACGCTGCTGGGCAGTTCGGCCATCTCGGCGATGCCCCCGGCGTTGTCGGTGATGGGGCCGTAGGCGTCCAATGCGACGACGATGCCGGCCATGCTGAGCATGGAGGTGGCGGCGATGGCGATGCCGTACAGGCCAGCCAGCGCGTAGGCCACGATGATGGCGACGCAGACGAACAGCACCGGCCAGGCGGTCGAGCGCATGGACACCCCCAGGCCGGCAATGATGTTGGTGCCATGGCCGGTGGTGGACGCCTGTGCGATGTGCTGGACCGGCGCGTACTGGGTGCCGGTGTAGAACTCGGTGATCCAGACCAGCGCCGCAGTCAGCACCAGGCCCACGGCGCAGGCACCAAACAGCTTCATCTGGCTGCCCGACGCGGCGATGGCGTTATCGGGGATCACGGCCGTCGTCACGAAGTAGAACGCGATCAGCGACAGCACGCCCGCGATCGCCAGGCCCTTGTACAGCGCCGGCATCACGTTCTTCATGCCCGGGCTGGCCTTGACGAAGAAGCAGCCGATGATGGACGCGATGATGGACACGCCGCCGAGCACCAGCGGGTAGAGCGCGGCCTGCATCGGGGCCGCAGCCACCATCAGGGCACCCAGCACCATGGTGGCGATCAGCGTCACCGCATAGGTCTCGAACAGGTCGGCCGCCATGCCGGCGCAGTCGCCGACGTTGTCGCCCACGTTGTCGGCGATCACGGCAGGGTTGCGCGGATCGTCTTCCGGGATGCCGGCCTCCACCTTGCCCACCAGGTCGGCGCCGACGTCAGCGCCCTTGGTGAAGATGCCGCCGCCCAGTCGCGCGAAGATCGAGATCAGCGAGGAGCCGAAGGCAAAACCGATCAGCGGGGTGAGCAGCTTGCCCAGTTCCGCGCCGGTACCCGAAGGCCCGGTGCCAAGCAAGTACCAGAAGAAGCCGGCCACCCCCAGCAGGCCCAGGCCCACCACCAGCATGCCGGTGATGGCGCCGCCCCGGAAGGCGACATCCAGCGCCGGGCCAATGCCCTTGGTGGCCGCCTGCGCAGTGCGCACGTTGGCCCGCACCGAGACGTTCATGCCGATGAAGCCGCAGGCGCCCGAGAGTACCGCGCCGAGCACGAAGCCCACGGCGGTGGAAGCGCTGAGAAAGACCCCGATCAGGATGGCCAGCACCACACCGACGATGCCGATGGTCTTGTACTGTCGGGCGAGGTAGGCAGCAGCGCCGGTCTGGATGGCTCCAGCGATTTCCTGCATGCGGGCGTTGCCCGCGTCCTGAGAAAGAATCCAGCTTCGGGACCAGAAGCCGTAGACCACGGCGACCAGGCCACACACCAGCGCAAATATCAGCGCAGATTGTCCAACCATAGATTTCTCCTGCTCATGCGTTTCGACTTGGAGGGGGCAACGCTTGGAGGAGGCCCCCGCTGCGTTGCTTCCTCGCGTCCTTCACGCACCACGAGGGTGGGGCAGGGCGATTGGCCAACGGAGCCAATGTAGCGGGAAATGCTTCAGACGCAAACTGATCTGGATCAGGAAGTCAGGTTGGAATCAGTAAAATCAGGGTTAATCACAAGCGTTTTCCATCAACTCTCAGAAGAACCCCCCATGTCTCTCGACAACGTCAAGCCTGGCGACAAAGTACCCGAAGCGTTCAACGTCATCATCGAGATCCCCATGAACGGCGATCCGATCAAGTACGAAGTGGACAAGGAATCGGGCGCGATCTTCGTGGACCGTTTCATGAACACCGCCATGCACTACCCGACCAACTACGGTTATGTGCCCAAGACCATTGCCGGCGATGGCGACCCGGTGGACGTGCTGGTCGTGACGCCGGTGCCGCTGATGCCCGGCGTGGTCGTGCCCTGCCGTGCCATCGGCATCCTGAAGATGACCGACGAAGCCGGTGAAGACGGCAAGGTGCTGGCCGTGCCGACCAACAAGATCCTGTCGCTGTACAGCCGCTGGAGCAAGCCCGAAGACCTGAACCCGATGCGCCTGAAAGCCATCGAGCACTTCTTCGAGCACTACAAGGACCTGGAGCAGGGCAAGTGGGTTAAGGTCGGTGGCTGGGAAGGCCCCGAGGCTGCCCACAAGGAAATCATGGACGGCATCGCCGCCTACAAGAAGGCCCTGGCCTGATCGGGTTTCTGCGCAGCCTCGTGCTGCGCAGACCAACAAAAAAGCCTGCTGGATTCCGGCAGGCTTTTTTGTTGGTACGGACGGCGGCTGCCGTTCAGTTCTGCACGGCGTCGATGTCGCCGCGGTATTCGATCTTGCCACGGACGCGGGCGCGGGGATGCATGTCGATCAGTTCGTCGTAGCTGGCGTCACCGATCAGGGTGGCCGAACCGGTGATTTCAAGGGCCTTGCGGGCGATCACGGTGCCGATCACCTTGCCTTCGATGAACACGTAGTCGGCTTCGAGCCGGGTGTTCTCGATCACGCCGGTGGCGCCCACGTGGAGCGTGCCGCCGGTTTCAAACGTGATGTTGCCCTTGAGCTGACCGTCCACCTTGATGCCCTGGTCGCGGTTGGTGTGGAAGTTGCCGTCGAACACCGCACCTTCGGCGATCAGGCTCGTGATGGCGGACAGGCGCTCGGCGGGGACCAGGCGAGTGGACGCAGGGTTTTGGCTCATGGATCAGGGCTCCTTGCTGTGCAACCAGTTTTCGGGTTTGAGAGAGAGTGTATCGGCAGAAACTTCGGCCACGGGCTCAGGGCCGGCGCTTCTCGGTTCGAAGCTCATGCTGTTGCGCAAAACCAGCGGTGCGTCGGTACCGGGGTCGGTCGCGACGGTGTCGAATACATCCACCGGGGTGGGGACGGCAACGGGCACCGTGGGCACCGACGGGGGCATGTACCGGAGAGGTTCTTCCCGGGACGCTGACTGAAGGTCATTTCCTGCCAGGGACCATTGGGGCCGGATGCCGCTGCAATAGGCCACGCCAGCCAGAACCACCATCCCGGCGAGGGCGTGCGGCGCATAGCGCTGGGTGTACCAGGTGATCCAGCGCCAGGCGATGCGGCGCTGGGCAACGCGGCGGTCGCGGTTCCAGCTGGCCTGAAGCGCCGCCAGCCGCACAGACTCCGGGTCGGGTATGGACTTCGGATTCGGGTGCGGCGTGGGCAGATGTTCGCTTCTTGGCCACTGCATGAGACCGTCAGTTCACTTTCCGCGGGGCCACCCGTTCGAGCGTCGCGTTGAGGTCTGCACCGTTGACCTGGATGCGACCGTAGCGCACCAAGCCGTGCACGCTGGCGGAATCGTGCAGCGAGACTTCGCCCTGACCGGAGTCGAGCACACCGTCGGTGTGGCCCATGACCGAGATCTTGTGCGCGGTGATGTCGCCCTTGACGCGGCCGGTTTCGGTCACCACCACCGACACCTGGATGCCTTCGGCCTGGGTCAGGTTGCCGTCCACCTGGCCGGAGACACTGAACGGGCCACGCAGCAGGGCATTGCCCACGAAGTGGATGCCGTCGGCGAGCATGCTGCGCGCGTTGGCGGCCTCGGTGGCGTCGATCGGAGCCTGTCCGCTGTCCTGGGACTGCAGCATCGGGATGTTCTCGGCCATGGCCGGCGGCATGGCGCGCCCGACGTCAACCTCCAGCGCCTGGGGCATGTCGGAGGAATAGTCCGGTGCCGGGCCGGGCACGGCAGGGAATTGGTTCTGGTCGTTCATGGGGGGAGTTCCTGAGGGCTCTTCGTGTGTGCGGTCGGGGCGGATGTAGCGGCGTGCTTTCATGTTCGGCTTCCGGGTGCTCTCAAGGGCTGCTCGGGTTGCACATCGTGCAAGATGGGCAGGCTGCCCCCCAACTTTAGCGTCTTGAAAGGCCCGCGAAGATCCGCGCCCTCGTACAGCTGTAACCGTTTGGCCATCAGGGTTCCGGTCGAAATCCCGGTCTGGGCGACATAGGCCATGCCCACACATTCGAGTTGCGTGTCCTGCGGCGAGGCGTTGTGCGCGCCCAGCTGGCCGAACAGATAGAAGTCACCGTTCACGCGCACGGCACCGCGCACCACGCCGCCTTTCCAGATGATCAGGCGGCCGTTGACCCGGATCTGCCCCGAAATCTCTCCCTGGACCAGGAGGCCGCCGTCAAACTGCAGGTCGCCGTCCAGGCGGCAACCGGCCGCGACCCGGTTCACCACGTTCATGGCGATGGGATCGATGGTCAGGGTGTCCTGGGGCAGCTTCATTTCCACAGCATGGCCCCCCAGAGCACGCCGGTCGCGACCAGCGATGCCAGGCCCAGGACAGCCAGCCACAGGGCATGCCGCTCCAGCCATCCCCGCAGCTTGCCAGGCCGCAGGCGCGGCACCCCCACCGGGTCACAGGCATGGCTGAGCACGATCCAGTCGCGCCACAGCCGGGTGAGCTGCTGTTCGCCAGAGGCCAGATGGATGTTCAGCCCTTCGGGACTGGACTGTCCGGGCGCGCGGCGCCGGCCCAGCAGGGCGGTGAAAGGCGCACCGACGACGGTCTGCGTGAAAAAGGCGTCGGCTTGGTCCATGAGCACAATTGTAAATAACTTGTAACCAAATAATACGAATGGACGCACCCATGTGGGGCATCCACCGTGACATGTGGCATGAAAGTGCTCCATGAGAGCACCACAGCACGCGCATTGTCGGCGATGGCGGGGGTCAACGGCCGGTGTCCTGCCTCAGCGGACTGCGACTCGACAGGTGCTCCAGATAACCGAGGATCTCCTGGTCTTCGTGCTCGAGGAACCGCCCGACCGCTTCGGCAAAGGCGGGATGGGCCAGCCAGTGTGCGCTGGTCGTGCGCACCGGCATCAGCGCCCGAGCCATTTTGTGCTCCCCTTGCGCGCCACCTTCAAAGCGCCGGAAGCCCTGTTCGATGCACCAGGACAGCGGCTGGTAGTAACAAGCCTCGAAGTGCAGGCAGTCCACGCGCTCCAGCGCGCCCCAGTAGCGCCCGTAGGCAACCCCTTGATCGCCATCGATGCCAATCAGGCTGGCCGCCATGGGCCGTCCATCGCGCTCCGCGATGAACAGCAGCCAGTGTTCGGGCATGGTGTCGGCCATCCGGGCGAAGAAGTCCCGGTTCAGATAGGGCGGGTTGCCGTGTTCGAGGTAGGTGCGCTCGTAGCAGCGGTAGAAAAAGTCCCAGTCGGCGGCTGTGATCGCCTTCCCCCGCGCATGCCGGAACTGCACACCGGCCTCGCCGACCTTGCGCCGCTCCTGCCGGATTTTCTTGCGCTTCTCCTGCTGCAGGCTGGCCAGGAACTCCTCGAAATCGCGATGCCCGGCCGATGTCCAGTGGAACTGCACGGTGTGCCGCAGCATGAGGCCGGCGTCCGCGCAGGCCTGGGCATCCGCGTCGGACAGGAACAGCAGGTGCATGGAAGAAAGCTGCTCGGATGTGGCGTGCGAGAGCAGGGCCCTGACCAGCGCGGCCCTGGCATGGGCGTCCCGGGCCAGCAGACGGGGGCCGGGTACCGGCGTGAACGGCACCGCCACCAGGCCCTTGGGGTAGTAGTCGAGACCGTGCTGGCGGTACGCGTTGGCCCAGGCCCAGTCGAACACGTATTCGCCGTACGAATGCGCCTTGTGGAACAGCGGGCAGGCGGCCTGCAGGTCGCCGTCGCGCCAGAGCGTGAGGTAGCGGGGCCGCCAGCCGGTGCGGCCACAGGCGCTGCCGCTGTGGTGCATCGCCGCCAGGTATTCGTGCCGCATGAACGGGCTGGGGTCGGTCTGCCGGGCCTGCAGGGCGTTCCAGGCGTCGGCCGGCACCCCATCGGGCGCATCGAAGACCCGGGTGACATAATCGTTCGACGCCCCGTCCGAGGCCGTCGCGAGCAGTCCGTTCGCCACGCCAGTCCTCGCCGTCTTTTTCCGTTCTTCCGATTCCATGACGCTCAAGATCTGTGTGGCCCAGCTCAATTTCGTGGTGGGTGACATGGCGGGCAATGCCCGTCGCATTGCCCAGGCGGCACGCGAGGCGCACGCCCGCGGTGCTGCCGTGCTGCTCACGCCAGAACTGGCGCTGTGCGGCTATGCGGCCGAAGACCTGTTCCTGCGACCCGCGTTCATCGACGCCTGTGATGATGCACTCAAATCGCTGGCGGCCGAGACCGCCAGCCTCAAAGGCCTGCACATCGTGGTGGGACATCCGGCGCGTCTCGATGCCACTGGTCGCCGCAGCCGCAGCGTGTCGGTGGCCGGTCTGCACAACGCGGCCAGCGTGATCCGCGAGGGCCGCATCACGCACACCTACGCCAAGCGCGAGCTGCCCAACTACCAGGTGTTCGACGAGCGACGCTACTTCGTGCCGGGCCAGCAGGCCTGCGTGTTTGAGGTGACCGGGGCCGACGGGCAGGCGGTGCGCCTGGGACTGCTGATCTGCGAAGACGCCTGGTTCGACGCGCCGGCGGCCGATGCCAAGGCGGCCGGAGCCGATCTGCTGGCGGTCATCAATGCTTCGCCGTTCCACACCGGAAAGGGCGGAGAGCGGGAGGCCACGATGCGCGAGCGCGCGCAGGCGGTGGGCCTTCCCCTGGTCTATGCCCATCTGGTGGGCGGACAGGACGAGATCGTGTTCGAAGGCCGCAGCTTTGTGCTGGATGCCTCGGGCGCGCTGGCCGGGCGCGCCATCAGCTTCGAAGAGACGCTGTTTGAGGCAGTCTTCACCCGCGGGCCGGCGGGCTGGCGGGTCGAGGCGGCCGTCGACCGACCCCACAGCCAGGAAGCCGACCTGTGGCACGCCCTGGTGCTGGGCGTGCGCGACTACCTGGGCAAGAACGGCTTCCCCGGCGCGCTGCTGGGGCTGTCGGGCGGCATCGATTCGGCCCTGGTGCTGGCGATCGCGGTGGATGCGCTGGGCAAGGACAAGGTGCGTGCGGTCATGATGCCGTCACCCTACACGGCAGACATTTCCTGGATCGATGCGCGCGACATGGCGGCGCGGTTGGGTGTGCGCTACGACGAGATCGCCATCGGCTCCGAGTTCCAGGCCTTCCGGACTTCGCTGGCCCCCCTGTTCGAGGGGCGCCCGGAAGACACCACCGAAGAGAACCTGCAGGCGCGCATCCGCGGCACCCTGCTGATGGCGCTGTCCAACAAGTTCGGCTCCATCGTGCTGACCACCGGCAACAAGAGCGAGATGGCGACCGGGTACTGCACGCTGTACGGCGACATGGCCGGCGGCTTCGCCGTCATCAAGGACGTGGCCAAGACCATGGTGTTCCGGCTGGCGCGGTGGCGCAATGCGCACGACCCTTACGGCACTGGCACCAACCCGATTCCCGAACGCATCATCACGCGCCCACCCAGCGCCGAACTGCGGCCGGATCAGAAGGACCAGGACAGCCTGCCGGAGTACGCCGTGCTCGACGCCATCATCGAGCGCTACATGGAAAACGACCGCAGCCCGGCTGAGATCGTGGCCGAGGGCTATCCGCAGGCCGATGTCGACAAGGTGGTCAGGCTGATCCGCATCAACGAATACAAGCGCCGCCAGGCGCCGATCGGCATCCGCGTCACGCACCGCAGCTTTGGCAAAGACTGGCGCTATCCGATCACCAGCAAATACCGGGCATGACAGTCGCTCGCGAGCCAGCAAACCAGAAAGGGCCGGGCGCCACCACGTTCAAACAGGCGCAGCAGGAGCGCCTGGGCAAACCACTCACCGGTTGGCGGGAGAAGCTCTACACCATCATCTTTGAAGCGGACACCCGGGCTGGCAAGGCCTTCGACGTGTCGTTGCTGGTGCTCATCCTGTTGAGCGTGGCGGTGGTGATGGCCGACAGCGTGGCCGACCTGCATGCCCGTTACGGGCAAGTGTTCAAGGCGCTGGAGATCGTGTTCACCGCCGTCTTCACCGTCGAATACGCGCTGCGGCTGATCTGCGTGCGTCACCCGGGGCAGTACGCCAAGAGCTTTTTCGGTGTGGTCGACCTGCTGTCGGTGCTGCCGACCTACCTGGCGGTCCTGTTTCCGGGCATGCATGCCCTGATCGACGTGCGGGTGCTGCGACTGCTGCGCGTGTTCCGCATCTTCGGTCTCAGTGCCTATGTCAGCGAATACCGGGGTCTGCTGCTGGCGATCCGGTACAGCGCGCGCAAGATCTTCATCTTTCTCTCGTTCGTGGTCATCGTCACGGTGATCATGGGCACCGTGATGTATGTGGTGGAAGGACCGGAGAACCGGTTCACCAGCATTCCCACATCGATCTACTGGGCCGTGACCACCATGACCACGGTCGGATACGGCGACATCTCGCCGGTCACGACAACCGGCCGCTTCATCGCCACCGTGATGATGCTGCTGGGCTGGGGCACCCTGGCCGTGCCGACCGGCATCGTGACGGTCGAAATGAGCAATGTCGGGCAACTCAGAAAAACCGCCACCACCCGCACCTGTCACGAATGCCTGACCGAAGGTCACCAGCCCGAGGCCCGGTTCTGCATGCACTGTGGCGCAGCGCTGCCGCCGTACCAGTCCGACGAGTCCCCATAGAGCCTCTCGGTGACAGGCGCGTGATACAGTTTTGTGTAGCCCACCCATTGGTCCAAAGAGAGACACCCGCATGAAGCAGATCACCGCCGTCATCAAACCGTTCAAGCTCGAGGAAGTGCGGGAGGCCCTGGCCGAACAGGGCGTGACCGGGCTGACCGTGACGGAAGTCAAGGGTTTCGGGCGCCAGAAGGGTCACACCGAGCTCTACCGTGGTGCCGAATACGTGGTGGACTTCCTGCCCAAGGTGAAGCTGGAAGTGGTGGTCAAGTCGGCCGATGTGGACCGCTGCGTCGACGCCATCGTGCGTGCTGCGCGCACCGGCAAGATTGGCGACGGCAAGATTTTCGTGACGCCGGTCGAACGCGTGGTGCGCATCCGTACCGGCGAAGAAGACGAAACCGCGGTCTAAACGCGGTCCAGCCGGTCGGCAGGCGTCACGCCGCCGGCCTGCACCAGTTCCGGCAGCAGGCGCTCCCAGTCGGCGCCCACCCGGATGAGTTCCGTCTGCCAGGGGCCCATGAACTGCTGCTCGACGCTGTGGCCGATGAAGCTCATCAGCCCGTCGTAGTACCCATCGACATTGAGCAGGCCGACCGGCTTGTCGTGGTACCCGAGCTGGCGCCAGGTCCAGACCTCGAAAAACTCTTCGAAGGTACCGATGCCGCCGGGCAGGGCCAGGAAAGCATCGGCCCGCTCGGCCATCATGCGCTTGCGCTCATGCATGGTGTCGACCACATGCAGTTCGCTGCAGCCCTTGTGCGCCCACTCCCGCTCCACCAGCGCTTTGGGAATGATGCCGACCACACGGCCGCCGCTGGCCAGCGTGGCGTCGGCCAGCTGGCCCATCAATCCGTTGTGGCCGCCTCCGTAGACGAGCTGGCCGCCATGGCGGCCGATCCACTCACCAACGGCCCTGGCGGCCGCGCTGAAGGCAGGATTGGCACCGGGGCGCGAGCCACAGTAGACGCAGAGAGAAAAAGCGGGGTTGTTCATGTCGTTGCGTGGTTCATAGCCAGCGGCTGGCCATCGCCGCCAGCCAGGTGCCTGCGCACAGCAGCAGGCTCAGCAGCACGGCGGCGCTGCCCATGTCTTTGGCCCGTTTGGAGAGTTCGTGCCATTCCGGACCGATGCGGTCGATGGCCGATTCGACGCCGGTGTTGAGCAGTTCGACGATCATCACGATCAACACCGTACCGCACAGCACGCTCACTTCGGTCCAGCTGCGGCCGACCCAGAACGCCAGTGGAACCATGACCATGGCTGCCAGTGCCTCCTGCCGGAATGCGGTTTCGCGCCAGCCAGCGCGCAGGCCCGCCAGCGAGTAGCCGAAGGCATGCCACATGCGGCTGAGGCCGCGGCGCTGCTTTTGTGCGTCGGTAGGTTCCCTGGAATTCATGGGTGCCAGAACTTGGCCCGCTGGGCAGGCGCCACGGGCTTGTGGTGCACCAGGCGGGTACCGGCCAGTGCATCGTGAACAAATTGCCCTTGGGCGTGGAAGCGGGAGAGCAGGGCCCAGAACAGCACCCAGCCAATCATGATCACCGCCAGTTCGCCCCCGGGCAGGCCGAAGAAGCCTGCCACCGCCAGCGGCGGCAGGAACCACAGCCAGCACAGGAGATAGCGCACCAGCGCCTTCGGCTGGGTGAGCGGCTGGCCGGACGCGTCCACTACCCGGATGTGCCAAGTCTTCATGGCCAGGGTCTGACCTTTGGACCAGAACCACACGAAATAGACACCGAACACAATGAACAGGAAAGCCTGCTGCCAGTGTCGGTTGTCCAGCGCATGCCGGGTCTGGGTCAGCGCGGAAAACAGGTAGCCCGCGATGAACACGACACCAAACAGAAGCATGCCTTCATAGAGCCAACTGGCCATGCGGCGCATCAGGGGAGGGGCCATCAGCGAAGGGGCGCCGGAGGCGGTGGAAAGGGTTTCGGGCATCGGATCGCGCACGGAATCGGTCCCGGATTGTCGCATCCGTACCGACGGCCACCACCGGCCTGATGGGTTGACGTCCTTTCATGTTTGTCTGATGCCTTGTTGCAGTGCGATAATGTCAGGCTGCAATTCAAAAAGGCAAACGGGTCAAGGTCCGGCGGGGTATGTGTCCGCCCATGTCCTTTGGCCTCAAGTCCCGACGCCGCTTCACAAGAGCAGGCGAAGGGGCACCCAAGGTATTTCGTCAGAGAAATTCTCGAAAGGTTCATCATGGAAATCAACAAGGCCGAAATGGCCGCTGCCGCTGCCAGCCAGACTCCCGCCACCGAACAGCTCATGGGCGCCGAAATCATGGTGCGCGCGCTGCAGGCCGAGGGCGTGAAGTACATCTGGGGCTATCCCGGCGGCTCGGTTCTCTACATCTACGACGCGCTGTACAAGCAAGAAGGCATCCAGCACGTGCTGGTCCGCCACGAGCAGGCAGCCGTGCACGCGGCCGACGGTTATGCGCGCGCCACGGGCGACGTGGGCGTGGCGCTGGTGACCTCGGGGCCTGGCGTCACCAACGCTGTGACCGGTATCGCCACGGCGTACACCGACAGCATTCCCCTGGTCGTCATCACCGGTCAGGTTCCCTCGGCGGCCATTGGCTCCGACGCATTCCAGGAGTGCGACACGGTCGGCATCACGCGCCCTGTGGTCAAGCACAACTTCCTGGTCAAGGATGTGCGCGATCTGGCCGACGTGATGAAGAAGGCGTTCCACATCGCGCGCACGGGGCGTCCCGGCCCGGTGGTGGTCGACATTCCGAAGGATGTGTCGTTCAACAAGGCTCCCTGGTCCGGCTATCCCGCGACGGTCGAGATGCGCTCCTACAACCCGGTGCGCAAGGGTCACGGCGGCCAGATCCGCAAGGCGCTGCAACTGCTGCTGAACGCCAAGCGTCCTTACATCTACACCGGCGGCGGCGTGCTGCTGGGCAACGCCGTTCCGGAGTTGCGTGCGCTGGTCGATCTGCTGGGCTATCCGGTCACCCACACGCTGATGGGCCTGGGCGCCTATCCCGCGACCGACCGCAAGTTCCTGGGCATGCTGGGCATGCACGGCACCTACGAAGCCAACCACGCGATGCAGAACTGCGACGTGCTGCTGGCGGTGGGCGCGCGCTTCGACGACCGCGTGATCGGCAACCCCAAGCACTTCGCCTCGGTCGAGCGCAAGATCATCCACATCGACATCGATCCGTCCAGCATCGCCAAGCGGGTCAAGGTGGATGTGCCGATCGTCGGCGACGTCAAGGACGTGCTGACCGAGTTGATCAACATGGTCAAGGAAGCGCAGGCCAAGCCCGACGAGAAGGCGCTGGCCGCCTGGTGGGACACCATCGAGGGCTGGCGCTCGCGCGACTGCCTGCGCTTTGACCGCGCCAATGCGCAGGTCATCAAGCCGCAGATGGTGGTGGAGACGCTCTGGAACCTGACCAAGGACGACGACTGCTACATCACGTCGGACGTCGGCCAGCACCAGATGTTTGCCGCGCAGTTCTACAAGTTCAACGAGCCGCGCCGCTGGATCAACTCCGGCGGTCTGGGCACCATGGGTGTGGGCTTGCCGTACGCCATGGGCATCAAGCTGGCGAAGCCCCAGGCCGACTGCTGGTGCATCACGGGCGAAGGCTCGATCCAGATGAACATCCAGGAGCTGTCCACCTGCCAGCAGTACGGCACGGCGGTCAAGGTGCTGTCGCTGAACAACCGCTACCTGGGCATGGTGCGCCAATGGCAGGAACTGATCTATCAGGGCCGCTACAGCCACAGCTACATGGACGCGCTGCCGAATTTCGTCAAGCTCGCCGAGGCCTATGGTCACGTCGGCCTGCTGGTCGAACGTCCACAAGACGTGGAGGCGGCGCTTCGCGAGGCACGCAGCATCAAGGACCGCACTGTCTTCATCGACGTGCGCACCGACCCGACGGAAAACGTCTGGCCGATGGTCGAGGCAGGCAAAGGCATCACCGAGATGCTGCTGGGGTCGGAAGAACTCTGACCCTTTCTCCGGACGCCGATCCGGCTGGTGCCGGACTGACGTCCTCCGACGAATCTATTTGCAGCCGAGCCTGCGCATTACCGTGCGCAGGGGAGGGCTCAGAAAAGAGGAATCTTCATCATGAAACACATCATCGCTGTCCTGCTCGAAAACGAAGCTGGCGCTCTTTCCCGTGTCGTTGGCCTGTTCTCGGCCCGTGGCTACAACATCGAATCACTGACCGTGGCTCCCACGGAAGATCCGTCTCTCTCTCGCATGACGATCCAGACCACTGGGTCGGACGACGTCATCGAGCAGATCACCAAGCACCTGAACCGCCTGATCGAAGTGGTCAAGGTGGTGGACCTGACCGAGGGCGCCTACACCGAGCGCGAGCTGATGCTCGTCAAGGTGCGCGCGGTGGGCAAGGAGCGCGAGGAAATGAAGCGCATGGCCGACATCTTCCGTGGCCGCGTCATTGACGTGACCGAGAAGAGCTACACCATCGAACTCACCGGTGACCAGGGCAAGAACGACGCCTTCCTGGAAGCCATCGACCGTTCCGCAATTCTGGAAACGGTCCGTACAGGTTCCTGCGGCATTGGTCGCGGGGAGCGGATTCTGCGCGTTTAAGATCGCAGGTTTTTCGGGCTCAGCCGAACCGCCGTTCGGGCTGGGCCTGTCGAGGGCCTTCGACGGGCTCGTGAACGAACGGCACACCAACACTCCAAAGAGGATAGACCATGAAAGTTTTCTACGACAAAGACTGTGACCTGAGCCTGATCAAGGGCAAGACCGTCGCGATCATTGGCTACGGCTCGCAAGGCCATGCCCATGCCCAGAACCTGAACGACAGCGGCGTGAAGGTCGTGGTCGGTCTGCGCAAGGGTGGCGCGTCCTGGGACAAGGTTGGCAAGGCCGGCCTGACCGTGATGGAAGTCAACGACGCCGTGAAGGCCGCCGACGTGGTCATGATCCTGTTGCCTGACGAGCAAATCGCCGAGGTCTACACCAACAACGTGGCACCGAACATCAAGCAAGGTGCTTCGCTGGCCTTCGCACACGGCTTCAACGTGCACTACAACCAGGTCGTGCCGCGTGCCGATCTGGATGTGTGGATGGTTGCCCCCAAGGCCCCTGGCCACACCGTGCGCAACACCTACACCCAGGGCGGCGGCGTGCCCCACCTGGTGGCGATCCATCAGGACAAGTCCGGCAAGGCCCGTGACCTGGCCCTGAGCTACGCCATGGCCAATGGTGGCGGCAAGGCCGGCATCATCGAGACCAACTTCAAGGAAGAAACCGAAACCGACCTGTTCGGCGAGCAGGCTGTGCTGTGCGGTGGCGCCGTCGAACTGGTGAAGATGGGCTTCGAGACCCTGGTCGAAGCCGGCTACGCCCCCGAGATGGCCTATTTCGAATGCCTGCACGAGCTCAAGCTCATCGTCGACCTGATCTACGAAGGCGGCATCGCCAACATGAACTACTCGATCTCCAACAACGCGGAGTTCGGCGAGTACGTGACCGGCCCTGAGGTCATCAACGAACAGTCGCGCGCCGCCATGCGCAATGCCCTCAAGCGCATCCAGAACGGCGACTACGCCAAGATGTTCATCCAGGAAGGCCGCCTGAACTACCCGAGCATGACGGCCCGCCGCCGCAACACCGCCGATCACCAGATCGAAGTGGTGGGCGGCCAGCTGCGCGCCATGATGCCCTGGATCGCCAAGAACAAGCTGGTCGACCAGACCCGCAACTGATTCGGGCGGCCCTTGCGGCCGCTGGCGGACGCAAAGGCCACCTCGGTGGCCTTTGTCCGTTTTGGGCCCGAAGGGCCTCAGCCTTTACACTGCCCCTTTCGGCCTCTCTTCAGGGGTCATGCGACTTCTTCCATGCACGACGGATCCGATCCCCTCATTGACCATGCCCATGGTGGCCCCCGCCGGCCCAAGGGCATCTACATGCTGCCCAACATGATCACGCTGGCCGCGCTGTTCGGTGGCTTCTACGCCATCGTGATGGCGATGAACGGCCGCTTTGACCTGGCCACGGTGGGCATCTTCGTGGCCATGGTGCTCGACAGCCTGGACGGTCGCGTGGCCCGCATGACCAACACGCAGAGTGCTTTCGGCGAGCAGATGGACTCGCTCTCGGACATGGTGTCGTTTGGCGCTGCGCCGGCGCTCGTGGCCTATGTCTGGGTGCTCAAGGACCTCGGACGCTGGGGCTGGATTGCGGCCTTTGTCTACTGCGCCTGTGCGGCCTTGCGTCTTGCCCGCTTCAACGTGAACACGGGTGTGGTCGACAAGCGCTATTTCCAGGGTCTGCCGTCGCCGGCCGCTGCAGCGCTGGTGTCGGGCTTCATCTGGCTGGCCAACGAGTTGGAGCTCACCAAGGGTGACCTGGTCTGGCCCATGTTCGCCATCACGCTGTACGCGGGCCTGACGATGGTGACGAATGTCCCGTTCTACAGTTTCAAGGACCTGAGCCTGAAGAAAAGTGTGCCGTTCGCCGCCATCGTGCTGGTCGCATTGGGCATCGCCGTGATCAACATCCATCCGCCGACCGTCCTGTTTGGCGTGTTCGTGTTGTATGGGCTGTCGGGGTACGCCATCTACCTGTGGCGCAAGGCCAAAGGACGGCCGACCAGCGTGATCAGCACCTCGACCGACGAGCCCGAGGAGCGAGGCTTGCACGAGTGACAACCCGTGGCAATCACGGTCATGGATTTCCTCTATCCGTGCCGAGCCACCTTTGTGCTACATTGCCTGCCATGAATTGCATTTCGCTCGCGCTACTACTGGGTGTCCTTCACGGGCAAGTGGAATAGCGCGCGCGTTTTCCAGCACAACGGCCCGTTTGCACCCGCAGCGGGCCGTTTGTTTTGGAACTGCGGGTTTTTTCAAGAGTGGTCCACGAGGCCACACACCGGAGAACTGAGATGAGCGACAAGTTGATCATTTTCGACACCACCTTGCGCGATGGCGAGCAGTCGCCTGGCGCGTCCATGACCAAGGACGAAAAGCTGCGCATCGCACGCCAGCTGGAACGTCTCAAGGTCGACGTGATCGAGGCTGGTTTCGCCGCCAGCTCCAACGGTGACTTTGATTGCGTGCAGGCGATTGCCAACACCATCAAGGACTCCACGGTTTGCTCGCTGGCGCGCGCCAATGACCGCGACATCGCCCGTGCGGCCGAAGCGCTCAAGAGCGCGAACCGTGCGCGCATCCACACCTTCATTGCCACCAGCCCGCTGCACATGGAGAAGAAGTTGCGCATGACACCCGACCAGGTGTTTGAGCAGGCCAAGCAGTCGGTGCGTTTCGCGCGCAACCTGGTGGAGGACATCGAGTTCAGCCCGGAGGACGGCTACCGCAGCAACATCGATTTCCTCTGCCGCGTGCTGGAAGCGGTGATCAACGAAGGTGCGACCACCTTGAACATTCCCGATACCGTGGGTTACGCCGTGCCCGAGCTGTATGGCGACTTCATCCGGACACTGCGCGAGCGGATTCCGAATTCGGACAAGGCGATCTGGTCGGTGCATTGCCACAACGACCTGGGCATGGCGGTGGCCAATTCGCTGGCCGGCGTGAAGATCGGCGGCGCCCGGCAGGTCGAGTGCACGATCAACGGGTTGGGTGAGCGTGCAGGCAACTGCTCGCTGGAAGAAATCGTGATGGCGGTCAAGACCCGCCGCGACTACTTCAACCTGGACATCGGCGTGGACACCTCGCAGATCGTTCCGGCCAGCCGCATGGTCAGCCAGACGACCGGCTTCGTGGTGCAACCCAACAAGGCCGTGGTGGGGGCCAACGCCTTTGCACACGCCTCGGGCATTCACCAGGACGGCGTGCTCAAGGCGCGTGACACCTACGAGATCATGCGTGCCGAGGATGTGGGCTGGAGCGCCAACAAGATCGTGCTGGGCAAGCTCAGCGGTCGCAATGCGTTCAAGCAGCGCCTGCAGGAACTGGGCATCGAGATGGAGTCGGAAAGCGAGATCAATACCGCATTTGCCGCCTTCAAGGAACTGGCCGATCGCAAGAGCGAGATCTTCGACGAGGACATCCTGGCCTTGTGCAGTGACGAGAGCGTGACCACCGACAAGGAGCGCTATGGCTTGGTCTCGCTGTCCCAGCGCAGCGAGACCGGCGAGCGCCCGCATGCCGAGGTCGTGTTCACGATCGAAGGCAAGGAAATTCGCGGCGCCTCGGACGGCAACGGTCCGGTGGACGCCTCACTCAAGGCCATCGAAAGCCACGTCAAAAGCGGGGCAGAGTTGGTGCTGTATTCGGTCAACGCCATCACGAGTGGTTCGACCGAAAGCCAGGGTGAGGTCACTGTGCGCCTGCAGCACGGTGGTCGCGTGGTCAACGGTGTTGGCGCCGACCCGGACATCGTGGTGGCATCGGCCAAGGCTTATCTGAGTGCGCTGAACAAACTGCAGAGCCAAGCCGATCGCGTTTCAGCGCAAGGCTGAACCTATTGAAATCAAGTACTTGTAACTGTGATTTCGGGTGAACGCTGGAAATACACCTTCTTTTGGGGGTTGTTCCGGCGCTCACTGAGGAAAGCTTTACAAACGTTTGATATTGCTAGTTATTTTGCACGGACCTATACTTCACTCCATCGAACGCTGTTTTCTGGAGTGGAGTCAATGAGTTTTTCCCGGGTACGCTTTTTCACAATCTTGCAAAGTGTTGCAACGGTCGTGATGCTTGCGTCGCTGGCACTTCCGGTGTCGGTGCAAGCGCGGGAGAAAAGCTCCGCCAAAGCCGCCCGCAAGGCGCAGCCCCAGTTGGTGACCAAGAAGACGTCGCGCGACGTGTCAAGAGTCGCCAACGCCAAGGATTCCCGCAAAGCCGCTGTGTCGGCCAAGGCCCGTCGCGAAACCGACAAGCTGGCTCGCCAGTCCGGAAGCAGGGGCAAAGACCCCGTCCGCTCGGCCAGAACGCGCAAAGGTGGGCAGGACGCTCCTGTCGCGCGCGCCCGGCCCGATGGTGGAGCGATCCGTCTGGTGGCGCACCACCGGTCTTCTCCGGTGATCCAGGCCATGGCCATGGAACCCCGTTCATCCATCGGCGAGCGCATGGGTCTGCGGTCTGCCAACGATCCCCTGGATCTGAACTCCAGCGTGGCGCTGGTCGTCGATCAGCAGACCAACGAAGTGTTGTTCAGCAAGAACGACGCGGCGGTGCTGCCGATTGCCTCCCTGACCAAGTTGATGACTGGCCTGGTCGTCACCGACGCCAATCTGTCGCTGGACGAACAGATCACCATCTCGACCGATGACATCGACACCCTCAAAGGCAGCCGTTCGCGACTCGCGGTCGGGACCACGCTCACCCGCCGCGAGATGATGCACCTGGCGCTGATGTCCAGTGAAAACCGCGCGGCCCATGCCTTGGGCCGTACCTATCCCGGTGGTCTCGATCAGTTTGTCCGCATGATGAATGCAAAGGCCAAGGAGATCGGCATGCGCGACACCCACTATGTGGATCCCACCGGTCTTTCCAGCCAGAACCAGTCCAGTGCCCGCGATCTGGCCACGCTGGTGTCGGTGGCCTATCACCGCCCGATCCTGCGCAGCCTGACGACATCACCCAGCCACCAGCTGGATCTGGGAACCCGCACTCTGGAGTTCCGCAACTCCAACGGCTTGATCAGGGATCCGGAATGGGACATCGGCCTGCAGAAGACCGGCTACATCACCGAGGCAGGCCGCTGCCTGGTGATGCAGGCCCGCATCGCCGGACGTCAGCTGATCATGGTGTTTCTGGACGCCACCGGCAAACTGGGGCGCGCCCAGGATGCCGAACGGGTCAAGCGGTGGGTGGAAGTGCAAAGCGCCCACCAGACACCCGTGCGGCCACAGGGCTGATCCGGCGTTCACACGCATTGCAGTTCCAAACAAAAACGGCCCCAGCGGGCCGTTTTTGTTTGGGCGGTGATCAGCGCGGTGCGGCTGGCTGGGCGGCAAATCCTCTGGGGCATCCCAGCGCGATGGAGATCTCTGCCGCGGTGGTGCGCAGCTTGGGCACCCAGCTTTCATCGATGCGATCGGCGGGCGCGGAGATGGACAGGCCCGCCACCAGCTTGCACTGGTCGTCGTAGATGCCGGCAGCCATGCAGCGCACACCGAGCTCAAGCTCCTCGTTGTCACGCGCGAGCCCGGCCTGCCGGCATTGCTGCAGCTCACGTTCGAGCGTGGTCAGCTGGGTCAGGCTGTTGCGTGTATTGCCGGCCAGACCGGTGCGGGTGGCATAGGCGCGCACGCGCTGGGGTTCGTCGGCCGCCAGAAACAGCTTGCCGACCGAGGTCAGGTGCAATGGCGCGCGGCCGCCAATGGCACGAACCACCTGCATGCCGGAGCGCTCGCTGTAGGCGCGCTCCACATAGACGATTTCGTCGCCCTGGCGAACGCTCAGGTTGACAGGTTGCTGGATCAGCTTGTGCAGTTCGCGCATGGGCGAGAGCGCGGCGTCGCGGACACTCAGACGGGCCTTGACCAGATTGCCCAGCTCCAGCAGGCGCATGCCGAGACGGTAGCTGCCAGCCTCGGGGCGGTCGACAAAACGCCCGATCGTCAGGTCGTTGAGGATGCGGTGGGCGGTCGAAGGATGCAGGCCGGTTTTTTCACTGATTTCCTTCAGGGAGACCGGTTCTTCCCTGGAAGCGAGGACCTCCAGGAGGTTGAACATGCGTTCGATGACCTGGACGGTGGGGGTGGTGGGCAGGGAGTCGGATCGTTTTGTCATGGCCGCAATCAGTTTGCGGCTATTTTACGAGATGAAATCACGTTTCTGGCACCCACGTACCGTCGCGCAGCACCTCATGCGGCCCGAATGCCGCCTTGTAGCTCATCTTCGGACTCTGGGCGATCCAGTAGCCCAGGTACACGTGCGACAGCCCGAGCAGACGCGCCTGCTCGATCTGCCAGAGGATGCAAAAGGTGCCGTAGCTGGCGCCCGTGTTGGCCGGTTCGTAGAAGGTGTAGACCGCCGACAGGCCGTCGCTGAGCACATCGACGATGGAGACCATGACCAGCCGCGATGGCTCGCCGTTCCTGGATGGTTCACGAAACTCCACCAGCCGCGAGTTGACCCTGCTTTGCAGCAGGAACTGGCTGTATTGGTCAATGCTGTCCTGGTCCATGCCGCCACCGGAGTGCCGGCTGTTCTGGTACCGCAGATACAGCTCGTAGTGTTCGGGCACAAAACAGAGCCCCAGCACCCGGGTCTCCAGCGCCGCGTGGCGCTGTCGGGCACGCCGCTGGCTGCGGCTGGGCACAAAGCCGTGGACTGGGATGCGCAGGGGCACACAGGCCTGGCAGCCGTCGCAATGCGGGCGGTAGGTGAACATGCCGCTGCGCCGGAAACCCATGGTGACCAGGTCCGAATACGCGTCGTTGTGGATCAGGTGGCTGGGCGTTGCCACCTGGGAGCGCGCGAGGTGACCCGCAAGGTAGCTGCAGGGATAGGGCGCTGTGGCGTAGAACTGCAACGCCTGCAACGGAAGTTCTTTGAGGTGCGTCACGCTCGTGCGCCGTCGTCGGGGATGAGTTGATTCCAGTATACGGGCTCGAACTTCCACACCGGCGGACGATGCCCAACGGTCTGGCGCAAGTGTTCGCAGAAGAGGCTGCGGGACATCAGGGCAGCCCCCATGGATGCCAGGTGGGGCGTGTCCTGCTGACAGTCGATCAACGGAATGCCATGCGACAGACAGAAGGCCACCAGCGCCGCCAGTGCCACCTTGGAGGCGTCGCTGCGGCGGCTGAACATGGACTCTCCGAACACCATGGCGCCCAGGTTCACGCAATACAGCCCGCCCACCAATTCGCCGTCGATCCAGGTCTCCACGCTGTGTGCGAAGCCCGCCTTGTGCAGGCGGATGTAGGCCTGGACCATGGCAGGCAGGATCCAGGTGCCACTCTGGCTCTTGCGCGATGTGTTGGCACACGCCCGGATCACACGTTCGAAGTCGTGGTCGAAACGAATCTCCAGGCGCTGTTCGAGCCGAAGCTTCTGGATGCTCTTTCTGAGCGAGCGGTGGAACCGGAAGGCCTCGGACCGCAGCACCATGCGGGGATCGGTGCTCCACCAGAGGATCGGCTGCCCGGCGCTGTACCAGGGAAAGATGCCTTGGCCGTAGGCGCTGGTCAGACTGGTGACCGACAGGTCACCGCCAGCAGCCAACAGGCCCGGTGCAGGGTCCTGCTCACCCCAGGCGCGCTCGACGGAAGGAAACTGGTCGCCAGGCTCCAGCCAGGGCAGCTTCTGACCAAACGAGGGCGTGGTGGACATGGACCTATTGTGCGTCGCCTTCCTGCCGCTGGGTCATCGGAAAAAGCACGTGGAACATGGCTGTTCCCATGAGGACGCCGACCGCATCGGCCAACCAGTCGTTGACGTCGCCATGCCGCCAGCCCGTGGCGGCCTGAGCCACTTCGATCAGCGCTCCATAGAGAAGCAGCCCCGCCAGCAGACCCGGCATCCGGCGCGGATAGGCCAGTCGCCCCAGAAACGCCAGCCCGGCGAAGCCCGCAGCATGCTGGGCCTTGTCCCAGATGTCGAAGATCTGCGGCGGCAGGCGGTCCACCGGCGTCAGCGACAGCACCCCCACGGTTGCGCATGCGGCCCAGAAGGCGACGAAGGCGGACCGGGATGCGATGGGTGACTGGAACGGCATGGGCTGGCTCAGATCGGAAGGCACATGAAAAAAGCACTTAGATCTGACGATCTAAGTGCTTCTTGTGTTCTGGCTCCCCGACCTGGACTCGAACCAGGGACCTGCGGATTAACAGTCCGTCGCTCTACCGACTGAGCTATCAGGGAACAGCCTCAAATTATAGCGTCGGTTTTTGCGCTTTTGAAGCCAGCCCAAGTTTTTTTGAAAAGATCATTACTTGGACGCGCTCTTCACCTGCAGCAACTGGTGCAGCTGCGTGCTGGTGGTGGTGTATTGCAGCAGCACCGGCCGGTCGGGGTGCACGATGGGCGCGGCGGCATACGCTGCCAGCGTGGCCTCGTGAAATCCGCAGACCAGCAGCTTGCGTTTGCCGGGGTAGCTGTTGATGTCGCCGACGGCAAAGATGCCGGGCTCGCTGGTGGAATAAGTCGCGGTGTCGACCACCAGTTGCTTGCGCTCCATCGCAAGCCCCCAGCCAGCAACAGGACCGAGCCGTGGCGACAGCCCTTGCAGGACCAGCAAGGTGTCGACCGGGATCTTGGCGGTGGCGCCATCGGGTTGTGCGACATCGACGCTGCTCAGGCGCTGGTCTTGTGTCTTGAAACCGGTGATCTGGCCGGCCACGAACCGCATGGCTCCCTGGCCACAGCGTTCACGCATCCGCGCCACGCGTTGCGGTTCTGCGCGAAAGCTGTCCCTGCGGTGCATGAGCGTGACGCCCGCCGGCCGGCCAGACGATCCCTCCGACAGGCTCAGAGCACATTCGATGGCCTGGTCGTCGTCGCCGACGATGAGCGCCTGGCGACCGTCCAGTGCTCCGGCGTCGCCAGCGCGAAAGAACAGCTGGGTGTTCTCAAACGCATCCAGCCCCTCCACACCAAGCCGGCGGGGTTCGAACGCCCCGACCCCGGCCGCGATGAACACGGTCCTGGCGAGCAGACGGGTATTCTTCGAGGTACCGACCAGGAAGCGCCCGTCGGTCTGCCATTCGAGTTGCCGGACGGTCTGACCCAGATGAAAGGTGGGAGAGAACGGAGAGCACTGCGTGTGCAATGCCTCGACCAGACCCTGGCCGGTGCAGACCGGCAGGCCGGGAATGTCGTAGATGGGTTTGTCGGGGTACAGCTCCGCCGGCTGGCCACCGAGGTGGGGCAGGGCGTCGACGACATGCGCACGGATGTCCAGCAGGCCCAGCTCGAACACCTGGAACAGGCCCACCGGGCCGGCCCCGATCACCACGGCATCGACAGCGACCGGCTCGCTGGCGGGCGCGGAGGCAGGCTCTCCGACGCTCTGCCGTGGATCCATGATCAGCGGATCAGTTCGGACAGCTTGCCCGTGCGGTCCTTCCACTGCTCGTGGTCGGGCAGCGGGTCCTTGCGCTTCGTGATGCTCTTCCAGTTGGGCAACTTGGCGAGGTCGGCGTTGAGCGCCGTCATGTGCACCTGGTCTTTCGGCAGGTCTTCTTCGGCAAAGATCGCGCTCACCGGGCACTCGGGGATGCAGACCGCACAGTCGATGCACTCGTCCGGATCGATGGTCAGGAAATTGGGACCTTCGCGGAAGCAGTCGACGGGACAGACGTCGACGCAATCGGTGTATTTGCAGCGGATGCAGGCTTCGGTGACAACGTGGGTCATGGTGTGGGAGAGAATTCGATCAAACGCAGGATTTTAGGCGGTGCAGGAGGGTAAGCCCCGAGGAAGCCCTTGGCCTTGATATTGGTTAAGTCCTGTCTTGCGCCAAGGGCTCAGCTGACCAGCAAGGCACCCGAGGTCTTGTGGCTGGCGGTGTCGACCAGCACCAGCGAACCCAGAGCGCGCGATTGCGTGAACGGTGCGGTGGCCAGCGGCTCCTGCAGCGCCAGCTCGATGTGACCGATGGCGTTGGGTTCGAGCTGGGTGGCGTCTTCTTCGGCCAGGGTGTGGATGTCGAGCTTGTGCACGATGCGCTTGACCTTGGCCTTGACCCAGCGGTGACCATGCAGCGCCCAGTAGACGCGGCCGGCGACCAGGGTTTCGTCGTCCATCCAGGCGACGGTGGCGCGGATCTCGCGGCTGGCTTCGAGGGACTGGCCCTGCTCATCGATGGCCAGCAGCCAGTCGCCGCGCGACACGTCCACTTCGCGGTCGAGCACGATGCCGGCGCTGTGGCCGGCGGGCACGGCCTGCGGCTGGCGCACGTGGTTGAGCACCTGGGCCACAGTGGCCGTCTGGCCACTGGGCATCACCTTGATCTGCTGGCCGGGCTGCACGCTGCCAGTGGCAACGCGGCCCCAGAACACGCGGCGGCCCTGGCTGGTGTCGGACGAGGACGAGAACTTCTCGACCCACTGCACCGGGAAGGCAAAAGGCAGCGCCGTATCGGCGGCGGTGACGGGCAACTGCTCCAGGATTTCCAGCAACGTCGGGCCGCTGTAGCCGCACCAGCCGGCGTCGGCGGCGCCATCGACCACGTTCCAGCCCTTGAGCGCGGACACCGGCACGGTGGCGGTGACGGCGATGCCGGCATCGGCTGCGAAGGCGGCAAGAGCGCCCGAGATGTTCTTGAAAGCCAGCGCGCTGTCTTCGACGGCGTCCAGCTTGTTGACGGCGAACACGACGGAGGGCACGCGCAGCAGCTTGAGCAGCAGCGAATGGCGGCGCGTCTGCGGCAGCAGTTTCAGGCCGGCGTCTTGCCAGTCCAGCTTGGTCGCGTCGACCAGCACCACGGCGGCGTCGGCGGCCGAGGCGGCGGTCACCATGTTGCGGGTGTACTGCTCGTGGCCGGGCGCGTCGCCGATGATGAACTTGCGCGTTTCGGTGTTGAAGTAGCGGTAGGCGACGTCGATGGTGATGCCTTGCTCGCGCTCGGCCGACAGGCCGTCGGTCAGCAGGGCGAGGTCGGTCTCACCCTGGCGCTGCACGCCAGCCAGGTGGTCCTGCAGCACGGCCTTGCTGTCGACCAGCAGGCGGCCGATCAGGGTGCTCTTGCCGTCATCGACGGAGCCGCAGGTGATGAACTTCAGTGCGGTGCGGGTGTCGGCGGCGGTGGAAGGGGTAACAACAGCGTTCATACAAAACTTTCGCGAGAGGGTGTCCAAATCAAGGGCGCCGCGGAACCGGCTTAGCCGGGCCGCCAGCGCCGCCCCCTTGAGGGGGTGACGCCGGAGGTGGCGCGGGGGTGGGCTATTTCTTCAGAAATAGCCGTCCTTCTTCCGCTTCTCCATCGAAGCTTCCGACGTCTTGTCGTCCATGCGCGTCGCACCACGCTCGCTCACGTCGGCGGCCAAGGTCTCGATCACGATGTCGCCGGCCGTGGCGGCCAGGCTCTCCACCGGGCAGGTGCAGGTGATGTCGCCCACGGTGCGGAAGCGCACGTCGCGGATCTGCACGGTTTCACCGTCCTTGGGCGGGGTCAGTTCGGTCACCGGCACCAGCAGGCCGCGGCGGTCGACCACCTCGCGCTTGTGCGTGTAGTAGATCGAGGGCAGGGCGATGTTTTCGCGCTCGATGTATTGCCACACGTCCAGCTCGGTCCAGTTGCTGATGGGGAACACACGGAAGTGCTCGCCCGGGGCCAGGCGGGTGTTGAACAGGGTCCAGAGCTCGGGGCGCTGGGCCTTGGGCTGCCACTGGCCGAAGCTGTCGCGGTGCGAAAAGATGCGTTCCTTGGCGCGGGCCTTTTCTTCGTCGCGGCGGGCGCCGCCGATCAGCGCGTCGAAACGGAATTCTTCAATCGCTTCGAGCAGCGTGACCGACTGGTGCACGTTGCGGCTCTCGCCCGGGTGCGCCAGGCGCACGGTGCCGCGGGCCATCGAGTCCTCGACGCTGCGCACGATCAGTTCGGCCTGCAGTTCCTTGGCGCGGCTGTCGCGGAAGTCGGTCACCTCGGGGAAGTTGTGGCCGGTGTCGATCATCAGCAGCGGGTAGGGGATGCGGCCCACGCCGAAGGCCTTCTCGGCGCACTTGAGCATGACCAGCGAGTCCTTGCCACCCGAGAACAGCAGGGTGGGGCGCTCGAAGGCGGCGGCGACTTCGCGCAGGATGAAGATGGTTTCCTCCTCGAGGGCGTCGAGGTGGGCGTTGCTCAGGTGGTGTTCGGCGGATTGCAGCACGGCGGTGTCGGTACGGGCGTTCATGGGCGGTGTCTCAAGGATTCGAATCAGTGGGCCAGGTGCAAGCCGCACTCGCGGTTCTCTTCGCCCTTGGTCGGGTCCACGTAGTCGAAGTTGTTGGGCAGGCCGTGGGCTTCGCAGTACTGGTACAGGTCCTTGGACGTCCAGTGCAGCAGCGGTGCAACCTTGATCAGGCCGTCGGGGTTGATGCTCACCGGGTCCATCTGGGCGCGCACGGCGGTGTCGGTGGCGCGCAGGGCGGTGAACCAGACCTTGGGTGCGGTCTCGCGCAGGGCGCGGGCGAAGGGTTCGAGTTTCACTTCTTCCGTGAAGGCGGCATGGCGCGGATCGTCCAGCGCGGGCGTGGTGCCTTCCACGGCTTCGCGGTGCGCGCGCGAGCGGCGCGGCAGGTAGATCTTCAGGTTCAGCTTCAACTGGCGCGTCACTTCGTCGGCGAAGCGGTAGGTGGCCTCGGTGTTGTAGCCGTTGTCCATCCACACCACGGGCACGTCGGGATTGACCTGGGTGACCAGGTGCAGGATCACGGCCTCGAAGGGGCGGAAGTTGGTGGTGACGATGGAGGCCTGGCCCAGGCCCAGGGCCCACTTCACGAGGGCGGGGGCGTCGTGGCCGAGTTCGGCGTTGACTTTGGTGAGGTCGATGGTGCTCATGTGGTCTTTTCTCGGGAGCGCTCAGGCAGCAGCGAAATGGGGCTTCACGTCCACGGCGTCGCCCTGGTAGTAAGCGCCGTAGTGGGTCAGCAGCTTGCGACCGTGTTCGATGCTCTGGTCGGCGCGCAGCACCGCTTGCGTGAAGCCGGTGCGCTGCATCTGGGCCAGCTGGTCGATCAGCACGTCGCCGACGGCGCGGATCTGGCCGGTGAAGCCCAGACGGCGGCGCAGCAGGAAGGCCTGGCTGAAGGCGCGGCCGTCGGTGAAGGCGGGAAACTGCAGCACCACGGTGTGGATGCCGTCCAGAGCGGCTTCGCGCGGGTCGGCGTCGTTGGCCAGCGTCAGTGTGCCGGCCTCGTCTGCCACGAAGCTGTCGGCCTTGAAGAGTTCGATCTGTTTGCTCATGCGGTTCTCGTGCGGGTTCAGGCGGCGACAGGGTGGCGGGCGGTGGCCACGCGCACCGAGTTGGCGGCGGTCTTGAAGGGCTCGATGCCCAGGCGCTTGACGGCCAGGATGAAGGTCTCTCCCGACTGGCGCTGCGCACGGTAGGTGTCGATCACCGCCTCGATCACGTCGACCATTTCATCGGCCGCGAACGAGGGACCGATGACCTTGCCGGGCACGGCCTCGCCCGACAGCAGCGAGCCGTCGGAGCCGCCCAGCGTGACCTGGTACCACTCCTGGCCGTCCTTGTCGACGCCCAGGATGCCGATGTGGCCGCTGTGGTGGTGGCCGCAGCTGTTGATGCAGCCGCTGATGTGCAGGTCGATCTCGCCCAGGTCGTGCTGTTCGTCCAGGTCTTCGTAGCGGGCCAGCAGGGCTTGCGCGATCGGCAGCGAACGGGCGTTGGCCAGGTCGCAGAAGTCGCCGCCAGGGCAGGCGATCATGTCGGACAGCAGGCCGATGTTGGGGCGCGCCAGACCCAGGCGGCGTGCTTCGCGCCAGAGTTCGGGCAGGGCGTCGCCATGCACCCAGGGCAGCACCAGGTTCTGCTCGTGGGTGACACGGGCCTCACCCGACGAGAAACGGTCGACCAGCTCGGCCGCGCGCTCCAGCTGTTCGGCGCTGGCGTCGCCGGGCGCAGCGCCCAGGCGCTTGAAGGACAGGGTCACGGCGCGCAGGGCCGGGTTCTGGTGCGGCTTGACGTTGCGCGCCAGCCAGCGGCCGAATTCGACCTCGTCTTCCCCGGCCGCCTTCAGCAGTTGCTCGACCTTGGCATCGACGCTCTGGTGGGCGCTGACGGCCTGCGGCGGCACGAAGAAGGCGCTCACGCGGTCCAGCTCGGCCTGGGTGATGGTGTGGGGCGCACCGTCGTGCTCGACGATGTCACGGTACTCGGCTTCCACCTGGTCGGTGAAGGCCTGGCCTTCGGCCTTGACCAGGATCTTGATGCGGGCCTTGTATTTGTTGTCGCGCCGGCCGAAGCGGTTGTAGGCGCGCACGATGGCTTCCAGATAGTTGAGGATCTGGTCCCAGGGCAGGAACCCGCGGATCGTGCTGGCGATGATGGGGGTGCGGCCCATGCCGCCACCGACCAGCACCTTGAAGCCCAGGGCGCCTTCGGCATTGCGCACCAGGTGCAGGCCCACATCGTGCCAGGGCACGGCAGCGCGGTCTTCGCGGGCGCCGGTGATGGCGATCTTGAACTTGCGCGGCAGGAAGGCGAACTCGGGGTGCAGCGTGCTCCACTGGCGCATGATTTCCGCGAACGGGCGCGGATCGGCGATCTCGTCCACCGCGACACCGGCCAGCGCGTCGGTGGTGATGTTGCGGATGCAGTTGCCGCTGGTCTGGATACCGTGCAGGTTGACGCTGGCCAGCAGGTCCATGGCGTCGGCCGCCCGGTTCAGCGGAATCCAGTTGAACTGCACGTTCTGGCGCGTGGTGAAGTGGGCGCAGCGGTCGGGCAGGCTGGGCACGTCGGCCAGGGCCGCATTGGCCTTGGAGGTGTCGTGCGCTTCCTTGTGGTCGAAGTCGCGGGCCAGCTTGGCCAGCACACGCAGCTGGGCGGTGTTGATCTCGCCATAAGGCACGGCCACGCGCAGCATTGGCGCAAAGCGCTGGATGTACCAGCCGTTCTGCAGGCGCAGCGGGCGGAAGGCTTCACCGTCGAGGGTGCCGGCCTGGAAGCGGTCGAGCTGGTCGCGGAACTGGGCCGCGCGCTGTTGCACGAACTGGCGGTCGAAATCGGAATACTGGTACATGGACTTCGTGAAAAAACGGAAATCGGAAGACGGAAATCAGAACGCGATCAGCTTGGTGCCGGCATAGGCCAGCAGCAGCGACAGCAGGGAGCGCACCACGCGCTCGGGTGTGTGGCGCATCAGGCGGGTGCCCAGCCAGATGCCCGGCAGCGAGCCGGCCAGCAGCTTGGCCAGCAAGGCCCAGTCGACCGAACCCAGACTGGCGTGGCCCAGACCGGCCACCAGCGTCAGTGGCACCGCGTAGGCAATGTCGGCCGCGATGATGCGGGGCAGCGGCAGCAGCGGGAACAGGATCAGCAGCACGGACACGCCGATTGCGCCAGCACCGACCGAGGTCAGTGTCACCAGCGAGCCGATCACCGCGCCGAACAGCACCGGCAGGCTCCAGTGGCGGGCGCGGGTGGCGTTTTCCAGTTCGCCGGCGGGCAGGGTGCGCGGCAGCACCTTGCCGCGGGCGGCCTTGTACAGGGTGGCCGCGGCCGTCAGCAGCAGCGCCACACCCAGCGTGTTGGTCATCAGGTGCTGCACCTGGCTGCTGGTGGTGCCCAGGTTGTGCAGCACCCACAGGGTGACCAGGGAGGCCGGGATGCTGCCGGAGCACAGTTGCCCCACCACCCGCCAGGGCACCAGCCGCTGGCGCGCGAGATTGATGGTGCCGCCGGCCTTGGTCACGGCGGCGAACAGCAGGTCGGTGCCGACGGCCATGTATGGCTTGATCCCGAAGAAGAAAATCAGGATCGGGGTCATCAGCGACCCGCCGCCCACGCCCGTGAGGCCGACGATCAGGCCCACGGAGAATCCGGCGATGACAAAGGCAAATTCAGACATGGGGCGCGACTGTACGCAAGCTCATATATATCTCAAACGACATTTTCGTTTTTCATATATGCCGTCTGGTTATCAAGAGTCCGGCGGGCAGTGCTCCGTGGGGAGGGTCGCCGGTGAGGGGTAACATCCGGCCCATGCACAAACAGCGGATTTACGTGCACGTTGTTGGATTCAGTGACGTCGAACGCCATGCACTCAATACCGTGTTCCGCCTCTCTGAAGAGCGCGAACTGGCCTACGCCCTCTGGATGCCGCTGACAGCGCCCGGAACGCACCAGAACACCGCCCTGGCCGAGGTGGCGCTGGTGGACGGCGACAGCGCCGAAGCGGTGCTGCTGCACGCCAAAGAAACCCCTGCCGGCCAGCGGCTGATCTGGGTGGGCAACAACCCGCCGCCCCATGCCTGGCGGGTGCTCCAGAGGCCGATCCAGTGGGCCAGCGTGCTCAACGACCTGAACGCCGTGTACGCGGCCAGACAGGTTGATTCGGGCTTTCTCGATCTGGACGTCACGCTGCCTGGCCCGCTGGAGGCAGAAGGCACGGCGCCGCTCAAGCGGGCGCTGATCGTCGGCGCCACGGCGCCGGAACGGCAACGCCTGGTGGACCTGCTGCAACGGCGTGGCATCACCGAGGTGGACCGGGCGGACAGCACCGAAGGTGCCCTCGAACACATCGCCCGCCACCGCTACAGCTGTGGCGTGTTCGATCTGGACGAACACCATGTGGACACCTGGCAGCTGGCGCAGCACTTTGCCCAGAACAACCAGAATGCCCTCACCATGGGCATCAGCGAACACGCCGGGCCGCTGGCCCCGTGGCTGAACCGCCGCCGCGTGCGCCGCGACACCGAGCGCAGTGGCATCAATGCACTGGTCGGGCGGCCGCTGCCCGAGGCGGAGCTGCAGCGCTGGTTCGACCTGCTCTGACGGGCGCTCAGGCGTCCTGCCGCCGCGCCGACTTCCAGGCAAAACGGGCCGGATCGAAGGCCCGCTCCAGGTCGAGATCGTCCTCGGGCAGCGTCGAGGGTTCTCCGCTCATCCGGGCGGCCAGCCAGTCGGCGCACCAGTGCGCCAGCGTCAGCCCGCGCGAGCCCAGGGCGGACACCATGAACAGGCCCGGCAGACGGGGCGCGTCGGCCAGGGGAATCCGTCCGCGGCGGTGGCCGGCCGAACGCATCTGCTCGAGCAGGGCTGGCTGATCCGGTACCGCGCCGACCATCGGCACCCGGTCCAGCGAGGCACACCGGACCTGCGCCCAGCCCTGCAGCTCACCGCGCGCAGCGCACTGGCGCAGATGGGCCGCAGCCACCGGATGCATTTGCTCAAGGCTTGCGGCATTGCGTTCATGCGCTTCAGAGCGGACCGTCACATCCTGACTGCCGCGCTCGTAGGTCGACCCCATGGCCCAGACGCGCGATGGCCAGCGGGGGGGAAGTTCACGGTCTTCGTAAGAAGGGACGAACACGCCGTTGTTGCGCACGGGGCGCAGCGCCAACGGCTCGCCCACCAACGCCGCCAGGGAGAGCTGCCCCTGGACCGGGCGCAGCGGTAACGCGGTCGGGTCGGCGCTGAACAGCCCCTCGAGCAGCGCGTGGGCGCCATAGGCCGAAGCCACGACGACCACCGGCGCATCCCCAACCACACCGCCTTCGGCATCCAGCGCCCACCACCGTTGGTCGCGCCGCTCCAGCCGGTGAACCTCGGCCGACCAGCCGGTCTGCAGGCGACCCAGGCCCTGCGCCTCGGCCAGCCAGGCATGGACCAGCGCCGACGGCCGCACCAGGGCCGCGGGCTTGCGACCAGGATCGTGCCCCAGGTTGTCGACCTCGGTCGGCTGCCAGCCGGCGCCCTGCGGCACAAGGCGCTCCAGCTGCCCACGGGCATCGGCAACACCCAGGGCGCACAGGCGGGAGAGGGGGGTGGGGGAGCGTGTGACGTGCGGACTCAGCATGCCCACGGGCAGGCCGGACGCCCCTTGGGCAGCCTCCGATGCCGCATCGAGCAACCGGACAGTCCAGCCCCGGCGGGCGAGGGTCGCGCAACAGGCCGCTCCCGCCAGGCCCGCGCCCAGCACAAGCGCCTGGCGGGATTCGGTGACGTTCAAGATGGGGGCGACCTGCCTTATTGGGCCGCGGGTGGCGGCACGAAACCGGCGGCAGCGTCCGCACCCTCTCCGAAGAAGTGCTTCTCCATCTGGCGCGCCAGGTACTGGCGGGCGCGGGCATCGGCCAGATTCAGGCGGTTTTCGTTGAGCAGCATGGTCTGGTGCTTGAGCCAGGCAGCCCAGGCTTCCTTGCTCACGTTTTCATAGATCCGTTTGCCCAGTTCGCCGGGGTAGGGCGGAAAGTCGAGACCTTCGGCCTCTTTGCCGAGCTTGATGCATTGAACGGTGCGGGCCATGGGATGTCCTTATTCGGGTTCGATATAACTGAAATGAAAAACTATTTGTTCCGGTTTGAACGCAGGGACGGCATCATGCGCGACCTGTGCGGAGCGGATCGGGTGCACTGGACCCGCAAACGGGCTCCACTGTAGCAACGATTGCCGCGTCAGGAAGGGTGACAACGGGTTGTCCGGACCGGACCCTGACATAACGCAAAGTGGGCAGCGTCTCCACTTTTACAATCCAAGGCTGTTTTTTGTGTCAGCGCCCCATTTTCTCCGGGGCCCAATTCCTCCAAGACCATGAGTGCATTTCTGGAAGAGCGCGTCCTGAGCGTTCACCACTGGACCGATCGCCTGTTCAGTTTCACGACCACGCGCGACACGGCCCTGCGCTTCTCCAACGGCCACTTCACCATGATCGGCTTGCGCGTCAACGACAAGCCGCTGCTGCGCGCCTACTCGATCGCCAGCGCCAACTACGAAGAGCATCTGGAGTTCCTGAGCATCAAGGTGCCCGATGGTCCGCTGACCAGCCGACTGCAGCACATCCAGGTCGGTGACACCATCGTCGTCGGCAAAAAGCCCACCGGCACCCTGCTGATCGACTACCTGCTGCCGGCCAAGCGCCTGTACCTGCTGGCAACCGGCACCGGTCTGGCGCCATTCCTCTCGATCGTGCGCGACCCGGAAACCTACGAGAAGTTCGAACAGGTCGTGCTCATCCACGGCGTGCGCGAAGTCAAGGAACTGGCGTACCGCGAGATGCTGGAAACCCAGCTCAAGCAGCACGAATTCCTGGGCGAGATGGTCTCGCAGCAGTTCATCTACTACCCGACGGTCACCCGCGAGGCCTTCGTGCACCAGGGCCGCATTCCGAACATCATCGAGAACGGCCAGCTGGCGAAAGACACCGGCCTGCCCGAGCTGAACCCGGCCGAAGACCGTGTCATGATCTGTGGCAGTCCCGAGATGCTGCGCGACCTCAAGGCCTTGTGCGAGAAGCGCGGTTTTGCCGAAGGCAACACCACGCGCCCGGGCCAGTTCGTGATCGAACGCGCGTTCGCCGACAACGGCTGATCGCTGGCGATCGGAACTCCGAGGCGCTGTCCGGGTCCATCCGGGGCGCCTCTTTCATTTTCTGGAGATCCCTTGAGCTTTCCCGCTTTTGCCCTCGACCTTCTTGACCGCCATCCACGCCGGGCCCTGGCCCTGGTGTCGGTGGGCTGCATCGGCCTGCTGGCGTTTGGCATCCTGTACCTGCAGAACGTGGTGGGTCTGGTGCCTTGCCCGATGTGCATCGTGCAGCGCTATGCACTGATCCTGGTCGCGATCGTGGCCGGCATCGCCTCTGCGGTGTCCGGTCGCAAGGGCCGCAACGTCGCGGTTGCGCTGATCGGGCTGCTGGCCGTGGGCGGTGCCTTCGTGGCGGCGCGCCAGAGCTTTCTGCAGTGGTACCCGCCGGAAATCCTCAGCTGCGGCCGCGACTTCTACGGAATGATCGAGTCGTTCCCGCTCAAGCGCGCCATCCCGATGATCTTCAAAGGCAGTGGCGACTGCTCGGCGATCGACTGGACCTTCCTGAAGATGTCGATCGCCAACTGGTCCTTCCTCTGCTTCACCGGCATTGCCGCCCTGGCGGCACTGCTCCTGCTGCGCCGCCAGAAGGCCTGATCAGAGGATTGCGCTGCCCGGGCGCTCGCCGCGCTCGTAAACCACGTGGGCGCGGCCCACGATCAGTGAGTCGAGGGCACCGATGTTCTTGGGGTCCTTGTTGGTGTAGGGCAGCTTCTGCAGCAGGTAGCGCATCGCGTTCAGGCGCGCGCGCTTCTTGCAGTCGCTCTTGATCACCGTCCAAGGCGCATCGGCGGTGTCGGTCTCGAAGAACATCGCTTCCTTGGCCTTGGTGTAGTCGGCCCACTTGTCCAGCGAGGCCACGTCGATCGGGCTGAGCTTCCACTGCTTGAGCGGGTGCGCCTTGCGTTCCTTGAAGCGGCGGCGCTGCTCTTCGCGGCTGACCGAGAACCAGAACTTGATCAGGTGCACGCCACTGCGCACCAGCTGGCGCTCGAACTGTGGCGCCTGCCGCATGAACTCCTGGTATTCGTCCTCGCTGCAGAAGCCCATCACCTTTTCCACGCCGGCGCGGTTGTACCAGCTGCGGTCGAACAGCACGATCTCGCCGGCCGTGGGCAGGTGCTGCACATAGCGCTGGAAGTACCACTGGCCGCGTTCGACCTCACTCGGTTTTTCCAGCGCCACCACGCGCGCGCCGCGGGGGTTCAGGTGTTCCATCATGCGTTTGATGGTGCCGCCCTTGCCGGCCGCGTCGCGGCCTTCGAACAGGATCACGATGCGCTGGCCGGATTCCTTGGCCCAGGCCTGCAGCTTGAGCAGCTCCACCTGCAGCAGGTACTTCTGCGCTTCGTAGACCTTGCGCGAGAGCAGGTTCTTGTACGGATAGGCGCCGCTGCGCCAGTCGGTCGACAGGATTTCATCGGGGTTGTTGTCCCCTTTGTCGCGGCCCTTGACCGCCTGGGCGGTCTCCTTGAGCAGGCGGCGGATCGCCTTGGCGTCGTCGGGCGAGGCGCCTTCGAGGATGGCGCGCAGGCCTTCGGCCTTGCGGGTCTTGCTGGTCGACGCATCGGCCAGGATGTCCTTGACCGCCGCCGCCTTGGCTTCCTGGCGGGCATTGACCACGGTGCCCGTGGTCAGCTTGGCGATGCGCCTGGGTTGTGTGCTGCCCGTCACATCGCCCATGCTCACCCGGCGGGTGGCGGCGGTTTTGACAGTTTTGGTGGCGGCCTTGGTCGAAGGGGTGGCCGTTTTTCGGACGGCACGGCCGGCCGGTTTGCGCACGGATTCGTCGCTGCTGGCGCTGGTGGAGTTCTGTCGTTCGGTCATGGTCGGGTCATCGTCTGGACACAAAAAGCCAGTATGAACCGATGGCATTCCGGTGGCTTGACTTTTGTCAAACCATCCCGGCCGAACGACCGGCAGAGCGCTCAGCCGATTTTCTTGACCAGCACCTGGCTGCGGCGGTCCCAGTTGTACTTGCGCTTGCGCGCCTCGGGCAGCCAGTCGGGGCTGACCTGGACGAAACCGCGCTTGATGAACCAATGCATGGTGCGCGTGGTGAGCACGAAGATGCTCTGCAGGCCCTGGGCGCGGGCGCGGGTTTCGATGCGCTTGAGCAGGCGCTCGCCGTCGCCCTGGCTCTGGCTTTGCGGCGAGACGGTGAGGGCGGCCATTTCGGCGGTGCGCTCTTCGGGGTAGGGGTAGAGCGCGGCGCAGCCGAAGATCACGCCATCGTGTTCGATGATGGTGTAGTTGCTGGCGTCGCGTTCGATCTCGGTGCGGTCGCGCTTGACCAGGGTGCCGTCCTTCTCGAACGGTTCGATCAGCGCGAGGATGCCGCCGACATCGTCGAGGTTGGCCTCGCGCACGCTTTCCAGCTTCTCGTCGACCACCATGGTGCCGATGCCGTCGTGCACGTAGATTTCCAGCAGCAGCGAACCGTCGAGCTTGAAGGGAATGATGTGGCTGCGTTCGACGCCGCCTTCGCAGGCGCGGATGCAGTGCTGCAGGTAGAAGCCGGTGTCGGTGGGCTGGGTCGGCGGCGGCAGGCTGGCGACCATGCGCTTGGCGTCGGCCAGCGGCAGCTCGGTGTCGATCTCGCTTTCCGGGTCGTTGGCGTCGACGCGGATGCCCGGCACCTCGGTCAGGAAGATCAGCTTGTCGCTCTGCAGCGCCACCGCGACCGAGGTCGCCACGTCTTCCATGCTCAGGTTGAAGGCCTCGCCGGTGGGCGAGAAGCCGAACGGCGAAATCAGCACCAGGGCGCCCATGTCCAGGGTGCGCTGGATGCCTTCGGTGTCCACCTTGCGCACCAGGCCCGAGTGCTGGAAGTCCACGCCGTCGATCAGGCCCACCGGGCGGGCGGTGATGAAGTTGCCCGAGATCACGCGCACCCGCGCGCCGGCCATCGGCGTGTTGGGCAGGCCCTGGCTGAACGCGGCCTCGATCTCGTAGCGCAGCTGACCGGCGGCTTCCTGCGCGCAGTCCAGCGCCACCGGGTCGGTGATGCGCATGCCGTGCGAGTACTTGGCTTCTTGGCCCTTGAGGCGCAGTTGCTCGTTCACCTGCGGGCGAAAACCGTGCACCAGCACGATCTTCACGCCCATGGCCTGGATCATCGCCAGGTCCTGGGCGATGGAGGCCAGCTTGCCGGCGTCGATCGCCTCGCCGGTCAACCCGATCACGAAGGTCTGGTTCCGGAACTTGTGGATGTACGGTGCCACCGAACGGAACCAGGGCACGAAGGTGAAATTGAAGACGGTGGACATGGGAGGCGGGTGGGGCGGACGTTCGGGCGGCGCAGGATAATCGCCGGTTGCCTGATTTTGACTGAAGTTCCCCCTTGTCCTCCGCGCCGCTGCACATCGAGTTCCCCGAGTCCCTGCCTGTCTCTGCCCGCCGGCAGGAGATCGAGCACGCCATCCGCGACCATCAGGTGGTCATCGTCTGCGGCGAGACCGGCTCGGGCAAGACCACGCAGCTGCCCAAGATTGCGCTGGCCATGGGGCGCGGCCGGCTCAACGCGAAGCCGGGACAGCGCGGCCAGCTGATCGGCCACACCCAGCCGCGGCGGATCGCGGCCAGCAGCGTGGCCAAACGCATCGCCGAAGAGCTCAAGACCCCGCTGGGCGAGGTGGTGGGCTTCAAGGTGCGCTTCCAGGACCGGCTGTCCAGGGACGCCTCGGTCAAGCTGATGACCGACGGCATCTTGCTGGCCGAGACGCAGACCGACCCCGACCTGCGCGCCTACGACACGATCATCATCGACGAGGCGCACGAGCGCTCGCTCAACATCGATTTCCTGCTGGGCTACCTGCGCCAGCTGCTGCCGCGCCGGCCGGACCTGAAGCTGATCGTCACCTCGGCCACCATCGACGCCGACCGGTTCGCGGACTACTTCGCGTCCAGCAAAGGCAAGGCGCCTGTGCTCATGGTCTCGGGCCGCACCTTCCCGGTGGAGGTGCGCTACCGGCCGTTTGAAGAAAGCCGCGAATACGACCTGAACAGCGCCATCGCGGACGGCGTGGACGAGCTCTGGCGCGGGCCGCAAGGCGGGGACATCCTGGTCTTCCTGCCCGGCGAGCGCGAGATCCGCGAGGCCGCCGACCACCTGCGCAAACACCTGTCACACCAGCCGGCGCTGCGCAACGCCGAGGTGCTGCCGCTGTTCGCGCGCCTGTCGCAGGCCGAGCAGGACCTGATCTTTCACCCCAAAGGCCAGCGCCGCATCGTGCTCTCGACCAACGTGGCCGAGACCTCGCTGACGGTGCCGGGCATCCGCTTCGTGATCGACGCTGGCACGGCGCGCGTCAAGCGCTACAGCTTCCGCCAGAAGGTGGAGCAGCTGCTGATCGAACCGATCAGCCAGGCCGCGGCGAATCAGCGAGCCGGCCGCTGCGGCCGCGTGGCCGATGGCATCTGCATCCGCCTTTACGACGAGGCGGGCTTCAACGGCCGGCCGAAGTTCACCGACCCGGAGATCCTGCGCAGCTCGCTGGCGGGCGTGATCCTGCGCATGAAGGCGCTGCACCTGGGCGCGGTGGAAGACTTTGCGTTTCTGGAAGCACCGCAGCGCCGCGCAATCACCGACGGCTACCAGCTGCTGTCCGAGCTGGGCGCCGTGGACGACGCGAACGAGCTCACCCGCATCGGCCAGACGCTCAGCCGCCTGCCGCTGGACCCGCGCGTGGGCCGCATCCTGCTGGAAGCGCAACAGCGCGGCGCGCTGGACGAGGTGCTGGTCATCGCGTCGGCGCTGAGCCTGCAGGACGTGCGCGACCGACCGCTGGAGAAACAGACGCAGGCCGATCAGGCGCACAAGAAGTTCGACGACGAAAAGAGCGAGTTCGCCGGCACGCTCAAGCTCTGGAAGTGGCTGGAAGACAGCAGAGGTGGCCACGGGACCGACCACAAGCTCAGCCACCGCCAGTACGAGAACCTGCTGCGCGAGAACTACATCAACGTGCGCCGCGTGCGCGAATGGCGCGACATCCATTCGCAGCTGCACACCGTGGTGGCGGAGCACAAGTGGGCCATCAACACGGCGCCGGCCAGCTACGAGCAGCTGCACCTGTCCATGCTGGCCGGCTTGCTGGGCAACATCGGCCAGAAGAACGACACCGAGGACTGGTACCTGGGCGCGCGCGGCATCAAGTTCCACCGCCACCCGGGCGCCAACCTGAGCAAGAAGCCCGGCCGCTGGATCGTCTGCGCCGAGCTGGTGGAAACCGCGCGCCTGTTCGGCCGCGGCATTGCGAACATCGAGCCGCAATGGCTGGAACAGGTGGGCGAGCACCTGCTCAAGAAGCAGATGCTGGACCCGCACTGGGAGAAGAAGGCCGCCCGCGTCTCGGCGCTGGAGCGCGCCACGCTGTATGGCCTGGTGGTCTACCACCAGCGGCGCGTGGACTACAGCAAGGTGGACCCGGCCGGCGCGCGCGAGATCTTCATCCGCGAGGCCCTGGTGGGGCACCTGCACGAAGACACCTGGGACAGCAAGCTGTCCTTCCTGGCCGCCAACCGCCGCACCGTGCGCGAGGTGCAGGAGCTGGAACACAAGGCCCGCCGGCAGGACGTGCTGGTGGACGACGAGCTGATCTACGCCTTCTACGACCAGCAGCTGCCGGCCGACCTGAGCAACGGTGCCGCCTTCGAACGCTGGTACCGGGACCACAGCCGGGAGAACCCGAAGCTACTTTTTCTGACTCGTGAAGAGCTGATGCGGCACGAGGCCGCGGGCATCACCACGCAGGCCTTCCCGAAGACCCTGCGCCTGGGCGGCGTGGACTGCGCCACCTCCTACCTGCACGAGCCGGGCGACCCGCGCGACGGCGTGAGCGTGACGGTGCCGATCTTCGCGCTCAACCAGGTCAGCGAAGACCGCTGCGACTGGCTGGTGCCCGGCATGCTCAAGGACAAGGTGCAGGCCCTGCTCAAGACCCTGCACCAGCGCCCGCGCTCGCGCCTGGTGCCGCTGCCGGCCACGGCCGAGAAGATGACCGAGGCGCTGTGCCAGCCCGAGACCTTTGGCAGCGGCGGCCTGATGGACGCGCTGCTCAAGCTGGTGCGCGACGCGACACAGTTGCCGGTGCAGCGCAACGACATCAAGGTCGACATGCTGCCGGCCCACCACTTCATGCACCTGCGCGTGGTGGACGAGCACGGTCGCCAGCTGGGGCAGGGCCGCAACCTCGGCGCGCTCAAGGCCGAGCTGGGCAGCCAGGCGCGCGGCGCCTTCCAGGCGCTCGCCTCGCTCAAGCTCAAGGACATCGCAGGGGCCACCGCTGCAACGCCCGCCGCGCCGGCATCTGCGCCGGCACCAGTGGCGACCGAAGGCGCCCGCCGCGTGGCCGCCACCAACAAGCCGTCCGCATCAGCGCCATCGGCCACCGCCGACCAGCGCCACACCAGCTGGGACTTCGGCGAACTGCCCGAGCTGATGGAAATCCGCAAGGGCGGGCAGACGCTGATCGGCTTCCCGGCCTTGATCGACGACGGCGACACGGTGCGCATCGAGGTGTTCGACGAGCCCGAGGTCGCCCAGACACGCCACCGCGCCGGCCTGCGCCGCCTGTTCGCGCTGCAGATCAAGGATGCGCTCAAGTACCTGGAAAAGAACCTGCCCGGCTTGCAGGCCATGGGCGTGGCCTACATGAACGTCGGCAAGACCGACAGTGGCGGCGGAGGCGGTACGCTGGACGAGCTGAAGAACCAGATCCTGGACCTGGCGTTGGACCGCGCCTTCCTGACCGACCCGCTGCCGGCCGATGCCGCCGCGTTCAAGGCGCGCGTCGACGAAGGGCGAGGGCGCCTGACCCTGATCGCCAACGAGATCGCCCGCCAGGCCGGCGTGATCCTGACCGAGTACGCGGCCGCGGCCCGCAAGCTCAAGGACAGCAAGCCGCCCGCCGATGTGGCGACCGACGTGCAGCAGCAGCTGCAACGCCTGGTGCCCAAGACCTTCCTGAGTTCAACGCCGTACGCGCAGCTGCAGCATTTCCCACGCTACCTCAAGGCGGTGCAGTTGCGGCTGGAGAAGCTGCGAGGCGACCCGGCGCGCGACGCCGCCAAGTTTGCGGAACTCAGGCCACAAGATCTGCGCTTCTGGCGCCTGGTGGCCGAGCGCAAGGGCGTGCAGGACGCGCGCCTGCAGGAGGTCCGCTGGCTGCTGGAGGAGCTGCGCGTGAGCTTCTTTGCGCAGGAGCTGCGCACACCGCAGCCGGTGAGCGTCAAGCGGATCGACAAGGCCTGGGCACAGCTCAACGGCTGATCCGCCTCAAAGCCGGGCCAGCCGCTCCAGCGCCGCCTTCAGCGTCTCGTCCTTCTTCGCAAAGCAGAAACGCACCACCTTCTGGTCAAACCCGTTGCCATAGAACGCCGAGAGCGGGATGGCCGCCACACCGATCTCGCGCGTGAGCCACTGGCAGAACTCGCCTTCGGGCAGGTCGCGTTCGGCCACCGCGAGGTTTTCAATGCCCACGCACTGGAAGTAGGTGCCCTGGCCGGGCAGCAGGCGAAAGCGCGTCTGCGCCAGGCCTTCACGGAACAGATCGCGCTTGCGCTGATAGAAGTCGCTGAGCTGCAGGTAGGGCGCCGGGTCGGCCATGTAGGCGGCCAGTGCGTGCTGCATCGGCGTGTTGACGGTGAACACGTTGAACTGGTGCACCTTGCGGAACTCGGCGGTCAGCGGCGCGGGTGCCACCACAGTGCCGACCTTCCAGCCGGTGACGTGGTAGGTCTTGCCGAAGCTGCTGATGATGAAGGCGCGGGCGGCGAGACCGGGGAAACGGGCGGCGCTCTGGTGCTGCTGGCCGTCGTAGACCATGTGCTCGTAGACCTCGTCGCTGATCAGCAGCACGTCGGTGGGTGCCAGCAGCTCTTCCAGCCGGCGCATGTCCTCGGCGTTCCAGACCTGGCCGCTGGGGTTGTGCGGGCTGTTGATCAGGAGCGCGCGGGTGCGCGGCGTGATCGCGGCGGCGATGGCGTCGAAGTCGGGGCGGAAGCTCCCGGGCACCAGCGGCACGCGCACCACCTTGCCGCCGGCCAGCTCGATGTTGGGCACGTAGCTGTCGTAGCAGGGTTCGAGCACGATGACCTCGTCGCCCGGGTGCACCACGGCCAGGATCGCAGTCAGGATGGCCTGCGTCGCACCGGCAGTGACCGTGATCTCGGTGTTCGGGTCGCAGCGCAGGCCATAGAGCGCCTGCATCTTGGCGGCCATGGCCTGGCGCAACGCGGGCACGCCGGGCATCGGCGGGTACTGGTTGTGGCCGGCCTGCATGGCGCGGGTGACAGCGTCGACCAGGGTCGGGTCGCAGTCGAAGTCGGGGAAGCCCTGGCCGAGGTTGACGGCGCCGACTTCGGCGGCGAGCGCCGACATGACGGTGAAGATCGTGGTGCCGACCTGGGGCAGGCGCGAAGTCAGTTCAGGCGTGCGGGCTTGGGTGGCGGTGTCCATGGTGGTCGTCAGATGTCGTATTCGGCCGAGTCGCCGGCCATGGCGCGCAGGATCAGGTCGCGCGAGAGGCGGTCGCTCATCAGTTCGGCAAAACGCAGCACGAACTGCCGCAGGTAGCTGCCGCGCTTGAAGGCCACGCGGGCCAGGTTGTGGCCGAACAGCTGGGCACCCGGGCGGGCGACCAGGTCCGGCGTCGCGTTTTCGCCCTGCATCGCCATCTCGGCCACGATGCCCACGCCCATGCCGAGCTTGACGTAGGTCTTGATCACGTCCGAGTCGATGGCCTCGAGCACGATGTTCGGCCGCAGGTGGCGCAGGGCAAAGGCCTGGTCGATACGGGTGCGGCCAGTGAAGCTGGGGTGGTAGGTCACCAGCGGCACCAGTGCCAGATCTTCCAGCGTGATGCGTTCCTGGGCCGCCAGCGGGTGGTCGTGCGGAAACACCAGCACGTGCTGCCACTCGTAGCAGGGCAGGGTGACGAGGTCCGGGTAGTTGGTGAGCGACTCCGTGGCCACGCCGATCTCCGCGACTTCCTCGATCAGCATGCGCGCCACCTGGTCCGGCGAGCCCTGGTGCAGGCTCACATTGACCTTGGGATAGGCATGGCGCAGCTTGGCGACCGGCCCGGGCAAGACGTAGCGCGCCTGGGTGTGGGTGGTGGCGATCGACAGGGTGCCGCTGTCCTGGGCGGCGTACTGCTCGCCGATGCGCTTGAGGTTGTTGACCTCGCGCAGAATGACTTCGATGCTCTTGAGGACCTGGACGCCGGGTTCGGTGATGCGCTTGATGCGCTTGCCATGGCGGGCGAAGATTTCGATGCCGAGTTCTTCCTCCAGTTCGATGATGGCCTTGGACACCCCGGGCTGGGAGGTGTGCAAGGCCTTGGCGGCCTCGGTCAGGTTGAGGTTGCGGCGCACCGCTTCCTGGACAAATCGGAACTGGTGCAGGTTCATGGGTGGGATTCCAGCGCGATCTGCGCCAGCAGGGCGGTGAGGCGGGGGTCTTCTCCGGCGGCGGTCAGGCGCTCGAACTGCACGCTGGGATGCGCCTGCACCAGCTGTTCGACCAGCACCGGCAGGTCTTCCCGGGCGTGTTTGCCCATGCCAAAGAACAGCGGCAGGATGCGCACGGCACGAACGCCCTGCGCGACGAGGCCGGCCACGGCGGTGGCCAGATCGGGCTCGCTCAGCTCCAGATAGGCACACGCGACCCGCACGGACGGGTCCGCCCCGCGGATCTGTTGTGCGACGGACTCGACCGGCGCCCGCCAGAGCGGGTCGCGCGATCCATGGGCAAAAACGACGACGCCCAGCATGCTTCTAGCGCCTGAGCACGAGCCAGCCGAACGCGCCCAGCGAGACGAACGAGTACAGGATGGCCGGCGCCGCCGCCGCCAGCCAGGGACGCCACTGGTTGAGGTTGCCGATGTAGCCGAACACGTTGTTGAGCAGGAAGAAGCTGATGCCGATCATCACGCCACCGAACACATAGCCGGTGATGCCGCCCGAGCGGAAATGCAGATAGGCAAACGGCAGCGCCAGCACGACCATCACCAGGCAGGACAGGGGATAGAACAGCTTGCGCCAGAACTCGATCTCGTAGCGCTGCGCGGTCTGGCCATTGGCCTCCAGATGCTGCACATAGGCATACAGATCGGTGGTGCGCATCCGGTCGGGCTTGAGCAGCGCCACCGACACCATCTCGGCCGAGATGGCGCTGGGCCAGCGGAAGGTCTGGTGCTGGCTGCGCACGATCTTGGCCGACTGCTGGCCCGCCACGTCGAACTCGCGCCGCGTCACATTCGCCAGCGTCCAGGAACTGTCGTTCTCGATCTGCCCCTTGTCGGCCTGCAGCGTGGACACCAGCAGACCCTGGTTGTCGAACTCGAAGATCCGCACTTCGCCGATCTCGCCGGTGGGCGAGAGCGAGCCGACGTTGACCGAGAAGTTGCTGTAGGCCTGCTTCTCCTTGAGCCAGGCACCGGTCTGGCCCAGGCTCAGCTTGCCCTGGTAACGGGCCTTGAGCAGCTGCGCGGTCTTGTCGGCGATCGGCGCCATGTAGTCACCGACCGCAAAGGTCAGCACCACGAAGATCAGGCCCAGCCCCAGCAGGGTCCGCAAGGCCTTCCAGGGCCCCAGGCCGCTGGTGCGCAGGATGGTGTACTCCGAACTCTGCGCCAGCCTGGCCAGCACGGCCACCGACCCGATGAGCACGCTGATCGGCATCAGTTCGTAGATGCGGCTGGGCACCAGCAGGGCCACATACAGCAGCGCATGGCGCAGTTCGTAGACCACCGACGGGTCCAGCCGCGAGGTCCTGCCAATCGAACTGAGTTCTTCGACGAAATCGAAAAAGAAGAACAGCGACAGGAAGGCCAGCAGCACGAAGCCGGTGGCAATCAGCACCTCGCCATAGATGAGTCGGCGGATCGTCCTCATGCCGTGACCCCGCTGTCACGGGTGCTGCCCGCTCGTAGCAGGCTGCGCCAGTGGATGTTGTGGTGGCGTTTGGCCAGCCAGAGCGCACTGAGCACAAACACCGTACCGTGCAGGAGCAGCATGAGCACGACCCAGTTGACCTTGCCGATCGTCACCCAGCGCTGACCGATGTTGAGCATGTTGAAGTACACGATGAAGGCAAACAGGGTGAACATCAGGTTGCCGCTGCGGCCGGCGCGGGGATTGCTGACCGTGGTCGCGATCCCGAGCAGCACCAGGTTGAACGCGGACAGCGCGACGCCGACGCGCCAGCCCAGCTCACCCAGATTGGCCTGGTTGGGGTCGCGCAGCAGCGCGAGCGAACTGCGTGCCTTCAGTGCCTGCTGGCCGGCCATGAACGGCTCGGCGGTGCCGATCAGTGCGCCGTACTGCTCAAACTGGCTGACCTTGATGCGCCCGGTGGACGGGTCGTTGGCCAGCCGCTGGCCCTGGTTGAGCATCAGGAACTGGCGGTCGCCCATCCATTCGATGCGGCCCGAGGTGGCCGACGTCACGGTCTCGGTGCCGTCCTTCTCGATGCTGGAGATGAAGACGTTGCGGCCCTCGGTGCCTTCGGCCGTGTCCTTGTCAATGAAGAACACGCGGCGGCCGCTGGACGACTCCTGGAACTGGCCCGGAGCGATGCGCTGCAGGTCGCTGCGGTTCTCGAACCGGAACCGCAGTTCGGCGGTCTGCTGGTTGGCCCAGGGCCACACGAACAGCACCAACAGCACGATCACCAGCAGCACCGGCCAGGCAAACCGCATCACCGGGCTGACAAATCCGCCCAGGGAGCGGCCGCTGGAGAACCAGATGATCATCTCGCTGTCGCGGTACATGCGGGAGAGTGTCGAGACAATGGCGATGAACAAGGCCAGCGTGAGGATGATCTGCGTGTAGCCCAGCACGGTGTAGCCGAGCACCAGCATGACCTCCTCGGGGTTCACGCTGCCGCTGGAAGCCAGACCCAGGGTGCGGATGAGCAACACCGTCAGCACGATGGTGAACAGCACCACCAGGGTGGCGCCAAAGCTCCGTGCCAGCTCAGTGCGAATGGAGGAATGGAATAACATCGACTCAATCGAGGAAAGCTGCAATTATGGACTTTGAACTCAAATCCCTTTCGGTCGCCCAGGCCGCCCAATCTGCGCTCGACGCGCTCATCGTTCTGGTGCCCGATGACGCCAAGACCGTGCGCGGCGAGGATCCGCTGACCGAGCTGATCCGTGACGTCTCGCGCCGGGGCGATCTGGAGACCGGGGTCGGCAAATCGCTGTTCGTGTACCGCGCCAGCGGCGTCAAGGCGGCCCGGCTGGTGCTTGTGCGCGCTGGCGACGGGGCTGCGGTGGCGGTGCGCAAGGCGGTGGCGGCGGGTCTGGCCGCGGTCAAGGCCACCGGCATCAAGAAGGTGGGCGTCCTGCTGTCTCTGCTGGCCGACGATGCGGCCGCGGTGAAGACCGTGATGACGGCGCTCTCGGAAGCCAGCTATTCCTATGTCACCACCAAGCCCTCGGCCAAGGCCCGGGAAATCAAGGAGGTGCTGCTGGGGGTGCGGGACGCCGCGTCGGCCAAGGACAGTCTGCGCATGGGACAGGCGCTGGTGACCGGCGTGGAGCTGGCCAAGGAGTGGGCCAACCGCCCCGCCAACCACTCCACGCCCAGCCAGCTCGCCGACGTGGCCCGCAAGCTGGGCCGCAAGCCCCGCATCAAGACCGAAGTGCTCGGCCCCAAGGAAGTGGCTGCGCTGGGCATGGGGGCGTTCATGGCGGTGGCTCAGGGTTCCGCCCAGCCCCTGCGGTTCATCGTCATGCAATACCAGGGCGCCGCGAAGAGCAGTGCCCCTGTGGTTCTGGTCGGCAAGGGCATCACCTTCGACACCGGCGGCATCTCGATCAAGCCGGCTCCCGAGATGGACGAGATGAAGTTCGACATGGGTGGTGCAGCCAGCGTGCTCGGCACCTTTGCCGCGCTGGCGGAGTTGCAACCCGCGGTCAATGTGGTGGGACTGATCCCCGCCTGCGAAAACATGCCCGACGGCCTGGCCGTCAAGCCGGGCGACGTCGTGACCAGCATGAGCGGCCAGACCATCGAGATCCTCAACACCGATGCCGAAGGCCGTCTCATTCTGTGTGACGCACTCACCTATGCGGCGCGCTTCAAGCCGCGCGCCGTGATCGACATCGCCACGCTCACCGGTGCCTGCATGATCGCGCTGGGCGCGGTGCGTTCGGGCCTGTTCTCCAACCAGGACGAGCTGGCCGCAGCACTGCAAAATGCCGGCGAGCGTTCGCTCGACCTGTGCTGGCGCCTGCCGCTGGACGACGACTATGCGGAGGGACTCAAGTCCAATTTCGCCGATGTGGCCAACGTGGCCGGGCGAGCGGGCGGGGCCATCAGTGCCGCCAAGTTCCTGCAGAAGTTTGTGAGTGATCTGCCCTGGGCGCACCTGGACATCGCGGGGTCGGCCTGGAAAAGCGGTGCGGCCAAGGGCGCGACCGGTCGACCTGTCGGTCTGCTGCTGCAATACCTCGCCGATCAGGCCGCGGCGCCCGAAGCCAAGGCCAAACCGGCGGCCGGTCCGGCGGGCCGGGCACGCCGCGTCTGAACGGACGGCTGCGGCGGTTCATGACAGAGGTTTCTTTCCACCTGAACGTGCCGGACGCCGACGCCTACGTGTGCCGGCTGCTGCGCAAGGCCTACGCCAAAGGGGCCCGCGTCTGGGTGGTCGCCGATGAAAGCCGGCTCGGTGCGCTCGACCGTGCCCTGTGGCTGATGGGGCAGGGTGATTTTGTGCCGCATGCGCGCAGTTCGGCGCCGTCCCATGTCCGCCAACACACCCCCATCCTGCTGGGCGACAGCGATGTGGGAGGCGAGGGCGTTCTGGTGAACCTGTCGACCCGCATGCCCGAAAACCCCGCCGCCTTCGAACGGGTCATCGAGGTGGTCGGCACGCAGGAAACTGCAAGAGAGCAGGCGCGTGCACGCTGGAAGCAGTACCGCAATGCGGGGTTCGCGCCACAGGCGGTCGACCTGTCTTCCCGCAGCGAAGGATGAGCGCTGCATGCAGTGGCCTTATGGGCCATGCAATGCGGTGATGCGTCTCCGTGCAAACCCTCGAACTCTTTGCGCCAAAGCGCCTTCTGCCGCGAAACATTGGGAGAATTGGAGTATCTTTATGGGCGTGGAGAAAAAAAGTTCCCTCCGCATTCCAAAATTAACTCCTTTCCGAGGATGTCTATGCAACTGAACCTGAAACTGGCCGTCATCTCTGCGGCTGTCGCCCTGGCCGCTTGCGGCAAAAAAGAAGAGGCTGCACCCGCCGCAGCTCCGGCGCCTGCTCCGGCTCCCGCTGCTGCCGCCCCGGCTCCGGCACCTGCCGCCGATGGCGTCATCAAGATCGGTCACGTCGGTCCCACCAGCGGCGCCATCGCTCACCTCGGCAAGGACAACGAAAACGGCGCCCGCATGGCGATCGACGAGCTGAACGCCGCCAACATCACGATCGGTGGCAAGCCCGCCAAGTTCGAGCTGCTGGCCGAAGACGATGCAGCCGATCCGAAGCAAGGTACCGCTGCTGCCCAGAAGCTGGTCGACGCCAAGGTCAACGGCGTGATCGGTCACCTGAACTCCGGCACCACCATCCCGGCCTCGCAGATCTACAACGACGCTGGCATCCCCCAGATCTCCCCCTCGGCCACCAACCCCAAGTACACCCGTCAGGGCTACGCTGGCGCGTTCCGCGTCGTGGCTGACGACGTGCACCTGGGCGGCACCCTCGGCAAGTACGCCGTGGCCACCCTCAAGGGCAAGAGCATCGCCGTCATCGACGACCGCACCGCTTACGGCCAGGGCGTTGCCGACGAATTCGAAAAGGGCGTGACCGCTGCTGGCGGCAAGCTGGTCGGTCGTGAATTCACGAACGACAAGGCCACCGACTTCAACGCCATCCTGACCACGCTGAAGGCCAAGAAGCCCGACATCGTGTTCTTCGGCGGCATGGACGCTGTCGCAGGCCCGATGCTCAAGCAGATGAAGCAACTGGGCATCAAGGCCAAGTTCATGGGCGGCGACGGCATCTGCTCGTCCGGCCTGGTGGATCTGGCTGGTGACGGCCTGTCCGACGAGCAGGTCTACTGCGCGGAAGCCGGTGGCGTCGAAGGCGAAGCCAAGGCTGGCATGGAGAAGTTCAAGGCCGACTTCAAGGCCAAGTACAACGCCGACGTGCAGGTCTACGCTCCTTACGTCTACGACTCCGTCAAGGTGATGGTCGAGGCCATGAAGGCTGCTGACTCGTCCGAGCCGGCCAAGTACCTGCCCAAGCTGAAGGAATCCAACTACAAGGGCGTGACCGGCACGATCGCCTTTGACGAAAAGGGCGACATCAAGAACGGTGCCCTGACGCTGTACACCTACAAGGGTGGCAAGCGTGCGGAACTGGCTGTGATCCGCTGATCACGGTTGACCCGACCAGAACAAAGGCCGCCTTCGGGCGGCCTTTGTTTTTGGTGGAACACCATGACGTCGGTCAGCGGCGACACCAAAAAAGAAAGCCACCGCAAGGGTGGCTTTCTGGGTTCGTGGCGGAGAGGGCGGGATTCGAACCCGCGGTGGGGATTAGCCCACACACGCTTTCCAGGCGTGCGACTTAAACCGCTCATCCACCTCTCCGCGAAGCCTGCGATTGTAGCAGGCCGAAGAGGCTGTTTTTCTCAGCCCCTGGCTTTTGTCGTGCCGACCATCTGCATGGCCGAGCCGATCAGCGCCGAAACCTCGGTCATGTTGCCCGGAACAATCAGGGTGGTGGTGGCGTCGGCGGCCACTTTGCCGTAAGCGTCCACAGCGCGCTCGGCCACCTTCAACTGCACCGCCTGCTCGCCACCAGGCTGCTGGATGGCGGCGGCAATGCGCTCGATCGCCTGCGCGGTCGCATCGGCCACGGCCGTGATCGAGGCCGCTTCACCCTGGGCCTTGTTGATGGCCGCCTGTTTCTCCCCTTCGGAGCGGGCAATGAAGGCTTCACGCTCGCCGGTGGCGATGTTGATCTGCTCCTGGCGACGACCTTCCGATGCGGCGATGAGGGCGCGCTTCTCGCGTTCTGCCGTGATCTGCGCCTGCATGGCATGCAGGATTTCCTTGGGTGGCGTCAGATCCTTGATCTCGTAGCGCAGCACCTTCACGCCCCAGTTGAGCGCCGCTTCGTCGATCGCCTGCACCACTTGGGCATTGATGATGTCGCGCTCTTCAAAGGTCTTGTCCAGTTCGAGCTTGCCGATCACCGAACGCAGCGAGGTCTGGGCCAGCTGGGTCACCGCGACGATGTAGTTCGCTTGGTGAGGTCGATTCCAATGACCAGGACTTCCTCGGCATTTGGAAGTGATGCTGACAGCAATCCCCAGCGCTCCTGAAGCGCTAGTAGTAACCCATCGAAATCCACAGATGTACCGTCAAGTAGCTGCCACGACTTCCGATGGCCTCGGTACACCAACAGAAATACCCCACAGGTTGATCTGCGATCTCGAAGGTAGTCGCCACAAAGCTGCACCTCAAGCCGCTCAAGTAGCTTCGGCCCGCTCCAGTTGTCTGCAAGCTTTAGCTCCACAGGAACCGGTGCATCAAAGCCTATCCCGTGGAAGCGCAGATCAGGCCGTTTAGCGTCTGCAAGCTCCTCTTCTTGGGGAACGCTGTAGCGGCCACGAGCGAGATCTCGTAGCCAGTTACCAATGTAGCTTCTGACGTAGCGCTCGGACCCCACATCGGCCAGCATGGGTGCATTGCTGCTGTCGCCATGTTCAAGGTCTTCCTTGAGATCAAGGAGTCGCAAAACTGCAAGATCAAAGAGCTCACGGTGGTTGTGAGGCATCCGCTCAAGGTTCTCGTTAAATTCCCTGACCTGTTCCTCCGACCAAGGGGCGCCCGCCGCGTCAGACTCAGCCCTGGATTTGGCTAACATTGCAATGTACGAGCGGTGCTGCTGACTAGGATGCTGCTGTGCGATCTCGCTCAATGCTACGAAAGCATCTTTACCAGGACGCTCGCTCAGAAGTGAGAGCAACTGCTCTCTTGCGTCCTGGGCGTCATCCCGAAGGCCCGGCGAATAGACTCCGCCGCCGGCGCGATCAACGTCGTCTTGGGACCTGACGTACTTGTGTGCAAGCAAATAGAGCGTCTTCAGGTGTTGTGCTGTGCGGTACGCAAGCCGGGTGCGAGAGGTCCGGCTTCTTCTATTTCCCATAAGCTGCGTCAGGACAAGCATCACAAATTTGCTACGTTCATCATCTGCATGGATGCTCTCAATGTGCGCAATGAGTGCAGGCAAAGACTCCCCAGGAGCTACGCCAGTCCAAATCGCGAACCACTGCGCACAGTGTTCATGTGGCGCAGTTGACATTGCTTTCACTCGCGCCAGGGTCTGTATCATCCCACCATCCAACGATGAGCCCTGTACAACGTTGGTCAGGAACTGCAGGCTACGCAAATTCTTCGGCTCAGCCTTGGCCAACCTAGAGAGTAACTCGGGGGCCAGCGAGTCCCAAAGCCATTCGCCACTCCAATTCAGGTCGTACAGGACATAGGAGATGTCCTGCCCCGCGCTTCCAACGCTCAACTCGTAGTCGATTTCGGCCAGCAGGAGGTCACGGATAACCGTGGGGTTGCGTCTGAACACCGACGGGAACCACGTGGGGTAGCCATTGAGCTCATGCATGGCATAGCGGAACGCTATCGTTACTTCGGTATCGCTGAGGTTGTTGGACCAGTCCGTGGACTCGGCACTTTCGATTGCCAGGCCAGTAAGCCCGAAAATCACCTGAAACGGAGTTGAGTTGAGCGACGCTCCCTCAGATACCAGTACAGGACAGAACCGACGCCAGAAAGCCACTGCACCATCTCTGAACGCCTGTGCAACATCCGCACCGAAGGACGGCTCCAGTGAGCGCCAAGTAGAGACAGACCAAGTGGTGTTGTTTTTCTCGATCTTTTGCAGTTCTCGATACAAATAGTGTTGATCTTTGGACACCCCATCACCACCTAGGGATGGTGTTCAAAACCCCCGGTCAAGCCCGAATGGCATGAGCGAGGCACGACAGGAACAATGGCGTGATGACCCAACGAGAACTTGGCCTGAATCTGAGTACGCGGCGCACGCGCAA